>NZ_JBQEMR010000010.1:0-106801 GCF_052045015.1 Stenotrophomonas sp. 22692
GACGCCCAACCCTGGTCTTGCCGTGTGCGCAGGACAGCGCACACGAGCAAGCGGCGACCGAGCTACATGGACGTACTTGCAGCGTCCCCCGCAACCGGACCCACCCCGCCAACCCCCAGGAAACCAGCTTTTGAAGTTGCTTCGGCCGTTGCTGCGGCTTCAACGGGTGCCGGGCAAAGCCCGGCCGAACTACAATCCTGCTCATGCTGAAATTCTCGAATGAACCCCGCCGGGGGCGCCGATGAGCGGCCGTGGGGGCAATGACGGCCAGGTCCGCATCATCGGCGGGCGCTGGCGCAACACCCGCCTGCCGGTGCCGACCCTTCCGGGGCTTCGGCCCAGCAGCGACCGCGTGCGCGAGACTCTTTTCAACTGGTTGATGCCCAGACTGGGCGGCGCGCGGGTGCTGGACCTGTTTGCCGGCAGTGGCGCGTTGGGCCTGGAGGCGGTCTCGCGCGGCGCCGCCCACGCCACTCTGGTCGAGCGCGACGCGCAGCTGGGACGCAATCTGACCGCGGCCGTGGCCAAGCTGCAGGCCTCCGACCAGGTCACCGTCGTGCAGGCCGATGCCCTGCGCTGGCTGCAGGGCGCACCGGCACAGCAGGCCGATCTGGTGTTCATCGACCCACCGTTCGCCGATGGCCTGTGGCAGGACGTGCTGGCCCAGCTGCCGCGGCATCTGGCTGCCGATGCCTGGCTGTACCTGGAATCGCCGGCCGGTCACACGCCGGTGCTGCCGCCGGACTGGCTGCTGCACCGCGAGGGCGGCACCCGCGAGGTGCGCTTTGCCCTGTACCGCCGCGCCACTGCTACACTTTGACCTCATCTGAACATCTGCAACCGCCCATGACCGTGGCCAACCGCCGCATCGCCGTTTATCCCGGCACGTTCGACCCCATCACCAACGGTCATATCGACCTGGTGAGCCGGGCCGCGCCGCTGTTCGAAAAGGTCGTGGTCGGCGTGGCGCAGAGCCCGTCCAAAGGCCCGGCGCTGCCGCTGGAGCAGCGCGTGCAGCTGGCGCGTGGCGCACTCGGCCACCACAGCAACGTCGAGGTGATCGGTTTCGATACCCTGCTGGCCCATTTCGTACGTTCGGTCCAGGGTGGGGTACTGCTGCGCGGCCTGCGCGCGGTGTCCGACTTCGAGTACGAGTTCCAGATGGCCAGCATGAACCGTCACCTGATCCCCGAGGTCGAGACCCTGTTCCTGACCCCGGCCGAGCAGCACAGCTTCATTTCGTCCTCGCTGGTCCGCGAGATCGCGCGCCTGGGCGGCGACGTGTCCGGTTTCGTGCCGGCCGCGGTGCTCGAAGCCCTGCGCAAGGTCCGCGAAGCGAAGGCCGCACAGTCGTAAGCCCCGCTGTACCCGCACCCCATTACGTACAACACCACGCACCATTCCGGGAGGAAACCCATGAACACCACCATGCGCGCGATGCTGATCGCTTCGTTGGCCCTGGCCTTCACCGCCTGCAAGAAGGAAGAGGCCGCTCCGGTCGACGAGGCCAAGCAGGCCCTGGTCGCGCCGTCCAAGGACGACGATGCAGGCTGGAAGAAGTACCTGCAGGAAGTGGCCATCCAGAACATGGGCAACATCAGCAACAGCCCGTTCCTGTACTACCTCTCGCCGGAATCGGACCCGGACTTCCAGGCCAAGTACGAGCGCCAGACCGAGAGCGCGACCCAGGCCGTGGCCCGTGGCGTGCAGCCGGGCAACATGCTGGCCTTCGGTTCGTCGGCCTCGGGCAAGATGGCTGACATGATCCAGGCTGTGTTCAAGGACGTGGCCCCGGATTCGATGAAGGGCGTGCGCGTCGTCTTCATCGGCCAGTCGGCCGACAACGCCCGCGTGCAGGCGGCGGTCCAGCCGACCGGCGCCGAGTACATTTTCGTCGAAGCCAAGTAATACCGAGCCATGGCGGCCATGCTCCGGCATGGCCCGGGCGGCACCCCGCAAGGGTGCCGCTGATGACCTGACCGGCCCGCGCGCCCGCGCTGGCCGGTCCTTTGTCCCAAGGCGCGGGCGAGGAGTATCGCCATGTCGCTGAAAATCAACGAGCTCTGCGTCAACTGCGACGTCTGCGAGCCGGCCTGCCCGAACCAGGCCATTTCGATGGGTGAAACCATCTACG
This sequence comes from Stenotrophomonas sp. 22692, assembly GCF_052045015.1. NCBI lineage: Bacteria > Pseudomonadati > Pseudomonadota > Gammaproteobacteria > Lysobacterales > Lysobacteraceae > Stenotrophomonas > Stenotrophomonas sp. 22692. Next base: position 2,135 of record NZ_JBQEMR010000010.1, read on the forward strand.
TGATCGACCCTGCGCGCTGTACCGAATGCGTCGGTCATTTCGACGAGCCACAGTGCGTGGTCGTCTGCCCGGTCGAGTGCATCGACCCGGACCCGGAGATCGTGGAAACGGAAGACCAGCTGCTGGCCAAACTGCGCCAGCTGCAGCACGATCACCCCGAACTCTACGCGGAGCCCCCATCCGAATGAAGACGTTGATCGTCCGCCCCCTGTTGCTGCTCGGCCTGCTGCTGAGCCCGATGGCCTGGGCCGACAGCCCGGCCCGTGCCGAGCGCCCCGATGGCGCAGCCATTGCCAGCGGCCACGCGCTGGCCACCCAGGCAGGTATCGATATCCTGGCGCAGGGCGGCAACGCCTTCGATGCCGCGGTCGCGGTGTCATCCACGCTGGCGGTGGTCGAGCCGATCAGTTCCGGGCTGGGCGGCGGCGGCTTCTTCCTGCTGCACGACGCGGCCACCGGCAAGGATGTGATGCTGGATGCACGCGAGACCGCACCGGCCGCGGCAACTCCGCAGGCCTTCCTCGACAAGCAGGGCAACCTGGACCGTGATCGTTCGGTCAACGGTGCCTGGTCGGCGGGTATTCCCGGCCTGCCTGCAGCGTTGGTCGAGCTGTCGGCCAAGCACGGCAAGCTGCCGTTGTCGGCTTCGCTGCAGCCGGCGATCCGCATCGCGCGTGAAGGCTTCCCGGTGTACGACCGCATGGCCAAGGGCTATGCGTCGCGCCGAGAAGTGATGGAGCGCTATCCCGGCACGCGCGAGGTCTACCTGCGCAACGGCAAGCCGATCGCCACCGGTGACCTGTTCAAGCAGCCGGAGCTGGCACAGACGCTGGAGCGCCTGGCCGCGGGTGGCTTCGATGGGTTCTACAAGGGCCAGACCGGAAAGCTGTTGCTGGCCGGCGTGAAGCAGGCTGGCGGCAAGTGGAGCGCTGAAGAGCTGGCCGGCTACCGCGTGAAGCAGCGCGAGCCGATCGTGTTCAACTACAACGGCTGGAAGATCACCACCGCGCCGCCGCCGTCGTCCGGTGGCATCGCACTGGCCAGCATGCTGCAGATCCTGGAAGGCTGGGACATCAGGAAGATGGACCCGGCGCACCGTACCCACCTGGTGGTGGAGTCGATGCGCCGCGCGTACCGCGACCGCACCTTCTTCCTCGGCGATCCGGACTTCGTGCAGATCCCGCAGAAGGTGCTGACCAGCAAGGACTACGCACAGGGCCTGCGCGCTACCATCCATCCGGAGAAGGCCACGCCCAGCGACCTGCTGTCGGGCAATCCGACCCCGCTGGAAGACGACGAGACCACGCATTTCTCGATCATCGACCGCGACGGCAACCGCGTCGGCGCCACCCAGACCGTCAACCTGCTGTACGGCTCGGGGTTGATTCCCAAGGGCACCGGCGTGCTGCTGAACAACGAGATGGACGACTTCGCGCTGAAGCCGGGCACGCCCAATGCGTTCGGCGTGATGGGCTACGAGGCCAATGCGCCGAAGCCGGGCAAGCGCATGCTCAGCTCGATGACCCCGACCTTCATGGAGAACGCCGACAAGGTGGTGGTGCTGGGCACCCCGGGTGGCAGCCGCATCATCACCATGGTGCTGCTGGGCATCCTCGGCTACGACGACGGCCTGGATGCGCAGCAGGTTGCCGCGCTGCCGCGCTACCACCACCAGTGGCTGCCGGACCTGATCGAAGCCGAGGACGATGCGTTCGACGCGGCGACGGTGAAGCAGCTGCAGGCGATGGGTCACAAGATCGACCTGCCGGGCAATGTGGCCGCAGGCGGCCGCGGGTCCAGCCATGTGTGGGGCAACCTGCAGACCGTGGAATGGGACCGCAAGGCGAACAAGCTGTTCGGCGGCAGCGACCCGCGCAATCCGGTGGGCAGTGCCCAGGTCGTCCCGGCGCGCTGATCCGGTCGTGCCGGCTGCTGGCCGGCAATCCGGCTGATTATCGAAACCCCGCCTTTGCCGGCGGGGTTTTCTGTTTCCCTTCTAGCGATTATTTAACGAGCCGGCGCCGATAATCGACACATGAAACTCTGGTCAATTCGTGGAAACTCGCAGCGCCTCGATGGCGGCGCGATGTTCGGCAACGCGCCGCGCGCGTTGTGGGAAAAATGGGCGGCACCGGACGAGCTCAATCGCATCGAGCTGGCCTGCCGTGCGCTGCTTGCCAGCCCGCTGGAAGGCAAAACCGTGCTGTTTGAAACCGGTATCGGCGCGTTCTTCGACCCGCGCATGCGCGAGCGCTACGGCGTGCAGGAAAGCCAGCATGTGCTGATCGATTCGCTCCGCGAAGCCGGCTTCGAGCACGAGGATATCGACGTGGTGGTGCTCAGCCACCTGCACTTCGATCATGCCGGCGGCCTGCTGGCGGCGTGGAGCGAAGGGCGTGAGCCCGAGCTGCTGTTCCCCAACGCAACCTATGTGGTCGGCGCGCAGCATTGGCAGCGCGCCGTGCAGCCACACCCACGCGACCGCGCCAGCTTCATTCCGGAACTGCCGGGCCTGCTGCAGGCCAGTGGCCGGCTGGAAGTGGTGGACGGGGAGTACTCGAAGGCGCTCGGTCGCAGCGTACGCTTCAGCTACAGCGACGGGCACACGCCGGGGCTGATGCTGGCCGAGATCGTCGGTCACGCGCATGCCGGCGAAAGTGCGCACGGTGGCGTGGTGTTCTGTGCCGACCTGATCCCGGGGCGCTCATGGGTACACGTGCCGATCACCATGGGCTACGACCGCAATGCCGAGCTGCTGATCGACGAGAAGCGGCAGTTCCTTGAAGACAAGCTGGCGCGCAACGTGCGGCTGTTCTTCACCCACGACCCGCAGGTGGCGTTGGCGCAGCTGGGCAGGGATGACAAGGGGCGTTTCGTGACCCTGCACGAACAGGGCGAGCTGAAGGCACGCGCCCTGGGGTAATGGAAAGGCCGGGCAACGCCCGGCCTTCACTGATGGCGGCAGGTCCACGCCATGCGTGGATGGCGTTTCATCCGGATGCGACCGTTACGATGCCTTCAGGCAACTGCTCATGAAGGTCTTGCGCGCATCACCGGTCAATTTTTTCGTGCCGGCATCGGCGTTGCATTTGCGCATGCGTTCCTGCGGCGTTGTCGCGGCCTTGGTCTCGGCGGCATGGCCGCTGAGGCAGGAGCTCTGTGCAGTCTTGTAGGCATCCCCCTTCAAGCCCTTGTTCTTGGCTGAGCATTCGGCCATGCGCTGCTGCTGCGGAGTGGTGGCATTGGCAGCCAGGGGCAGGCCGACCAGCAGGACGGCGGCCAGCAGGAAAGAGGCTTTCATCGGGAGCTCCAAGGGGGGCGGGTGCGCGGAGCATTCGCTTCCAGCCTGCAAGGCCACGTGAAGAACCACGCCATTGCCGCGCCTGCTTGCGGCAACGTTCAGATCGGCGTATTACTTAGCCATATGGGTAAGTATGATCCCGCCATTCAAGACGTCTTCCAGGCATTGGCCGACCCGACCCGGTGCGCGATCGTGGCTGTGCTGGGGCAGGGGCCGCGCACGGTGTCGATGCTGGCCGGGCCCTTCGAGATGGCTTTGCCTTCTCTGATGAAACATCTGGCCGTGCTGGAGCGCAGCGGCGTGGTGCGCAGCCACAAGCGGGGGCGCGTACGCACCTGCGAACTGGTGCCGGCGCGGTTGGGCGAGGCCGAGCAGTGGCTGGCCGAACAACGTGCCGTATGGGAAGCGCGCGCCGACCGCATGGTCGATTTCGTTGAAACCCTTCACCGACAGGAGCGGGCCCATGGCCGTAGACGCAGGCAACAACCCTGACACCGACCTGGTCATCAGCCGTGTGTTGAATGCACCGCGTGCCGCCCTGTGGCGGGCCTGGACCGATCCGGAACTGCTGCGCCAGTGGTGGTGCCCGAAGCCGTGGACCACCGAGGTACGCGCATTCGACCTGCGCCCCGGCGGGGCCTTCCACACCTTCATGCAGGGCCCAGATGGTGGCAGCAGCGACAATCCGGGCAGTTTCCTGGAGATCGTGCCGCAGCAGCGCCTGGTGTTCACCTCGATGCTGGGCGCAGGCTGGCGACCGCAGTCACCCTGGCTGGGCTTCACCGCCGTCATCACGATGGAGGATGACGGGCAGGGCTGCCGCTATACCGCGCGGGTGATGCACCCGGACAAGGCCCTGCGTGACCAGCATGAGCAGCTGGGCTTCTTCGACGGCTGGAACACGGTCATCAGCCAGCTGGAAGCCTTCGCGGCCGGCCTGTAGGCCGCGCTTGGGGTCAGATCCCTTCCGCTGTGAAAGGGCGCTGACCCCGGTTCGCCGGATCAGCCGACGCGGGTCCCGAAGATACGGTCACCGGCATCGCCCAGGCCTGGCAGGATGTAGCCCTTGTCGTTGAGCTGGGCGTCGATGGCCGCGGTGTAGATCTCCACGTCCGGGTGCACGGCCTTGACCGCCTCGATGCCTTCCGGCGCGGCCACCAGGAAAATGCCCTTGATGCGGCGGGCGCCGGCACGCTTGAGCATGTCGATGGTGGCGATCAGCGTGCCGCCGGTGGCCAGCATCGGGTCCAGGATCAGCGCGTCGCGCTCTTCCAGGCGGCCGGTCAGGCGCTCGAAGTAGGGCACCGGCTGCAGGGTTTCCTCATCGCGCTGCAGGCCCACCACGCTGACGCGGGCGGCCGGGATCAGCGACAGCACGCCGCTGAGCATGCCCAGGCCGGCGCGCAGGATCGGCACCACGGTGATCTTGGCGCCCGCAATGCGCTGCACGGTGACCGGGCCGGCCCAGCCGGGCAGGGTGTGCGGCTCGGTTTCCAGGTCGGCGGTGGCCTCATAGGCCAGCAGCGTACCCAGCTCGTTGGCCAGTTCGCGGAAATCCTTGGTGCTGAGCGCAGCGTTGCGCATCAGGCCGATCTTGTGCTGCACCAGCGGGTGGCGCACTTCGACGATCTTCATGGTCGGGAAGGGGAAAAGGAGAGAGGGCGCCATTTTGCCGGATTGGGCGGCCAACCCCAAACCGGGGCCGGAGACGGCCAGCATGAAATGCGCAGGCGCATGTCACGGCCATGCAATCTTGCGGACATACCGTGCAGACCCATTCTTAACAGGAATGGGGATTCCCAGTGCATATCAAGACTCCGTTGGCCGTTGCCATCACGCTGACCCTGGCAATGGGGGCCGCAGCACCGCTGCATGCCGCCGGGCAGCAGGCGGTAGCCGCCACCGGCGCCGTGGCGTCGGACGCGGTCGACCTGGACCGCATCGAAGTGCGCGCCCAGCTCGAATCGCAGATCCGCGCGGTCGACCTCAAGCGCAGCAGCGACGCCATCGAAGACGCGGTGTCCTCCGATGCGCTGGGCCAGTACCCGGACAAGAACGTGGCCGAGTCGCTGCAGCGGCTGCCGGGCATCAGCGTCACCCGCGACCAGGGCGAGGGCCGCTTCGTGGTGATCCGTGGCCTGGATGCCAATCTCAACAGCGTCAGCGTGGATGGCATCGCCGTGGGCACGCCGGAGGATTCCAGCCGAGCCGCGCCGCTGGACGTGATCCCGTCCGACTCCACCGAACGCCTGCGCGTGGTCAAGTCGCCGACCCCGGACATGCCCGGTGATGCCATCGGCGGCGCCGTGCTGGTGGAATCGGCCTCGGCCTTCGACCGCGACGGTCGCAGCCTGCGTGGCAAGATCGAAGGCAGCCACCAGCAGTTGTCCGGCGAGACCAGCCCCAAGGCCGCCTTCAACTACAGCGAAGTGTTCAACGACACCTTCGGCGTGGCCCTGGGCGTGAACTACCAGAAGCGGAAGTTCGAGTCGGACAACACCGAAGTGGAGTATGACGGCGAGGATGACGCCGCACCTGGCGACGTCACCGCGATCAACCTGCAGCACCGCAAGTACGAGATCGAGCGCAAGCGCATCGGCGCCAACCTCAACCTCGACTGGCGCCCGAACGAAGACAGCAAGTACTACCTGCGCACGCTGTACAGCCAGTTCGACGATGCCGAAACCCGCCAGCGTGTGATCTTCAACTTCGACGACGCCAAGATGGTCAGGACCGGCACCGACCAGTACCGCCTGGATGGCATGCCGAAGGATTCCATCGACAAGCGCATGCGCTACCGAACCAAGAAGGAAAACACCTTCGCGGCCAGCCTGGGTGGCGAGAACAAGCTGACCAACGCCGTGGTCGACTACAGGGTTGGCTACACCCGTACCGAAGAGCGCGTGAATGACGAGATGGAGGCGCGCTTCAAGCTCAACGGCAAGGCCTTCAACGGCACCCTGGACCAGAGCAGCCGCCTGCCCAGCTACAGCTTCGACAATCCGCAATGGCTGGACAACAGCAACTACGCGTTCGACCGCTTCGTGCTTTCGCCCAAGCAGGTGAACGACAAGGAGCACAGCGCGCAGGTCAACGTGCGCTTCGACGGCGACAGCAGCAGCATCAAATTCGGCCTGCTGGGCCGCTGGCGCGACCGCGACGTCAATGTGGATGAGCGCGAACTGCGTGTCGGCCCGAAGGTGGCGCTGTCGAGCTGGAGCACCTCCTCGCCCGAACACCGCCACGGCAACCTGGGTGATGGCATGGATTCGGCCGCGATGCGTGCCTTCTGGGCGGCCAATGGCGGCCAGTACAGTGCCCGTCCGCAGGACGTCGGTGGCAACGCGATGACCTCGCTGGAAGAGGACTACGTGGCCAGTGAAGACATCTTCGCCAGCTATGCGATGGGCACCTGGGATGTGGGCGCGCTGCGCATCATCGGCGGTGTTCGCGTGGAAAACACCCAGTTCAAGGCAGTCGGCAACCAGGTGGACGTGGCCGCCAACGGCCGCAGCTTCACCGTCACCCCGCGCGTGGCCAACAGCAGCTACACCAACGTGCTGCCGGGCCTGCACCTGCGCTATGACGCGGCCGATGACTGGGTGCTGCGCGCCTCGGCCAACAAGACCGTGTCGCGCCCCTCGTTCGGTGACATTTCACCGCGCGTGGGCTACAGCCGCGGTGACGAGGAAGTGCGCCTGGGCAATCCGGAACTGGACCCGTACGAGTCGAAGAACATCGACCTGTCGGTAGAGAAGTACATCGGCAGCAGCGGCATCGTCTCGCTGGGCCTGTTCCACAAGTCGATCGATGGTTACATCGTGGAGACCGTGCGCACCAATGATCCGGCCTACGGCGGCCTGGACGTGACCCAGCCGATCAACGGCCGCAAGGCCACCGTGCGCGGTGCCGAGTTCAACTGGCAGCAGCAGCTGGCCTTCCTGCCGGAGGGCCTGGATGGCCTGCTGGTCGGCGCCAGTGGCACGTGGCTGGATACCGAGTTCGATGCCGGCATCAAGGACCGCCCAGGCGAGGACTTCACCCTGCCGCGCGCCTCCAAGCACGTCTACAGTGCCCACATCGGCTATGAGAAGTACGGTCTGAGTACGCGGCTGGCGGCGGTGTACCGCAGCGAGTACCTGGACAGCATCGGCAAGGGCCGCGCCTTCGACATCTACGTCGCGCCGAACACCCAGCTCGACTTCTCGCTGGACTACAAGTTCACCCCGCGCGTGAGCATGTACCTCGAAGCACAGAACCTGCTGGACAAGCCGCTTGAGCTGTACCAGGGCACGCGCTCGCGCACCCTGCAGATGGAAGAGTATGGCCGTACCTACGCGCTGGGCCTGAAGGTGGCACTGTGATGGGGCGTCGCATCACCGTCATGGCCGCGGCGCTGGCGGCTGCCCTGCTGGCGGGCTGCACGCCGGCCACCGGCATCGATCCGGCCGCGGCCACGACCACGGCGAAGGCCGCCACCGAGCGTACGGTCGTTACCATCGCCGAGGCGTTTCTTTCGCCGATGACGCCAGCGGACAACATTGATTCGCCGGCCGCCTGGCGTGCACCTGACGGAACGCTGTGGCTGATCGCCACTGCCAAGGCCACCGACAAGCTGGTGGTCTACGACGGCAGCACAGGCCAGCACCTGCGCGACGTAGGCAGCAGCGGCACCGCACCGGGGCAGTTCGACCGCCCAAACGGCATCGCGGTGACCGACGATCTGCTCTGGATCGTGGAGCGCGACAATCACCGCGTACAGGTGCTGGGCCTGCCGGGCTTCACTCCGCTGGCGATCTTCGCTGCGGACGACCTGCGCAAGCCGTACGGGCTGTGGGTCGACCGCCGTGCCGATGGCTACAGCGTCTACGTCACCGACTCCTGGGACAACGGCGAGGATGCACAGGGCCGTGACATCCTGCCGCCGCTGGCGGAGCTGGACAAGCGCGTGCGCCAGTACCAGGTGAGCCGCGACGGTGCGAAGGTCGAGGCAAAGCTCGTCGCCAGCATCGGTGACACCACTGAGGCGGGTGCGCTCCGCGTGGTCGAATCGATCTGGGGCGACCCCGAGAACGACCGCCTGCTGATCGCCGAGGAGGACGAGAGCTACGCCAGCGAGTTCAAGGTCTACACCCTGGCCGGGCGCTTCACCGGCACCACCTTCGGCCGAGAGGTGTTCAAGGCGCAGGCCGAAGGAGTGACCCTGCGCACCTGTGGCAAGGATGGCTGGTGGATCACCACCGAGCAGGGCAAGCAGCGCAGCGTGTTCCACCTGTTCGACCGCCATACCCTGAAGCCCGTCGGCGCGTTCCAGGGCAATACCGTGGCCAACACCGATGGCATCTGGATGATGCAGCAACCCAGTGCACGCTTCCCGCACGGTGCGCTGTACGCGGTGCACGACGACCAGGGCGTGGTGGCGTTTGACTGGGAAAGCATCGCCAAGCAGCTGGCGCTGCCGCTGGAGTGTGGCGCATGAGCCGGCGTTGCGTGATGCGCACGCTGGTGTTGGGCCTGCTGTTGGCCGTGCCGTCGCTGTCGTTCGCGGCGGCTGAACCGAACACCCAGGTTCCGGCGGGCAGCCGCCATTACGCTGCAACCACGGTGCCTGACCGCATCGTGGCTTCGCCTGCAGTCGATCCCAGCCACGGGTTCGCCGTGGCCTGGCGTACCGACGGCAGCGTGCAGGCGCCGCTGCTGGAGATTGCCATTGCCGGTGATTCACCGGCCATCGAGGGCATCCGGCAGGTGCGTGCCACGACACGCGCGCTGCAGACCGAGAACGGGCTGTCGCACCACCACCGCGCCGACATCGACGGCCTGCAACCGGATACCCAGTACGTCTATCGCGTGCAGGGCAATGGCAGCTGGAGCGCCTGGAACCAGCTGCGCACGCTGGCCGCCGCCGACCAGCCGCTGACCCTGCTGTACTTCGGCGACACCCAGAACAAGAACGTCAGCCATGTCAGCCGCGTTGTGCGCGCCGCACAGAAGGCCGCGCCCGAGGCGCGCATGAGCCTGTTTGCCGGCGACCTGGTCAGCGGCGGCGACAACATGGATGACAGTGAGTGGGGCGAGTGGTTTGCTGCGACCAGCTGGCTGGCGCAGGAAACCCTGGTGGCCCCGGCCATCGGCAACCACGAGTATTTCGAGGAGTTCGAGGACACCCCGCAGGAACGCCGCGTGCTGGGCAAGCATTGGCCGGTGACGTTTGCGCTGCCGGGCAATGGCGCCAGCGCCGCGCAGCAGACCAGCTACTGGTTCGATGCGCAGGGCGTGCGCGTGGCCGTGGTCGATGGCACTTCGGCACTCGACCTGGGCACCGCCAAGGCACAGGCACAGTGGCTGGACAAGGTACTGGGCGGAAATCCGCAGCCGTGGACCATCGTGCTGCTGCACCAGCCGTTCTACTCGCCGCGCGAAGGACGCGAGAACGCCGCGTTGCGTGACGTGCTGCTGCCGGTGGTACGCCGCCATAACGTCGACCTGGTGCTGCAGGGCCACGATCACACCTATGGTCGCCGTGGTGAAGGGCAGGCCGCGACGCCGCAGTATGTGGTCACCGTGGCGGGGCCGAAGCAGTATCGCCTTTCCGACGAAGCGCGCAGGACGATGGACCCGGTGGCCGAAGACACCCAGCTGTTCCAGGTGTTGAACATCGATCCGCAGCACCTGCGCTATGAAGCACGCACCGTGACTGGCCGTCTCTACGATGCCTTCGAACTGCGCCGTGATGCCAAGGGTGGCAAGCAGCGCACGGAGCTGACCGAAGGCCGCATCACGCCGCGTGACTGCCCGCGCGCGCAGACTGCCAAGGGCCGCGCTGATCGCTGCTGGGAATGAGGAAATCCAGATGAAAACCGTACGCCGTCTTGTCCCCATGGCTGCCATCGGCGGGGCCCTGCTCCTGCTCGCGACGGCGGTGACCGCCGCCGATAGCGTGCTGCATCCGTTCCTGGCGGCGCAGCCGAAGCAGGCCCCGCAGGAGGTGAATCTGGCGGTGGAGATTCCGGCCGGCAGCTTCACCAAGTACGAGATCAAGGAAGACGGCCTGGTCCATGTGGACCGCTTCCAGTCGATGCCGGTCGCCTATCCGGCCAACTACGGTTCGATGCCGCGCACCCTGGCCGGTGACAACGATCCGCTGGATGCACTGGTGCTGACCCGCGAACCGCTGCATCCGGGCGTGATCGTGCGCTTCCGGCCGATCGGCTACCTGAAGATGATCGACGGCGGCGAGCACGACGAGAAGATCATCGGGGTGCCCACCGACAAGGTTGATCCGAGCTACGCCAACATCCGCGATCTGGCCGATCTGCCGGAGATCGAACGGCAGCGCATCGAGGCCTTCTTCCGGGTCTACAAGGACCTGCCGGCCGGGCGCAACCCGGTGCAGCTCAACGGTTGGGGCAACGCCGCCGAGGCGCGCGGGCTGATCAGTGAAGCGATGGAGCGATTCAAGCAGTAGACCCACGCCATGCATGGATGGCCGGGCGCGCGCATCTCCTTCACCACCGCTGGCTATCATGTGCGCCTTCCACAACGAAGGCAGTGCCTGTGTCGGTAGCGTTGGTATGGTTCCGCCGTGATCTGCGGCTGCAGGACAATCCGGCCCTGCAGGCCGCGCTGGATGCCGGTCACGACGTGGTGCCGGTCTACATCCATGCGCCGCACGAAGAAGGCGGGTGGGCGCCGGGTGCCGCCTCCGATGCGTGGCGCCACCGTTCACTGGCCGCGCTGGATGCGGACCTGCGCACGCGGGGTTCCTCGCTGGTGCTGCGCAGTGGTGACAGCCTGCCGGCCCTGCAGTTGCTGATCGAGCAGACCGGCGCCGGGGCGGTCTACTGGAACCGCAAATACGAACCGGCCACCCAGCCACGCGACGCCACCATCAAGCGCATGCTGCGCGAGCAGGGCATCGACGCGCAGAGCTGCAATGGCAGCCTGCTTTTCGAGCCCTGGGACATCGCGACCCAGCAGGGCCAGCCGTACAAGGTGTTCACGCCGTACTGGCGCAACGTACTCAGTCATTGGCGCCTGCCTTCGCTGCAGGCCGCACCGAAGGCACTGGCGGCACACGCGGTCGACAGCCTCGCACTGGATGATCTCCAGCTGGCACCGACGCTGGACTGGGATACCGGCTTCTGGGAACACTGGCAGCCGGGTGAAGCCGGTGCGCTGGAAGCACTGTCCGTCTTTGAAGATGGTGCCCTGCGCGGGTATCGCGAGCAGCGGGACCTGCCGGACCGTGTCGGTACCTCGCGGCTGTCACCGCACCTGCATTTCGGCGAAATCGCCCCCTGGCGGATTGCCCATGCGCTGGAAGGGCTGCGTAGTGCCGGCACCGACGCCGACATCGACGGCTACCTGCGCCAGCTGGGCTGGCGTGACTTTGCCTACCACCTGCTGCATCACTTCCCGAAGACGCCCACCGACAACCTCAACCCCCGTTTCGATCGCTTCCCATGGGCAACGCCCAGTGACGCGCAGCTGCACGACTGGCAGCGCGGCAACACCGGCGTGCCGATCGTCGACGCAGGCCTGCGCGAGCTGTGGCACACCGGCTACATGCACAACCGGGTGCGGATGATCGTTGCCAGCTACCTGTGCAAGCACCTGCGTGCGCACTGGCTTCACGGCGCGCGCTGGTTCTGGGACACCCTGGTCGATGCCGACCTGGCCAACAACACGATGGGCTGGCAATGGGTGGCCGGGACCGGCGCCGATGCCGCACCGTACTTCCGCGTGTTCAACCCGGTCACCCAGGCCGAGCAGTTCGACCCGCAGGCCCGCTACATCAGCCGCTGGGTGCCCGAACTGGCGGCGCTGCCGGTGAAGGCGCGCTTCGCGCCGTGGCAGCATCCGCTGCTGCTGGCGGCGCATGCCCCGGGCTATCCGCGTACGCCGCTGGTGGATCTGGCGGCTGGCCGCGATGCCGCGCTGGCTGCCTACCGGCAGTCAGGAGCGGGGTAAAGTGCGGGTTGAGTGATCCGGTCAGTTAGCTGAACGCGGCCCTGTCGGCGTGCCCGATCATCATTCCGGCATCGCATCGGGCTGTTTATTCTCTTTGCGCCCGCAGGCCGCCGGCCAACCGGAAACCAAGGAGAACCTCATGATCCGCAACACCACCCGCAACGTCGCATTGGCCCTGATGAGTGCGGCCGTCCTGTCGGCCTGCGCCACCGGCGGCTCCTACGTACAGAGTGACCAGTACGGCAACCCGACCGAGCAGCAGAACCGCACCGGCCGCAACGCCCTGATCGGTACCGCCATCGGCGTGGCCGCCGGCCTGCTGACCGGCGACAGCGCCACCGAGCGCCGCCAGCATGCCCTGATTGGTGCTGGTATCGGCGCGCTCAGCGGCGCCGCGGTCGGCCAGTACCAGGATCGCCAGGAACGCGCACTGCGCGAGCGCACCGCCAATACCGGCATCGATGTGCAGCGCCAAGGCGACAACATCATGCTGAACCTGCCGGACGGCATCACCTTCGATTTCGGCAAGTCGACCCTGAAGCCGCAGTTCTATGGTTCGCTCAACGGCGTCGCAGGCACTCTGCGTGACTACAACCAGACCATGATCGAAGTGGTCGGCCACACCGACAGCATCGGCAGCGACGCGGTCAACAACCGCCTGTCGAAGGAACGTGCCGACTCGGTCGCGCAGTACCTGATCGGCCAGGGCGTGCAGAGCGTGCGTATCGAAACGCTGGGCGCCGGCAAGTCGTACCCGATTGCCGACAACAGCACCGACGCCGGCCGCGCCAAGAACCGCCGTGTCGAAATCCGTGTGATTCCGCTCAAGCAGTAACGCTACGCGTTACTGCTTGAGCCGTTCCGGCCTTCGGCCGGAACGAAAATGCCGCCCTTGCAGGCGGCATTTTTGTGGGTGCCGAGCATTGCTCGGCACGCCGATAGCGCCTGTAGAGCCGAGCCACGCTCGGCTACCTCTTCTGGTAGATGCCAACTTTGGTCGGCGCCGTTCGGAAGGCAGTCGAGCATGGCTATGCCGGTCGTCCTGACCGGCCCCGTCGGGCCGTCGCAAGCGACGTTGGTAGCGGCTCCTGCCGCTACCTTCGACGCTACAGAAAGCGGCATCGCGCGCTCGGGTAGATCCACGCCATGCGTGGATACCCTCGGTCATGCCGCCGAGGCGGCCACCTTCTCCAGGATCCGCTTGCCGCTGCTTTCCAGCGCAGCGTCTTCCTTTTCTTTCTGCTGCTGTGCCAGCTTCGCGCCCGGGCATTGCGCCAGCATGTAGTTGGCGTCGAAGTTGAGCTTCTCGACCAGGAAGTCGACGAACGCACGCACCTTCGGCGAGACCAGGCGGCCACCGGCGAACACGGCGTTGAAGTCCACTTCCGGGCCGGTCCAGCCGGCCAGCACGCGGCGCACCATGCCCGATTCAACGAACGGCTTGGCCATCACGTCGCCGGTCAGCAGCAGGCCTTCGCCGCACACCAGCGCACCATTGAGCGCAGACATGTCGTTTGCGGTCATCAGCGGGGTAACAGGGAAGTCGCGCAGCTCGCCGCCGTTCTCGCCCAGCTGCCAGGTGAAGCGCGGCGAGTTGCCGGTGTGGTACGGCTTGCGCATCGCCAGGATGCGATGGAACTGCAGTTCTTCCGGATGCAGCGGCTCGCCATAACGTTCGATGTAGGCTGGGCTGGCGAACACCTGCGTGCGCAGGCTGCCGAGCTTGCGCGCGACCAGATTGGAATCGGGCAAGGCACCCACGCGCAGCGCCAGATCGGCTTCGCCGGCAATCAGGTCCAGCTTCTCGTTGCCCATATGCATGTCCAGGCGGATCTCTGGATACTGGGCATGGAACTGGCCCAGCAGCGGCGCAATCCAGGTGATGCCGATCGAGTAAGGCACAGTGAAGCGCAGCCAGCCACGCGGCCCGGACTGCAACTGGCTCACTGCGCTCTCGGCTTCTTCAAGCTCGCGTGCGATGCGTTGGCAATGTTCGTGATAGATCGAACCGGCTTCGGTCAGGCCGAGGCGGCGCGTGGTCCGGTGCAGCAGGCGCGCACCCAGGCGCGTCTCCAGTTCCTGCACCTTGCGGCTGACCGTGGTCTTGGGCAGGCCGAGCGATTTGGCAGCGGCAATGAAGCTGCCTTGCTCGACCACTTTGACGAAGATCAGCGTCTCGTTGAGATCGTGGGACATGGTCTGGGATCCTGGACGTCGGGGATGGGACAATCGTGACAGAACGATTGGACCGGGAGCGGGATGATTATTCCCCTTAATCAGGACTAATCAAGTAAAGGTTTGAGGTCTATCGTGGCGCCATTCGTTAATTGGAGACCGTCCGCCATGAGCCTGCGCAACATTCTTGCCCGTCTCCGGAACGCCGGCCAGAGCAGCCTGGACCTGGCAATGACCGTTGAAGTCCGCCCGAGTTCCTTGGTACACAAGGACTTTCGTGAGTTTACCGCGCCCATGCGTCAGCAGCGTGGCGGTGCCATCCGCCTGGTCCCGCACAAGGGCGACCGGCTGCGTCGAATCGGGACTATCCCGGATTTGGGAGGAAATGTCCCGTGAATGGGATGCTGACGCCCGAAGTCCTGGTCCTCGGCGGCACCGGTGCCGTCGGCCAGGGCGTGGTTGGCGCATTGCTGGAAGCCGGCAGCCCGGTGCTGGTGGTCGGTCGCGATCCGGGCCGACTGGCGGCGCTGCATGAGCAGTTCGCCGACGAGCCGGGCCTGGAGACGCTGCTGGGTTCGCTCAGCGATGACGGCTCGGCGCGCGCACTGGCCGAACGCATCGCGCATCGCCCGCGTCCGCTGGCCGCCGTGATCGCCGCAATGGGTGGTCCTTATCGTCGCGGCCGGGTGACCGACCGCAACGGCGATGAACTGTTGGGCGCGATGCAGGCCGACCTAATGCCGCACGTGCACGCGGTGCGTCACCTGCTGCCGCTGCTGCAGGACAACGTGCACGCACGACGCTACGTGATGATCGGCAGCCCGGCCAACGCCAAGCCGTGGGCGGGCTACGGCGAGACCTCGATTACCACCGCTGCGCTGCGCATGTACGCGCAGGTGGTGCACCAGGAAGCGCAGGCGCTGGGCGTGCGCGCGCAGATGCTGGAAGTCTGCAGCCCCGTCTGTACCCCGGCCAACGCGGCCAATGCCTGCATCGAGTGGCCCAGCTCGCTGCTGGTCGGCCGTCGCGTGGTCTCGCTGCTGGATGGTTGCCGCGACAACCGCGCCATCGTCCGCTGTGACAGCAGCGATGCCGAGCTGCCGCGTGGCCTGCTGCACTTGGAAGTTCCCCCTTTGTGGCGCGATACCGCAGGCGTCGCTTGACCTCGACCATGGTTGAGGTCGCAGTATGCGGCGCCGATTTTTGCAACACGTTCTCATCTAGCTGTACCACCCCTCCGTACGGATGCATGCCATGACTTCCCCCAATACCACCCCACATCGTTTCGGCCATCGCATCGCGATGGTCGGCGTGTCGATCCTCGCCGCGGCCGTGCTGGCGGCCTGCAGCGGCGGCCATGCCGAAGAAGCCGGTGCACCGCCTCCGCCGCAGGTCAGCGCAGCGCCGGTGCTGGTCAAGCAGGTCAGCCAGTGGGACGAATTCAGCGGCCGCGTCGAAGCGGTACAGAGCGTTGAACTGCGTCCGCGCGTGTCCGGCTACATCGACAAGGTCAACTACGTCGAAGGCCAGGAAGTGAAGAAGGGCGAAGTGCTCTTCACCATCGACGCGCGCAGCTACCAGGCCGAGTACGATCGCGCTGCCGCAGAACTGGCCCGTGCCCGCACCCAGGCTACGCTGGCCCGCAGCGAGTCCGAGCGTGCCAAGCGCCTGTCCGAGCAGCAGGCGATCTCCACCGAGACCGCCGAACAGCGTCGTGCGGCGGCCGACCAGTCCGGTGCTGCGGTGCAGGCCGCGCAGGCGGCGCTGGACGCGGCCCGGCTCAACCTGGAGTTCACCAAGGTGCGGGCACCGATCGACGGCCGTGCCGGCCGCGCGATGGTCACCGCTGGCAATCTGGTCACCGCCGGCGACAGCGCCAGCGTGCTGACCACGCTGGTCTCGCTGGACACGGTGTTCGTCTACTTCGATGCCGATGAGAGCACTTTCCTGCGCTACGCCCAGATGGCGCGCAAGGGCGAGCGCCCGAGCGAGCGGGACAGCGAGCTGCCGGTGAAGGTCGGCCTGTCCGGGGAAGAGGGCTATCCGCACTCGGGCAAGGTCGATTTCCTCGACAACCAGGTGGCGCGCAGCACCGGCACCATCCGCGTCCGCGCACTGCTGGACAACGCCGACCGCCAGTTCACGCCGGGCCTGTTCGCCCGCGTGCAGCTGCTCGGCAGCGGCCAGTTCCAGGCCCTGCTGATCGACGACAAGGCCGTGCTGACCGACCAGGACCGCAAGTATGTGTACGTGGTCGACAAGGATGGCAAGGCCCAGCGCCGCGACATCCAGCTCGGTCGCACCGCTGATGGCCTGCGCATTGTCGAACACGGCCTGGCCGCGGGCGACAAGGTGATCATCGACGGCGTGCAGAAGGTCTTCATGCCGGGCATGCCGGTGCAGGCCAAGGCGGTGGCGATGCAGCCGCAGGCTGCGCCGGCACCGGGCCGTGATGCCACCGCTGCGCTGAACCACTGATCCGCCCGCTCCTGATCCGCGTCCCCGCTTAGCTGCCGGCGCCAGCGGCAGCCTTCCGTGCCTTCGTCATATCGACGAGGGGCAGGGTGGCTGTTGCCCGCCGTCGGCCTTTCCCAGGAATTCCTCCATGGACTTTTCCCGTTTCTTCATCGACAGGCCGATCTTCGCGGCGGTGCTGTCGATCGTGATCTTCGCCGCAGGCCTGATCACGATTCCGATCCTGCCGATCAGCGAGTACCCGGAAGTGGTGCCGCCGTCGGTGGTCGTGCGTACGGTGTATCCGGGCGCCAACCCCAAGGTCATTGCCGAGACCGTCGCCACGCCGCTTGAAGAGGCCATCAACGGCGTCGAAGGCATGATGTATCTGAAGTCGGTTGCCGGCTCGGACGGCGTGCTGCAGATGACCGTCACCTTCCGCCCGGGCACCGACCCGGACGCGGCGGCGGTGAAGGTGCAGAACCGCGTGGCGCAGGCACAGGCACGCCTGCCCGAGGACGTGCGCCGGCAGGGCGTGACCACGCAGAAGCAGTCACCGACCTTCCTGATGGTGGTGCACCTGACCTCGCCGCAAGGCAAGTACGACACCCTGTACCTGCGCAACTACGCGCGCCTGCACGTCAAGGATGCGCTGGCGCGTATTCCGGGCGTGGGTGACGCGCAGATCTTCGGCGGTGGCGACTACGCCATGCGCGCCTGGCTGGACCCGGACAAGGTGGCTTCGCGCGGCCTGACCGCCAGCGACGTGGTGCGCGCCATGCGCGAGCAGAACGTGCAGGTGTCGGCCGGCCAGCTTGGCGCCGAACCGCTGCCGGACAGCAAGTTCCTGACCCTGATCAACGCCCAGGGCAGGCTGAAGACCGAAAAGGAATTCGGCGACATCGTGCTCAAGAGCGGCACCGATGGCGAGATCGTGCGCCTGTCCGACGTGGCCCGCCTGGAACTGGGTGCCGGTGACTACACCCTGCGCTCGCAGCTGGACGGCAAGAACGCGGTCGGTATCGGTATCTTCCAGTCGCCGGGCGCGAACGCGCTGGAAATCCGCGACCAGGTCATCTCGACGATGGACGAGATGCAGAAGACCATGCCGGCCGACGTGAAGTACGAAGCGGTGTATGACACCACCATCTTCGTGCGCGACTCGATCAAGGCTGTGGTCTCCACGCTGCTGGAAGCCATCGCGCTGGTGGTGCTGGTGGTGATCCTGTTCCTGCAGACCTGGCGTGCCTCGATCATCCCGTTGATCGCGGTGCCGGTGTCGGTGGTGGGTACCTTTGCCGCGCTGTACCTGCTGGGCTTCTCGATCAACACGCTGAGCCTGTTCGGCCTGGTGCTGGCGATCGGCATCGTGGTCGACGACGCGATCGTGGTGGTGGAGAACGTCGAACGCAACATCGAGGAAGGGTTGTCGCCCACCGCCGCGGCTCACCAGGCCATGCGCGAGGTCTCCGGCCCGATCGTGGCGATCGCGCTGGTGCTGTGCGCCGTGTTCGTGCCGATGGCGTTCCTGTCCGGTGTCACCGGCCAGTTCTACAAGCAGTTCGCGGTCACCATCGCCATTTCCACGGTGATCTCGGCGATCAACTCGCTGACCCTGTCGCCGGCCCTCGCCGCGCGCCTGCTGAAGGCCCACGGTGCCCCGAAGGACGGCCCGAGCCGCCTGATCGACCGCCTGTTCGGTTGGGTGTTCCGTCCGTTCAACCGCTTCTTCAAGTCCAGCTCGGAGAAGTACGAGCGTGGCGTGGCCCGCATCCTCGGCCGTCGTGGTGCGGTGTTCGTGGTCTACGCGATCCTGCTGGTCGGTACCGGCGTGATCTTCAAGCTGGTGCCGCCGGGCTTCATCCCGACCCAGGACAAGCTGTACCTGATCGCGGGTGTGAAGCTGCCGGAAGGCTCCTCGATCGCGCGTACCGATGAAATGTTGCGCAAGGTCGCCAAGATCGCCCAGGAAACCGATGGCGTGGCCCACACCATCTCGTTCCCGGGCTTGAACGCGCTGCAGTTCACCAACACGCCGAACACTGGTGTGGCGTTCATTCCGCTCAAGCCGTTCGCCGAGCGCCATGGCCGCACCGCCGCGCAGATCAACGCCGAGATCAACCAGAAGATCGCCGGGCTGCAGGAAGGCTTCGCCTTCGCGATGATGCCGCCGCCGATCCTCGGCCTGGGCAACGGCAACGGCTACCAGATGTTCATCGAGGACCGTGGCAACCTGGGTTACGGCGCGCTGCAGAATGCCGTACAGGCGATGCAGGGCACCGTGGCGCAGACGCCGGGCATGGCCTTCCCGATTTCCAGCTACCAGGCCAATGTGCCGCAGCTGGATGCCGAAGTCGACCGCGTCAAGGCCAAGGCACAGGGCGTGCAGCTCACCGAACTGTTCGACACCCTGCAGACCTACCTCGGTTCGGCCTACGTCAACGACTTCAACCAGTTCGGCCGTACCTGGCAGGTGATCGCCCAGGCCGACGGTCCGTACCGCGAGACGGTCGAGGACATCGGCAAGCTGCGCACCCGCAACGACCGCGGCGAGATGGTGCCGATCGGTTCGATGGTCACCATCAAGCAGACCTTCGGCCCGGACCCGGTGCTGCGCTTCAATGGCTATCCGGCGGCTGACCTGGCCGGTGAAGCCGACCCGCGCCTGCTGTCCTCCGCCGAGGCGATGAACAAGCTGACCGAGATCGCCGGCAAGGTGCTGCCGGTGGGCATGACCACCGAATGGACCGACCTGAGCTACCAGCAGGCGACCCAGGGCAAGGCGGCCTTCATTGTCTTCCCGGTGGCGATCATGCTGGCCTTCCTGGTGCTGGCCGCGTTGTACGAGAGCTGGTCGCTGCCGCTGGCGGTGATCCTGATCGTGCCGATGACCCTGCTGTCCGCGCTGTTCGGCGTGTGGTTGACCGGTGGTGACAACAACGTGTTCGTGCAGGTTGGCCTGGTGGTGCTGATGGGCCTGGCGTGCAAGAACGCGATCCTGATCGTCGAGTTCGCCAGAGAGCTGGAGATGGGCGGCAAGGGCATCGTTGAAGCGGCATTGGAAGCCTGCCGCCTGCGTCTGCGCCCGATCGTGATGACCTCCATCGCGTTCATCGCCGGCACCGTGCCGCTGGTGCTGTCGCACGGTGCAGGCGCCGAAGTGCGCTCGGTGACCGGTATCACCGTGTTCGCCGGCATGCTGGGCGTGACCCTGTTCGGCCTGTTCCTTACCCCGGTGTTCTACGTGGCCCTGCGCAAGTTCGTCACCCGCAACGGTGGTGGCCAGCTGGTGCAGCACGGCGAGCCGACCATCCACCACTGATATGGAACCCCGTCGCCGCCGGTCATTGGCCGGTGGCGGCTTTCCCCTCACAAGGCATGCATCCATGAACACCCATCAGAACAAGATCGCGCTGGTCACTGGCGCCACCCGTGGCATCGGCCTGGAAACTGTGCGCCAGCTGGCCCAGGCTGGCGTGCACACGCTGCTGGCCGGTCGCAAGCGTGAGACCGCCGTGGAGCTGGCACTGAAGCTGCAGGCTGAAGGCCTGCCGGTCGAAGCCCTGCAACTGGACGTGACCGACGCGGCCAGCATCGCCGAAGCGGTCGAGCAGGTGCGCCAGCGCCATGGCCGCCTCGACATCCTGGTCAACAACGCCGGCATCATGATCGAGAACCCGGCGCAGGCACCGTCGGAACAGTCACTCGATACCTGGAAGCGCACTTTCGACACCAACGTGTATGCGCTGGTGGCGGTCACCCAGGCCTTCCTGCCGCTGGTCAAGCAGGCCAAGTCCGGGCGCATCGTCAACGTATCGAGCATGCTCGGCTCGCAGACCCTGCACGCCGACCCGGCGTCGGGCATCTACGATTTCAAGATCCCGGCCTACAACGCCTCCAAGGCGGCGGTGAACAGCTGGACCCTGAGTCTGGCCTACGAACTGCGCAATACCCCGATCAAGGTCAACACCGTGCATCCGGGTTACGTGAAGACCGACATGAACGGCGGCAACGGCGAAATCGAAATCAGCGAAGGCGCACGTTCCAGCGTGGAAATGGCGTTGATCGGTGAATCCGGCGCCAGCGGCAGCTTCACCTACCTGGGCGAGGTGCTGCCATGGTGATCCGCACGTTGGCGATGGCCGTCTCCAGCCTGGTGCTGGCAGGCTGTGTCAGCGTCGGCCCCAACTACAAGGCGCCGGTACAGGAGCCTGTGGTGCTGCAGGGTGCGCAGCAGCCGGTGTTCAGCACCACCTCGCCGGTGGCCAGCTGGTGGGCGCAGTTCGATGATCCGGTGCTGGAACAGCTGGTGCATGGCGCACTGTCGGACAACCTGGATCTTCGCGTGGCCGTGGCCCGCGTCAGCCAGGCCCGCGCGGTGTTCGTCGAAAGCCGTTTCGACCAGGCCCCGCACATCACCGCAGGCGGCAGCTACGACCGCCGCAAGCAACCCGATCCGCAGCTGGGTGGGCAGCGGGTGTTCAGTGAAAGCTACCAGCTCGGCTTCGACGCCGGCTGGGAGCTGGATCTGTTCGGCCGCAAGCGCCGTGCTGCAGAAGCCGCGCGCGCCGACCTCGACGCCGAGCAGGCCAACCTGGCCGATGCGCAGGTGCTGATCGCCGCCGAAGTGGCGCGCAACTACTTCGAGCTGCGCGGTACGCAGAAGCGCATTGCGGTGGCCCAGCACACGCTGGTCAACCTGCGCGATACGCAGAAGCTGACCGAGGCGCGCTGGGAGCTGGGCGCCGGCAGTGAGCTGGACGTGCAGAGCAGCCGTGCACGGCTGAAGGCGATCGAGGCCGACATTCCGCTTCTGGAAGTGGCCGAGACGCAGTCGCGTAACCGGCTGGCGGTGCTGCTGGGCCAGCGCCCGGAAACGCTGACCGCCATGCTGGCACCACATGACGTGCCGGCATTCGCCAAGGCACTGCCGCTGGGCGATACCCGCGAGCTGCTGCGCCAACGCGCCGACGTGCGCGTGGCCGAGCGTCGCCTGGCCGCTGCTACCGCACGCGTGGGCGTGGCTACTGCGGACCTGTTCCCGCGGTTGTCGCTGTCCGGCTTCGTCGGCTTCCTCGGCGGCGATGCCAGTGGCCTGGTCAATGGCAACAACAAGGCCTGGTCGCTGACCCCGTCGCTGAGCTGGGCAGCATTCGACTTCGGCACCGTGCGTGCACGCCTGCGTGCGAGCAAGGCCGAGGCCGAAGGCGTGGCAGCACAGTATGAGCAGGCCGTGCTGCTGGCACTGGAAGACACCGAAAACGCGCTGACCCGCTATTCCAAGCAGCAGGCGCGGCTGGCGATCGTGGTCGAGCAGGCGCAGGCGGCACGCCGCGCTGAGTCGCTGGCGCAGATCCGCTACCGCGAGGGCTCGGAGGACTTCCTGACCCTGCTGGATGCGCAGCGCACGCAACTGGCGGCCGATGATGCGTTGGCGGCGGCTGAGTCCGAGGTCAATGTCAGCGTGGTGGGCGTGTACAAGGCGCTGGGGGGATGGGGGCAATCACCGCAGCCGCCGAGCGTGGCGCAGGTGGAGTAACCGCAGGGGACGGAAGCAGTGGCTTCCGTCCCTTTCTTCTGTCAGGGCCAGTGATTGGCCGGTGCGTCGCGCTCGCGCATGCGCACGATGCAGAAGCGATGGCCAGTGGGCGCTTCCATCACCCACCAACGTTTGACGAAGCCGATCCGGCGCGCGCCGAGCCTCTCCAGGCGGTCGGCCTCGGTGTCGATGTCGTCGCTCTCGATGTCCAGGTGCACCCGTGAAGGGTGATCGACGCGCTGTACTTCCACGTTCAGGCCCGCGGGAGCGCCCTGCAGGTCGGCGTACTCGGCGCCATCTTCGGCATACGATGGCTGCGCCTGCAGGCCGAGTGCGGCCGCCCAGAAGCGTGCGCCTTCGTCAGCGGGCGTGTCCTGGCAGTCGATGATGAATCCGGCCAGACGGCTCTGGTGCGCCATGACGTCCTCCGCAGATTGGGAATGGAGGAAGGGTAGCGCGTCGCGTGCTGTGGACGTTGTCACAGTCATGACGTTTCTGACTCTGCCAGAACCGGGGCCTGCGGTGTAACTAGTGGGGCAGAATCCAGGAGGGAAGGCGATGAGCGATGACAAACGCGATACCCAGCGCATGCTGTTTGGTGATCCGGGACCGCCTGGCGCAGGGCTGTCGGTAGCGGTCGTAGTGCTGATGGTGCTGGCGACGATGGCCGCTGCCATCGGTTTCCTGCGGCTGCCCGATCCGATGCTGGGGCTCGGGCTGATCGGCGTTGCCGTGTTCCTTGCCGTCGGCGCCCGCATCTGCCAGGCGCGCAACCAGCACCAGGCGTTATACCGGCTGTTGTCGCGGCAGCCGCCGCCGTAGCCACGGCTGCCGCAGAGAATCAGTGCTTCGGCCAGTCCAGCTCGACCACCAACGGGAAGTGGTCCGACGGCAGCACGCCATCGATGCGACGATCATCGGTAAGGAAGCTGCGCGCATGGAAGCCGCGCACCAGCACCCAGTCCAGCTGCACGGTGGCCTTGCCGGTGAAGTCGTGGAAGGTCAGGCGCGGACCCTGCGGAGCCCTCACCTGGGTACGGGTGTCCTGCAGGAGGCGGGTGAACGCCTTGTAGGTGTCACCGCCTGGCTCGCTGTTGAAGTCACCGGTCAACACCACCGGCAGGTCGGCCGGCAGGGCTTCCAGGCGCTTGCTGATCAGCTCGGCACCCTTCACCCGGCGAGGTTCGTCCTCGTTGCGGTAGGGCAGGTGGGTATTCATGAAGTAGAAGCGACGGCCGTCGTCCAGGCGCCGGAACAGGGCCCAGGTGACCATGCGCGGGTACAGGTTGCCCCAGGTGATGCTGCCGGGAACATCGGGCGTATCGGACAACCAGAAGTTGCCGGATTCCTCGATGGCCAGCACTTTGCTGTCGTAGAACACGCCCATGTGTTCATCGCCGCTGCCACCGCGGCGGCCTTCACCGAACCAGCGGTAGCCGGGCAGGTGCCCTGACAGGTAGTCGGCCTGTTCCTTCACCAGCTCCTGCGTGCCGATCACCGCCGGATGCGCGTCGAGGATCACCTTGACCATGGCATCGCGACGGTCGGGCCAGCGCTTGCCCGGTTCGGTATCGGCCGGAGTGCGGACATTGAACGACATTACTTTCAGCGGCGCCGGTGCAGCAGCCCAGGCGACGGCAGGCAGAGCAAGCGCCAGCAGCGCAGACAGCGCAGGGCGACGGAAACGCGACAACATCGTGGAATCCCTCCATTCCATGAAAACGGTTTCACGAAGCATGCCATGGAGGGCGAGGGCAGCGGTATGCCGGGATGGGCGGCTGGGAGATGCCGGGCGGGCGGTGAAGGCGCCGCC
Organism: Stenotrophomonas sp. 22692; assembly: GCF_052045015.1. Lineage (NCBI taxonomy): Bacteria > Pseudomonadati > Pseudomonadota > Gammaproteobacteria > Lysobacterales > Lysobacteraceae > Stenotrophomonas > Stenotrophomonas sp. 22692. The sequence goes on from NZ_JBQEMR010000010.1 coordinate 26,390, forward strand.
CGGCGGATCGCGCGGACGCGATCAGGGGTCGTAGATCATCCCGTTCTCGTCACGGTTGTAATGACCGGTGGCTTCGCGGGTGCCGTTGTCGTAGACCACGTACGACGTGCAGCGCTGGTGGAATACGTTGCCAGCGATGCGGAAGGGCACGCATTCCTCCTGGACCTCGACGACTTCGGCCGCCATCGTGGTGCCGACCGGAGCCAGTGCGGCCACGGCCAGCACGGCGGCAAACGCACATGCCAGAAAACCTTGATGCAGTCTCATCCTCACGTTCCTTGTCGATGGGGGGCTTACATCAGATAGGGATTGCCGTACTCGTCGATCCAGTACTCGCTGAGGAAGATCTCACCGTCCACGTCGGGCATGGTCACGATACAATGCTGGTGGAAGCGATAACGCTCCACTTCAAACGGTTCGCAGCGGGTTATGCTGCCGGGCGGGGTCGGCACCCCCGCGCTCGCCGTGCCGGACGACATCATTCCAGCGAACGTCACAATCAGTGCCGCCATCGAAGCCAGTTGCAGTTTCATAAGCATCATCCTTGCTTTCTGCAATCGCGCACATGCGCATGGCGTGTGTAACACGCGAACCAGGCCGCCGGAAGTGTCTCGCCCGGATCAGTCCTCGATCTCGCCGCGCCGACTGGCAGCGCGTACCGCCTGCGCGGTGGTTGCCACTCCCAGACGCTGGCGCGCGCGACGCAGGTGATTTTCCACTGTACGAGCGGAAAGCCCCAGCGTGGCCGCGATCTCCGCCTGGCGACGGCCGGCGGCGACCCAGCGCAGCACCTCGCGTTCGCGCGTGCTCAACGTACGTCCGGAAAGTTCGCTGGGTGTCTCTGCAAGCCGGCGTGCGGCACGGAATGCTGCAGCTGCAGCAGCATCCAGCAGCAGCCGCGCGCTGGCCGATGCATCGATCGCTGTCCCGGCAAAACTGATCGCGCCTTCCAGGCCGGTGGTGCCGAACACCGGCACCTGCAGGCCGTGCAGGCCTTCACCACGAGGCTGCTTCACCACCTGATAGCGTTCGCCGCGAACGCCCTGGCGCTTGCTCCAGAAGAACGGCGCGTCACTGTCCAGCACGTGGCGATTGACCGGACAGGCGTGCAGGTAGCGCGCGAGGTCGGTACTGCTGCCGTCGCCGAACCAGTCGCCCTCGATCCAGTACACGCGCTGGGTACCGCGCTCCAACCCCGTGCCGGTGGCGAACACCAGCACGCGATCGTAGCCGAGTGGTGCAGAGATGCTGCGCAGTACCGCGCCCACCGCACTCAGTGAGCGAGCGCGTTCCAGTTCCAGCAACGCCTGCACCAGATCGCCCATCCCGATCAGCGCCCGGCCAGTGCGTCGAGCAGCGTGCGCGCGGCCAGCTTGCCCAGCGCATTGCCGGCCAGCGGGCTGTCACCGGTCAGCAGCAGGCGGTCCTGCAGCACGCTGCCATCGATGCCGTCATTGACGATCTGCACGCCCTGCTGCGCCAGGCGTTCACCGAAGAACCACGGCAGCTGCCCGGGCATGTAGCCGATCTCCGGCGTCTGCCGGTCCATCGCATCGGGGAAGGCACAGATGCGGTAGCCGCGGAACAACGAACCACCGTCGGCCTCGTCGACGCCTGCGGCCAGCAACGCGGCCGGGCCGTGGCAGAGGGTGATGATGTGGCGTTGCTCGGCCATCGCCCAGTGCAGGGCTGCCTTTACCGCGCGACTCTGCGGCAGTCCGATAAGGGCGCCATGGCCACCGGGAATGAACACGGCTGCATAATCCGATGCGGCATCGAGGCCTGCCACCACCTCAGCCAACGGCAGTGGCTGGCGGAAGCGGGCTTCGTAGCGGTCGTACAGTCCGCCGATCTCCTTGTCCTCGCGCGGGAACGCCCACCACTCGAACTTTGCGGCGTTGCCGGACAGCGTGGCCACATCGATGTCGAAGCCGGCCTTGTCCAGGTGGTACATCGGCAGCAGGGTTTCCACCGGATGGTTGCCGGTGGAGAACAGGTGGCCGTTGGCAGTAGGCAGATAGCGTTCGTCCGCAGCGATCATCAGCACCTTCCAGCGGCCATCACGGCGCGCGTCGGGATAGTCGGCACCGGACAGGTCGCTCTTCGCCGACGTGAACTGTGACAGCGAGTACGGAGACGGGAAGAAGGCGTCGCGCTCGGCCGGGTCGGGGCTGGGATGGCGGCTGGGCTCTTGCGTGTTCATGCGGACCTCCAGTGGGGTTGTGGAGCCAGCATAGAAGGGCTGATGCGTACGTGCGATGAGGGTTTTCCCCTCATTCGCGCGACGCTGCCATCTGTTGGCGCCAGGCATTCGGGCTCATGCCGAAAGCACGGCGGAACGCACGGCTGAATGCTGGCTCGGAGAGATACCCGACGTCTCCGGCGATCTGCGAAACCCGCCGGTTTCCGCTGCGCAGCAGCTCCGCGGCCAGCTGCAATCGCGATCCAGCGAGATAACGCATCGGTGACATGCCGGTGGCCAGGCTGAACCGCTGCGCGAAGTTCGAGCGGGACTGATTCAGGCTTGCCGCCAGAGACTCGACCGTCCATGCCTGTGCGGGGTGTGCCTGCATCAACGCCAGTGCCCGCCCGATCAATGGGTCGGCCAGTGCGTGCAGACGCTGGCAGTTGTGAGGGCTGGAGGTTCCCAGCCAGTAGCGCAACGTCCAGACAAACAACAGGTCGAGCAGGCGTGACAGCATCAGCCCACTACCCAGCGTGGGCCGGGCCGCTTCAACCTGGATTGCGCCCAGGGTTACCGCCACCCAATCGGCTGAGCTGGCGGGAAATCCGTTCGGCATCCGGTCAACCCCGGGAACATGCAGCCAGCCGGGCAGGGCATCAAGCAGCAGCTGGCTGCCTGGGCCATCAAATCCAAAGGACGCCGTGGTCAGATGGGCAGGTTGCGGGGCGTCGCCGGCACAGTCGATGCGATGTGTCCTGCCATGCGGCATCAACAGCAGCTCGCCGGTCTGCAGTGGCACCACCGTGGCATCCGCATGCAGGCGTGCCGTGCCCTGTTCGATGAAATGGAAGCAGCCGCGCCCCTCGGCAATGATGCGGGCCCCACCGGGCTGCACGACGTGGCGGGTGATGTCGCCGCCGTGCATGCGCGAGGACTGGAAGATCGCAAACAAGGCGTCGGAGCCGGCCTGAAGCGATTCGGTGGTGTGGAGCCTTGGCATGGTTTTCAGGAGTCCGTGCATCGCCGCTGGCAGGGGCGATCCGTAGTCTGGTCGGGTGGCTTCAGGCAGCGCTGATGGCTGTCGGGCAACGATCCCATCCAAGTGAGGAGTTCTGCAAGATGAGCAAGCCAAGCATCATTCTGGTTCATGGTTTCTGGGGCGGCGCCGCGCATTGGGCCAAGGTGATCCTGGAGCTCGATCGCCGGGGCTTCCACGATCTGCATGCCGTGGAACTGCCGTTGACGTCGCTGGCCGACGACGCAGAGCGGACCCGGCGCATGATCCGCCAGGTTGCGGGGCCGGTGCTGCTGGTCGGCCATTCGTATGGTGGCGCGGTGATCTCCGAAGCCGGAAACGAACCCAACGTGACCGGCCTGGTCTTCATCGCCGCGTTCGCGCCGGATGCGGGCGAGAGCCCTGGCGGCATCACCCAGCAACAGCTGCCGCAGGCGGCGGCCAATCTGGCGCCGGACAGCGACGGCTACCTGTGGCTGCAGCCCGGCAAATTCCACGAGAGTTTCTGCCAGGACCTGCAGGCCGACGAGGCGCGGGTGATGGCGGTCACCCAGAAGGCGCCGCTGGCGAGCACGTTCGGTGATGCCGTCAGTGTTCCGGCGTGGCGGCATAAGCCGAGCTGGTACCAGGTCTCCAGCGCTGACCACATGATTCACCCTGATAACCAGCGGCGCATGGCGGCACGCATGCAGCCACGTGCCAGCATCACGCTGGATGCCAGTCATGCATCGCTGGCATCGCAGCCGGTAGCGGTGGCCGAACTGATCACCGAAGCTGCGTCCGACGGACAAGGCTGAGTTTCCCGGTCTTGCCGCGGTGGTGGTGTCCCGGCCGGCCAGAGCACCGCTGCCGTGATGCTGCCACGCCTAGCGTTACTTGTACTGCCGGTCGTGTTCCTGCATGTCTTCATGCAGGATCCGCCGCAGTTCGACGATGGCCGGCGTGGCTTCCTGCACGCTGTGCCCGGACACGATCACCTTCTCCGAATCCGCGTGCGGCAGGTGCGAGCTCCAGTAGGGCACCAGCCCGTCGTCGGTCTTTTCCAGCGGACCATCGGCCTTGGCCCGCGCGATGATCGAGTGGTAGTGCACCTTCGGCGACATCGGCAGGTCCGCCACGGCGCGGACGAAGGGATCGTCCTTGTCCAGATTCTGGATGCTGTTCATCTGGTAGCCGTGCTTGCCGTCGTTGCGATCGATCTGGCCGTCGTTGGCGATGGTGGCGACGTCTTCCAGCACGGTCAGCGGCAACCGCACCAGGCGACCGATCCAGCGGCCCAGGCGGGTGCCCGCCACATCGGTGCCGCGGTGTGGCGTGGCGATGAATACCACGCGCGATACTTCCGGCTCCGGCAGGAAGGTCAGTACCGGTGCGCCCTTGGTACGCAGCAGTTCACGCTGTGCCGGCGTCATCTGCGCAGTCTCCAGCAGGGTGTCGACCAGATGCTCGCCGGAAGAGGAGATCATCAGCCGCGCGATCACGCCACCCATGCTGTGCCCGACCAGCACCATGTCATGCGAAGCCTGCGCCTTGCCGCTGGGGTCGAAATGCTTGAACACCTCATCCAGCGTGTGGCGCATCGAATCGTGGCTCATCGCGATGGGCATGTTGGTGGGGTAGTAGAACTGCCAGACCTGGAAGTCCTGGCGGATCTCGTCGTCGCGCATCAGCTCGTTGGCGACGTTGACCCAGGCTTCCGGACTGCTGGCCAGGCCATGGATCATCAGCAGCACGCGGCGGTTCGGATCGTAGGGCTGCATCATGTACAGATGCGGCGTGTCGATGCCGCCTTTGCCACCGAACAACGAACGCAGTGATTGGTGGCTGAAGTTGGAGCGCGCCAGCCACAATGCGTAGCCTGCGGTGAAGTTCGCGGCCAATGGCACCTGCTGCCCATGCAGAGTGACTTCCGTGACCTGGTAGGGATCGTGGATCTCCAGTTCCGGCTCGTCGTCGTGCAGCACTTCCCACAGGTTCTTTCCGGAGAAGCGCAGCAGTACCGTCATCGATGGCGACGGCATCTCGCTCCAGCTCTGCGTGACCGGTGTGGCGGCCTGCGCGGCGGGTGTTGTGGCCGGCGGCGTGGTGGCCGTGGTGGCGGCCGGATCCTCCATCACGGCCACCAGTTCGGCACCGAAGCCATCGCGGCGATGCACGCTGCGCAGCGTGCCGGTGAACGACAGCGAGGCCGCCGGTACCAGTTCGGTGGGGGTACGCGTATCCAGCGGCGATGCCTCGCCTGAAGGTGCCAGCACGAAGGTCCAGCGGCCCAGCTGGAAATGACTGGCCTGGCTGTGCACGCGCCCGGTGGCATACGCGTTGTACAACTGCACCGAGGCTTCCTGCACGGCCAGGTTGTAGTAGTCGCGCACCTGGGTCTGGCGGTCTTCGAAACCACGCTGGTTGGCGGTGCGCTCGGTGAAGAACAGATAGGCGTAGGCTTGGCGCGCGACCTGCATCCACGCGTCCAGGCGCGGTTGGAAATCGGCATCCAGCTCGGTGATCGCGCTCTTGGCACGTCCGGAGGTGGAGTACTCACGCTTGGGCGCCGGCAGGGTCATCGCATACTGCAGCCACAGCTCGGCCAGGCTTGAGCGCTTGTCCTCCTCGCGCACCACGATGCTGCCTTCCATGGCCTCGATGCAGGGCAGGCCGGGCTTGGCGCAGACGCCTTCGTCGAGACCGGCCACGCGCAGCGTTTCCATCGTCGCCGAGCTGAGCTTGCCGGTGGTCAGGATGTCGCCGCGCTTCAGGGCGATGTACTGGCCGGGGGTGACCGAGGCCACCTGCACCGACGGCCCGAACTGGCGCAACGTGGCGCAGCCGCCCAGGGTGAGCAGCACGGTGATGATGAGGGTCGTGCGACCGATGAAGCCCAAGCCCGTGGTTGCCATACGATCCTCCTGCGCGGTGGCGCCACTCTAGCGGTCGGCATGTCAAAGCGGAAGATACCGGGCGGTCGGTTTGGAGTACGGAAGTGCCGCCAACCGGGCGATTCAGGCATTTCCGTGTGACACTGGGGTGAACAGGATGAATGCAGGGCTGCGATGCGCTGGCTTGAGACCCGTGTTCCTCCGCCTCTTGCGATGCTGTTGTGCGCCGCCATCGGCTATATGGGCAGCCGATGGCAGCCGGGCGGGGCGTTGCAGCTACCCATGCCTGAGTTGCTTGCGGGTCTGGTGATGGTCTTCGGCGTGGCCTTGAACCTGCTGCCGAAGCTGGCCTTCCGTCGCGTGGGCACCACGGTCAATCCCCTGCGGCCGGCGGCGTCGAGCGTGCTGGTCACGCACGGCGTGTACCGCTACACGCGCAACCCGATGTATCTGGGGCAGGCCACTGTCCTGGCAGGCGCCATGCTGTACCTGCAGAACCTGGCCGCACTGCTGGCTGTGCCGCTGTTCGTGCTGTACATCAACCGGTGGCAGATCGTGCCGGAAGAGCGGGCACTGTCGGCCCGCTTTCCTGAGGCGTACGCAGCCTTCCGCCAGCGAGTACGACGCTGGCTGTAGCGCGGGTCAGGCCGTTACGGCGCGATCTGGCACTTCACGGCGGCGGAATAACCTTCGTAATCGTCACCGGCAATCACGTGCAGGGTGTGGCGCTTGTCGATGCGCTTCACGTACGAGGGCTCTTCGGTGTTGGCGTATTCGTTGACCGTGGTCACCGACCAGGTCTTGGCGAGGCGCTTCGGATCGACACCGTTCAAGTAGACGAAGACGCTCTTCTCGCCCTCGGCGACGTTCACATCGGCATGGGTGACGGTACCGCCGAACAGGGCGACTGGCGTGGTTTCCGGCTCGAACGTGCCGCCAGGCTTCCTGGCCAGGCCGGCTGCCTGCAGGGCATCGATGGCCTCGGCTTCGCTGAAGTTCGAACCTGCCTTGCAGGCCAGCAGGGCCTCCAGCGTTGCGGTGCCGGCGGGGGCGATGGCAGGCGGGGCTGCGTGGGTAGCCGAGCTCGCGGCCAGAGCGGTCATGACCACGGCGAACGCGGTGTTTCTGGTTCTCATTGCAGGTCCTTCTGTACGTGACGGAGCAGCGCGCCCGGCACCGGGCGCGGAACCGGATTATGGGCCTGCTGATGTTGCCTGCGTGTACAGATCGGATGCGCGACGAAGGCGCAGCGACCTTGCCGGGCCGCTGCGCCATGCCATCAGTTGCTGGCCGCCTTCACCGCTTCTGCGGCGTCGACAATGCCTGGCCCGCAACCCCCCGGGCAGTTTGCTGCCGCGATCGGGCGCGCAGTGCGACGCAGGATGTCCTTGACCTGGTCGGTGGTCTTGGGCACCGGCGCCACCGCCTGCATCAGCGCGACGATGCCGGCGACGTGCGGCGCCGCCATTGAGGTGCCGGACATGAAGTCGAAGGCGTTGTTGCCCACGGTGGACAGGATGCCCTGTGCCGGATGCTGGCGGGTCGGTGCGCAGTTGGTCTGGTTCGGCGGTGTGGCCAGCGGCAGGAACTCGCCGACGGACGCGCGGCAGGACCAGGTTTCACCACCGGGTGCGGTGATGTGGATGCCTGCGCCGTAGTTGGAGTAGAACGCACGACGACCGCCCTGATCGTTGGCGGCAACCGCAATCACGCCCTTGCAGTTCGCCGGAGCAAACTCGGACACATCCAGATTGCTGTTGCCGGCGGCGACCACCACGATCGTGCCCTGCGCGGTGATGTCGTCGATTGCATCCTGCTCGGCCGGCGAGCAGGCCCGGCGGCCGCCGAGGCTGAGATTGATGACTTCAGCCGGGTTGGCATTGGCCGGGACGTTGGGCACGTTGATACCCGCACTCCAGAGCATGCCGTCGATGATGTCGGCGGAACCGCCATTGCCCTGGTTGCCGAGTACGCGCACCGGCACGACCTTCGCGTTGTAGGCCACGCCGGCGACGCCGATCTGGTTGTTGGTCACCGCTGCGACCGTCCCAGCGACGTGGGTGCCGTGAGCGATGCCCGAGGCATCGAAGGCATCGGCGTCGCGTCCGTCGCCATCGTCGGAGCCACCACAGCCGGGATTCATTCCCCCGATGATGCATTGCCAATCACTGAACGGGCGGGTGGACGAGATCATGTCGTAACCTGGCAACAGGTTCGCCTGCAGGTCGTTGTTGTTCAGATACCCCGAATCGACCACAGCCACCACCACACCCTGGCCGGTGGAGCGGTCCCACGCGGCCGGCAGGCGCGCACCGCTGGTCGGATTGCTGTAGTGCCACTGCTCGCCGTAGCGCGGATCGTTCGGTGTGGCGAACGCGCTCATCATGTAGTTCGGCTGCACATACTCGACGTCCGGATCGTCGGCGATGCGCTGCATCAGGATCTGCGCTTCCGGAAGATCCAGTGCCTTGTCCGTGGTGACGACGTCGGCGCCACCGCCCATGCGGCGCTGGTGGGTCACGGCTGGGGCCGGCGCAGCGCCGATCGAGCGCTTGCTGCGTTGCTGGATGCCGAGGCGCTTCTTCAGCGCATCCTGTGCGGTGGTGGCCGAAACGCGCTTGCTGCTGCCGTCCCGGTACTTGACGATGAAACTGCTGTACTGCTCGTTGCTGGCCATGCCTCGCGTCCATACCCGTTCGGTGGGTTGGGCGAAGGCGGGGGCGCTGACCAGAACCAGGGTGATGGCGCTGGCAAGGGAAACCCGAAGCGACGTACGCATGGATACAGTTCCTTTGTGAAAGGTGTGTCGAACAGGCCGTGCCCTCGGGCGCGGCTTCATGTGAAGGGTGCGGGTGCTCCGTGGTCTCCTCTTGATGGCGACCAGGGGCGAACGGCTTCGCGGACACATCCCCCCCAATGGGAGGCTGGGAAAATTCTGAAGTGATTTAGTGATGTCGAAGGTGAGAGAAGATGCGTGGTGTCGACATTGCTTCACGGCATCGGATCGCGACTGCGCCTGGGCGGTGAACTCCGCGGCGAGGCGAGGCGGCCAATAAAAAAGCCCGGAAACCCACGTTGGTGGAATTTCCGGGCTTCTCCGGTCCTTGACGGACCGTTCGTTGGTGGAGGTGGGCGGAATTGAACCGCCGTCCGAAGGCACTCCATCCCCAGCACTACATGCTTAGCTCACCGTTGAATCTCATCCCCGAGCAGCACGGTGTGCAAAGCGCACCCGGGAACCAGCCTGTTGTGTTCTAGTGCCGGACTGACAGGCAGCCGCCCAGCGCGATTCCATGATAATGACTCTACGCTGCGAGCATGGACACAAGCAGTTTCGAGGCTCCGCCTAAGTCGGCAGAAGGTCACGCACCGCAGTTTTTAGGCTGCGAGAGCGACCGGAGCGTAGTTGTCGTCGTTGGCAACTAGAGTTTTGCAGCTGGATTTACGAGGAAAGCTACCCCCTCGGCATGCGCCAGGCGACTTCACAACCCCCGTCGAAACCAATGCACCCCCGGTTTCTTCAAGTGCTGCAAGGCTTTGGGGCCAATGCCGTCATAAACGCTGACACTGACCCTGCCCAACGAAACGGATCTTACGGCAATCTTCCTGAACAGTCACGCGCGGTCAGGGCCGACGCTGAAATCGTTCAGCCGCCGCTGCTGTCCAGAGGCAGGCAGCGGGGCAGAGGCCGGCATGACAGCCGGCCCCTGTTTTCCAACGTCGTGATGTCGCATCCCTGCTAGGGACGCCCCATTCCATTGCAGGCGTCCGGGTTGTTCAGTCCGGTCGAACTACTTGCAAGAGCGAATCGTGTCTGGATCGCCTCACGCCAACTCCTATCCAGTGGGTAGAACCAGTGCGCCCGTAATGTCGCGTCATTGGGCCCTTGATCCTGGCTGGAATCACCTGCGCTTCCGTAGTGATTGAAAAGGAATGAACGAATGGCGCTTGCAACACGCTTGTGGGCGGACTAACGGCACCGATCGTTGCGGGGATGCTCACATATTTGGGCGAGAACCCAATCACGCGGGCCACTTTCGTGGCATCGTCCGGGTTGACCATCAAGTCTGGGCCAGTGTATCCAATGCGGCCATTACCAGAATTGACGGTATCAAGCAGCGAGGTGTCTCCCGTTGCCACGGCAGGGAGAAAGTTTGAGGACGCCATGTTGTTTGAGAACAAGCCGGCGAAGCTCGTCTGGATCGAGAAGCCCGGCGCCGATCCACTCCAGTTGCTTTGCTGTTTGAGACTAGTCCCGAACAAATCAACCGACTTGCATGCCGCAGACAGAAAACGCGTGAGAACTTCAGTGCTACCGCTGCTCTCCGAGCGGTAAACCACAGTGATCGGGCCACTCTGACCCGACGACAAACCCGATGATAGTTGAGACCAGTCCGCTATCTTGCTTGAGAAGACACCACAGATATCGTTGATGGACAGGTCAAGCTTCGCGCCGGGCTTGTTGAAGGGGATCACGACTGGTACGAGCGCCGTGGGAATCTGGATGAGCGCTCCATATTTTTGGTTGGTTGTGGGTACGTTGTCGGCGTTGGTGTAGTCGGACAACTCGGTCGCCGTAAGAACGGAATCGCCTGCCGCAAAATGTACTGTGCCGATGTTCCCGAAGAGACTGGGATCATTGCTGAGAAACGCTTTCTTCTCTTTGCCGGAGCCCGTTACGGCGTAGCTGAAGCTGTTTGGAAGAATGCTGTCTGCTGATCCCTTGTAGAGGTTTGCCGGCACCGAGGCGCCGCCGCCTTGCCTGGGGGCTGGGCGTAAGCCAAGTGGAACGGACTGGACAACGAGATAACGAGCAAAGCGGTCCTGATCGATTTCACGTTTACCTCTTGGCGGGCTGCTTTTGCAGAGGGGCGTCAAGGGAGGTTGCACAACGGTTGCTCGAACCCTCCAAGCCCCCCTATCCCTGAAGGACGATTCGATGTTCGATTGAATCAATGACATGCCGCTTAGAAATCCTGTGGAAGATCAAACGGTCATCCTTCTGTGAAGCCATCACGCTGAGAACCGGTGGCCATTGGAGGAGAAGGGCCAGTCCATGGATGGTGGTGCTGCTTTTCTTTTCCCTGCAACAGGCTTGGAGGCGGGTCCAAGGCATGCAGAGGGCGGCACTCTCGCCGCCAGACGCTGGAGAAGGACATGGAAGATGAGCGCCATAAGGCTCAGGTGGTCTCGATGGAGGCCTTCAAGGCAGCCCGGATGGGAAAGATCCCACCGGAGCTGCTGGATATGTATGACGAGCCGACGCGCGATCAGGATGCGTTGGCGCAGATCTCGATCATTCTAGTGGCGGCGCTGCGGAGACGATTGGGCCTGCCGGACCTGTAAGGTCCAAGGGGCCGCCGCGGCGGCCCCTTCAGGAACTGGCGCCGCTGGAAGCGGCATGATTCAGCTATGGCCAGGCATACGCCAGTGGCAGTTCATCGGCGACGCTGGACAGCACAAGCCCTGCTGACCCGGAGACAGGTCATAGTCCTCGCGCCGCCATCAGTCGCGTCTCATGCTCGTGCTCTTGAGTACGCAGATCGCTCTGTGCACGCGAATCAGAGGCCACCTCCAATCTGGAGAAGCTGTCCTCGATCGGTGTATTCAACGCCGTCTGATAGTCGAAACCCGCCCGCAGATGCGCCGGGGAGTCGAGTGCCCCCTGCACGACAAAAGCTTGGCCACGATTTCCGACCACAAGGTGATCCACCTGACTCAACCCAGCCCGCTGGGCTGCGATGGTTCCGGCCATCGCCAAACGCTCAACTGCCTGATCCGGCAATCCGCCCTGGGTGCATGCCAGTCTTTCTGCCGCTTGGAAATTCTGCTTGTAGATGGCATTTGCCTCGTGGTCCGAATGGCGCGGATCGAGGGTGGCGGTGCGGCCAGCCGGTGAAAGGGGGGCCGGAGCCTGCTGCTGCGATTGAATCGGCGCATTGAGCAGCGTGCCGTCTGAGCGCGTGAGTTGCGCATTGATCGGGTGGACAGGCCCACGCGGGTCACCGTCCTGCGCCACACGCTGTAGATGCTTGCCGAACTGATCGGCATTACCCTGCAGGCTACGGGCTATCCCGATTGCGAACTCAAGACCATCGCGCTGCGGCTGGTCGCCATAGCCAGCGCGAGCGATACCTGCCAATGGATCGAGATGTCCGAGGGGGCGCTCGACCATCTTCTGGGTTCGCTGCATGAATTCCTGCATCTGCGCTTCGCTGAAGCTGACCGAGACTTTTTCACCGGGACGGATCTGTCCCGGGCCCTCGGTCGATCCAGTTAAAGCCAGGTTCAACCCGGTGGCGATGTTGCGCTCCTCAACGGCTTCGTTTCGGCCACCAACCACCTTGTCCATAAAGCCGGGGGTCGGCACATCCGTGTCGACAAGGAACTGATACCTGCGCGCATCCACGTCCTCGCGGAGCGTTTCTCCGTCACGGATGAAGGCGCGCACAATCGTCAGCTTCACGTTGTCGTCATAGCTCAATTGCTGGGTGACTGTGACCTTGCCGTCGGGAGCCGTGCTCTGGATCGCCGTGCCAGTATTGCGGCGCCCCGCGATATCGGCACTCACCAGGTCATTGACCAGTCCCACTTGCAGCCGCTGCTGGGAGCTGTAGTCCAACCGCTCCAGCTGAGCCACGTTGCTCACGCCCGGCGTCTGATCGGCCACCTGGCCTGTTGCGAGCATTCGGATGTAGGCCGCACGCGCATCCGGGTCGCGCAGGTCAAAGTCGGCGGTCTGCAGTTTGGACTGTCCAAGCGCATCCTGGCGACCGGCCATCACGCGCGCAATGCCTAGATCGACGCCCACGCCCTGCAGGGATTCGATCGCCTTGTTGGGCCCCGTAACGACCCGGACATGGTGTTCGTCCAAACGGCTGATCGCGACACCGACCCCCTCCGCTTCAGTGAGCTGGTTCACCGTTGCGATGTGGCGGAACGCAACTTTCAACTCACTCTGCTGGAATTGCTGGCTATCCAGCAACACCCGGCCACCAATCGGCAGCGTGGTCGGGTTGAAGGGGTTCACTCTGGTAGCTTGCTCAGCCGTTGCAGGAGTGGATTTTCCGGTTTCAGATGCGGTGGTGTCAGGCAGGGAGACGCGATAGCGCACACGGGCACCCACCTGCGATCCGGCTTCAAGCTCGATACCAGCCAGACGCTCTTTGCCTTTGACTTCGGCGCGTGCGCCAACTGCAACCGACGCCTCAAGGCTGAACTGGGTGATGCGTTCGCGCTCGATACGGTTCTCGCCTGCCGTACCCGTTACCTCTGTCACCTTCTTCAACGTGGCGCCTGCAAGAGCCACCTCTGCCTGAGTCTTCTCGATACTACGTCCGGCAACCTTTACAGCGCCGTCTGCGGTCCGGGTAATCGAAGCGCTGTCACCCGGCAGTTTTGCACTGTGCTCAGTGCTAGAGCCGGAGTAGGTGGGGTCAATCGAATCGTCAGGATTGGAGGCCGTCGCAGTCATGCGAACTTCCTATGAAGAGGCGAGCCAGCCCAGAGTATAGACACCCTTCGGTTGATGGGGGGCGGGACGGTTGGCCGTTCTGCCTGACCCCAGCAGCAAAATATTGGGGTTGATAGCATCCAGACTCTCGATCTGCAGCCAATGGAAGGACGCCATGTCGCTTGAAGTCGCCGTAACCGATGATCCCAGCGACGAGGCGCTGGACCTAATTGGCAGTGACCTGGACCAGTTCAATCTGAACGCAGCGGGTTACGCCGATCGGCGCACACTCGCGGTGCTGGTCACCGATCCGGCCAGTGGCGAGGTGGTGGGGGGGCTTACCGGGCGAACTTCACTGGGCCTGTGGTTCGTGGATCTGTTCCATCTGCCAGCGGCCTATCGCGGCAACGGGCTGGGATCGCGCGTGCTGAAGGCCGCAGAGGATGAAGCACGGCGTCGTGGTTGCCGTTCCGGCGTGCTGTACACCCTCAGCTTCCAGGCGCCCGACTTCTATGTGAAGCATGGATGGGTCGTGTTCGGCCGGGTGCCATGCGATCCGGTCGGCACATGCAGGGTGTTCCTCAGCAAGGATCTGTCGGCGGGGTGAGTGCTGCGGGCGAGTCGCGCGTCCTGTCAATCCGCAACTTGTTGTAGAGCGTCTGTCATAGCGGATTGCTAACTTCGTGGGCACGAATTTGCGACACACTGGCGACGACCATCCAGGCCAGGACAGACACGGAGACGGTGGGTGACCGATGCAAGCCAACAACGCAGCCTGCGGCAGCTGATCGGACCGGTCGGTGCCGATTACCAGCGACGCGCGTTGCCGCCGGGCTGGGTATGGGCGGTGCTGGCGGTGCTGCTGGCGGCCACCTGGGTGACCGAGTTGCCGGCCACGGCCGCTGCGGCACTGGTCGCCAGCGCGGTGGTGGTGCACTGGTCGCAGCGTGGTCGCATCCATTGGCTGGGGTGGCGCCTGCCGGGCCTGGCGGTGCTGGCGGCCTTGTTGTGGGGGCCGGAAGTGCTGTCGCAGTGGTTCGAGCACGGGTTGGCCGTGGTGCTGATGTCGCTGGCCAGCCTGAGCATTGGTGTGCACGTGTGGCAGTCGCGACAGATGGCCCGCCGGCTGCAGGGTGCGGCCGACGCGCTGGACGATGCGCAGCTGCTGGCGCTGCTGCCGGCTGATGCCGCACAGCTGGCCCAGCAGTGGCGCTCGGGCGATGATCGTTACGCGCCGGAGCTGGCAGTGGTGATGCATCTGGCGGTGATGCACGCGGCACTGGCGCCGCGGGTGCGCAGGCAGGGCATGCTGGCGGGGTGACCAGCGTCTTGTAGAGCTGAGCCTGCGCTCGGCTGCTCTTCTTGCCGAAGCCGAGCGTGGCTCGGCTTTACAGACAGCCAAAGCAGTCGAGCATGGCTCGACTCTACAGGGTGATGCGCAACCGCCTTATGCGTCGCGGTTGCCGCGACGCATGACACGCTGCTTCTCGATCGCCCAGTCGCGGTCCTTGGCGGCATCGCGCTTGTCGTGGGTCTGCTTGCCCTTGGCCAGCGCGACTTCGAGCTTGATCCTGTTCTTGCTCCAGTACATCGCGGTGGGCACGATCGTGTAGCCATCGCGCTCGACCTTGCCAACCAGCTTGTCGATCTCGCTCCGGTGCAGCAGCAGCTTGCGATCGCGCCGGTCGTTGGCCACGACATGGGTCGAGGCCTGGATCAACGGCGTGATCTGCGCGCCGATCAGGAAGATCTCACCATCCTTCACGTAGGCGTAGGCGTCGACGATGTTGCCGCGGCCAGCACGGATCGATTTCACCTCCCAGCCCTGCAGGGCCAGGCCGGCTTCGAAGCGGTCTTCGATGTGGTACTCGTGGCGGGCACGCTTGTTCAACGCGATGGTTTTGTTGGCCGTCGCGCTCTTTGCTTTATCCTTGCCGCTGTTCTTGCTCATTTCCGTATTGTCTCCGATTCGGGCCCGCCCGGTCGATTGCCGAAACGTCCTGTATTCATGCCTACTATCCGCCGCAGCGCCCTGGTCGAACATTCGGCCGCGCGCATGTTCGACCTGGTCAATGATGTCCAGGCCTATCCGCGCCGTTTCCGCTGGTGTTCGGCTGCCCAGATCCTGGAGCAGGGCGAGGACCGACTGGTAGCGCGCCTGGATCTGGGCTTGGGCTCGTTCAGCACCTGGTTCCAGACTGAAAACACCCTGCAGCGCCCGCACAGCATCGACATGCAGCTGCGCGATGGTCCGTTCAAGCAGCTGCACGGCCGCTGGGAGTTCCATGCGCTGGCCGAAGATGCCTGCAAAGTCACCCTGACCCTGGACTTCGAGCCCAGTTCGCGCCTGCTGGGGCCGGCGCTGGCGTTGGGCTTCCAGAGCCTGGCCGACCGCATGGTCAACGACTTCATCCGCGTTGCCGACGAGGCCTGAGCAATGATCGAGGTCGAGGTGGTGCTGGCCTGGCCGCAGCGGGTGCTCTCGCGCCGGTTGCAGCTGGACGAGGGCGCGACCGTGGCCGAGGCCATTGCCGCTGCTGCGCTGGAAGGCAGTGCAGGCTGCCCGGCGGCGGCCGTGCATGGGGTACTGGCGCGCCCGCAGCAGGTACTGCTGGATGGCGACCGCATCGAGCTGCTACGCCCGTTGCAGGCCGACCCCAAGGACAACCGCCGGCGTCGCGCGCTCGGCGGTTGATTCCTGCCGCCCGTCCGTGCGGACGGGCAGGGGGCGTCAGCGACCCTTCTTCTTCTTGTCCTTCGGCAGATTGCGGCCGAACTGGCGCACGGTCTGCTGGGCCAGGGCCTTGTCGTTACCCGGGAAGTAATCGCCTTCCCAGCGGGTCACGTTGTCATTGTCGAAGAACACGGTGAAGTTCTTCACCTCGGTGCGGCCCAGGCGGTTCACGCGCTGGCTGGAGGTGTAGTCCCAGCGCTGGGCGTGGAACGGGTCCGGAATGGACGGGGTGCCCAGCAGCGCAGTGACCTGCTGCTTGCTCTGCCCGACCTGCAGCTTGGCCACGGCATCTTCCCGGATCAGGTTGCCCTGATAGATGGGTTGCTTGTAGATGATGCCGCACCCGGTGGTGGACAGGGCGACGGCGGCGACCAACAGGAGATTGCGCATCGGGACTGGCGGTTGGGGAAATCAAACCGATGATACACTCCCGGCGTGCCACCGCGACCCAATCCGAGGCAGCTGGCGCTAAATCGCCAATGAACGGAGACCTATGGAAACCCACGACCTGCGAAAAGTCGGCCTGAAGGTGACCCATCCACGGATGCGGATCCTGGCGCTGCTTGAACAGCGCAATGCCCAGCACCACATGACCGCCGAAGATATCTACCGCCAGCTGCTTGAGCATGGCGACGAGATCGGCCTGGCGACGGTCTACCGGGTGTTGACCCAGTTCGAGGCCGCCGGTCTCGTGCTCAAGCACAATTTCGAAGGCGGCCAGGCCGTCTACGAGCTGGACCGTGGCGGCCACCATGACCACATGGTCGACGTGGACAGCGGCAAGATCATCGAGTTCGAGAGCCACGAGATCGAGGAGCTGCAGCGCAAGATCGCTGCCGACCACGGCTACGAGCTGGAAGAGCACTCGCTGGTGCTGTACGTGCGCAAAAAGCGCAAGTAAGCCGTTCCGGCCAGCCGTAGTGCGACGAAACCCCGGGCTTGCCCGGGGTTTTTCGTTGCTTACGGTAGATCCACGCCATGCGTGGATGGCCCCATGAGCACCTCAAGATCGACCGCCTCGGCCATGGCCCGGTTACCCGCATCGCCCGGGTGCAGGTGGTCACCGGAGTCGTAGGCGGCCGCCATCTGTGACGGATCGGCCGGGTCCCGCAGCGCGGCGTCCAGGTCGATCACCGCGTCAAAAGGGCTGTCCGTGCGCAGCCACGCATTGAGCTGCCGGCGCAGGACATCCTTGTCCGGGTGGTAGTAGTCATCCAGCGGCGTGTCGGGCAGGGCGCCGGCGAACGGTGTCAGGGTGGCGCCTACGATCCGGATACCTCGGCCTCGGGCCTGCTCGGCCAGGGCGCGATACCCCGCCTGTAGTTCCGCCAGCGCGGGCCGGGCCTGGTTGCGGGCGAACGCGGTGCCAGGCCAGCTGATGTCGTTGATGCCGATCAGCACGATCACACTGGCCACGCCGGGCTGATCCAGTGCATCGCGCTGCAAGCGGGCCAGAACCGACTCACCCATGCCGTCGCGCAGCAGCCGCCCCCCGGATATACCGGCGTTGACCACGGCGATGCCCCGCGGTGCCAGGCGCGCGGCCAGGTGGTCGGTCCAGCGCTGGTCCTGGTCGAGGCTGGCGGTGGCGCCGTCGGTGATCGAGTCGCCGATCACCACCACGCTACGTGCGCGGGCGGCGGCCTCGACCTCGATGCCGGCCAGGAACAGGCGGGCAGTGGTGCTGCTGGCCGCGCTCAGAGCCTGGGCCCGGCTCTGGTCGCCGGGCGCAGTCCAACTGGTCTGGCGGCCTTCCCAATGGAACGTCTGCACCGGCGTCGGCCCCGGCACGAAGACACTGACCTGCAGTGCCTGCCGGTCATCCGTGACCAGTGGCAGCGGATCGCTCAGCCGTTCCTGCCCGGGGGAGATCAGCACCCCGGGCTGGCCGTCGAAACTGAGCGGCTGCGGTGTGTCCCCCGCCCGGGCAGCCACGCTCGCTGCCCCGATCCGCAGCGGCTGGGTGCCGTAAGCATTGCTCAGCCGCACCCGCAGCCGAGGCCCGCCCAGGCTGATGCGCGCGGTCTGGCGGAAGGTCTGGTCATGCAACGTGGCCGGGACCAGGGTCGGGAACAGAAAATCCACGCCCCAGACCGGTTGCGGGCTGGCCTGCCAGCTGGCAACCCAGTGCGGGGCGGATGCGGCACTGGCGACGCCGGACAGGGCGAGCAGGGTGGTGGCGGTAAGGTGGCTCAGGCGGTTCATCGGGCGGTCCCGGGTGGAGGGACCACCATGGTGATTCCGTGGTTATCTGTGAACTAGACTGCGCATGGATAATCATCTGTGAACTGGATTCATTGCCATGGCGCGACCAGACATCAACCGATCCGGCGAGCTGGAAGTGTTCGTGCGGGTGATCGAGACCGGCGGCTTCTCCGCCGCCGCCCGCACCCTGGACATGACGCCCTCGGCGGTGAGCAAGCTGGTGGCCCGGCTGGAACAGCGGCTGGGCACGCGCCTGCTGCAACGCTCCACCCGCCAGCTACAGCTGACCCCGGAAGGCTGCGCGTTCTATGAACGTGGCCTGCGCGTGCTGGCCGACCTGGAGGAGGCCGAACGCTGCGCCAGCGCACATGCCGAGCCGCGCGGACGGCTGCGGGTCAATTCCAACGTGCCGTTTGGCCAGCACTTCCTGTTGCCGCTGCTGCCGGCGTTCCTGGAGCGCAACCCGCAGGTGGGCGTGGACCTGACCCTCAACGACGAGGTGATCGACCTGCTGGAGCAGCGCACCGATGTGGCGGTGCGGGCCGGGCCGCTGAAGAGCTCCAGCCTGGTGGCGCGGCGGCTGGGCGCGACGCGGATGATGATCGTGGCCGCGCCGGCCTACGCGCAGCGGCATGGGCTGCCGCGCGACGCTGAGGAGCTGCAGTCGCACAATCGGCTGGACATCGGCCATGCCCGGGCGATGCAGGGCTGGCCATTGCTGCAGGACGGACGCGAGCGGATGGTGCTGCCCAGTGGCAATGCCCGCGCCAGCAACGGTGATGCACTGCGGCAGCTGGTGCTGGGTGGTCTGGGCATGGCACGGCTGGCAGCGTTCCAGGTGCAGGCCGACATCGCTGCCGGACGCCTGCTGCCGGTGCTGGAGGAAGCCAATCCCGGTGACCTGGAAGAGGTGCACGCGGTGTTCCTGGGGCAGGGCGGCTACCTGCCGCTGCGGGTGCGCGCGTTCCTGGATTACCTGGTGGAAACGGTGGACCTGGCACGGCCCTTGGGGTGAGAGCGCCGGCGGACAGAAGCCGAGCATGGGCTCGGCTCTACATGTCGGTTTCGTTCGGGACGTTCCTGTAGAGCCGAGCCCATGCTCGGCCCGGTCGGCGTTACACCTGCAGCAGCTTGCGTGCGGCGGCGCGCGCTTCCTTGCTCACTTCCACGCCGCCGAGCATGCGTGCCAGCTCTTCCTCGCGCGCCTTGCTGTCCAGCTTTTCCACTGCGCTCTGGGTCATGCCTTCCACTGGCGCCTTGCTGACCCGGTAATGCGCGTGGCCCTTGGAGGCGACCTGTGGCAGGTGGGTCACGCACAGCACCTGGCGCTTCTCGCCGAGGGCACGCAGCTTCTGGCCGACAATGTCGGCCACGGCGCCGCCGATGCCGGAGTCGACCTCGTCGAACACCATGGTCGGCACCGCATCCAGGTCCAGAGCGGCGACTTCGATGGCCAGCGAGATACGCGACAGTTCACCGCCCGAGGCGACCTTGCGCAGGGCGCGCGGCGGTTGGCCGGCATTGGCCGCGACCAGGAACTCCACGCGCTCGGCACCCTGCGGATCGGGCTTGCCGGCATCCTGCGGCTCCAGCTCGATCAGGAACTGGCCACCGCCCATGCCGAGCTCGGCGATGATGCCGGTGGTGGTGGCCGACAGTTCGGCAGCAGCGCTGCGACGGCTGGCGGTCAGCACTTCAGCCTGCACACGCCAGTCGGCGGCGGCCTTGTCGATCTCGCCGGCCAAGCGCTGCAGGCGTTCGTCGGCGCCGCGCAGCTGCTCCACTTCGGCGTGCATGCGCTCGCGCTGCGCGCCCAGCTCGTCCATCGGCACGCGGTGCTTGCGGGCCAGGTCGTGCAGGCGGCCGAGACGGCGCTCGTTCTCTTCGAACTGCTCCGGGTCGGCATCGAGGTCATCGTGCACCCGGTCCAGCAGCGACAGGGCTTCGTGCAGCTGGATCGAGGCGTTCTCGATCAGGCCGTCCACCTCGCCCAAGCGCGGGTCGTGTTCGATCAGGCGCGACAGCTCGTGGCGCACCTGCTGCAGCAGGTCCAGCGCGGAGCTGCCGTCATCGCCGTTGAGCTGGTTGCTGGCGGCCTGGCAGGCGCTCAGCAGGGCGCTGGCGTGGGCCTGGCGGCGATGGCTGGCACCGAGCGCCACGATCGACTCCGGCTCCAGGTCTTCGCGGTCCAGTTCGCGCAGCTGGTGCTCCAGGAAGCCGATCCGGTCACTCACGTCGCCCTGTTGCGACAGCGCCAGCGATTCATCGACCAGTGCCTGCCATGCGGCCGCGGCGCGGCGCACCTGGCGGCGCTCGTTCTCGTTGCCGGCATAGGCATCCAGCAGGGCCAGCTGCGACGGGCGCGCCAGCAGGGCCTGCTGTTCGTGCTGGCCGTGGATCTCCACCAGCAACGAGGCCAGGTCGCCCAGCTGGGCCAGGGTCACCGGGCGGCCATTGATCCACGCCCGCGAACCGCCGTCTGCACGGATCACGCGGCGCAGCTGGCATTGTTCTTCGTCGTCCAGCTCGTTGTCGGCCAGCCACTGGCGCGCGGCCTGCAGCTGGTCCAGCGTGAACTCGGCCGAAAGCTCGGCGCGCGCGGCGCCGTGGCGGACCACGCCGCTGTCGGCGCGCAGGCCGGACAGGAAGCCCAGCGCGTCGACCATCAGCGACTTGCCGGCGCCGGTCTCGCCTGAAACCACGGTCATGCCTGGCCCGAACTCCAGTTCGGTGGCGCGGACGACGGCAAAATCCTTGATCGAAAGATGTCTGAGCATGGGTAAGGGGGTATCAGCAGCCGCGCAACGCTAGCACGTGGGCGAGGGAGGTCCAATGACTTGCCAAGGTGATGCGCCGCCATTATCTAGTGTCCGTGTCTCACAGGTTGATTCCATGCACGGTTCTCCCGACCAGCTTGCCCCGCGTGCGCGCCATCTGCTGCGCACGCTGATCGCGCGTTACATCCAGGACGGTGAGCCGGTCGGCTCGCAGACGTTGGCGCGCGTGGCCGGCCTGGAGGTCAGCCCGGCCACCATCCGCAACATCCTCGGCGACCTGGAGGACCTGGGGCTGCTGGCCTCGCCGCACACCTCGGCCGGGCGCGTCCCGACCGCACACGGCTACCGGGTGTTCGTCGACAGCCTGCTGCAGATGCAGCCGCCGGGTGAGGGCGAGCTGGCCCGGTTGCGCCAGGAGCTGGCCGGCGGCGGCAGCACCCAGGCCCTGCTCGGCAGCGCTTCGGAGCTGTTGTCGGCGATGAGCCACTTCGTCGGCGTGGTCAGCGCACCGCGACGCGAGCAGTTCGCCTTCCGCCAGATCGATTTCGTGGCGCTGGACGGGCGCCGCGTGCTGGCGATCCTGGTGTTTGCCGACAACGAGGTGCAGAACCGGGTCATCGAGACCCGCCAGGAGTTCGCGCCGGGCCAGCTGGAGCAGGTGGCCAACTACCTCAATGCCCATTTCGCCGGCCTGCCGATGGCCGAGATCCGCACCCGCCTGCTGCTGGAGCTGCGCGACGCCCGTTCCGAGCTGGAACAGCTGCTGGCGCACAGCATCGAGCTGGCCGAGCAGGCCCTGCAGCCGGCGGCCGACGACATGCTGGTGGCCGGGCAGACCCGGCTGATGGGGGTGCAGGACCTGTCCGACCTGGAGCGCCTGCGCGAGCTGTTCGAGCTGTTCTCCAGCAAGCGCGAGATCCTGCAGCTGCTGGAGCGGACCATCCAGGCGCCGGGCGTGCGCATCTTCATCGGCGAGGAAACCGGGATGATGCCGCTGCAGGGCGTCTCGCTGGTCACTGCCCCGTACACGGCCAACGGCCAGGTGCTGGGCGTGCTGGGCGTGATCGGCCCCAAGCGGATGGCCTACGACCGCATGATCCCGCTGGTCCAGGCCACCGCCGATGTGCTCGGCGCGGCCTTTTCACCCGCCGGGCGCACTCCCGGAACATCCGACGCTTGAAACGCAGCATCCCGCCCACACTAGGGTGGGTGGAGGCGGAGAGTGACCGCCAGGGACCCAGACATGAACCACGAACAGCCAGATATCGAATCCCAGCAGAGTGCCGCTGATGCGGCTGCCGCCGCCGGCGTCAACGACGAAGTGGAGCGCCTGCGCGCCGAAGTCGAGCAGATCAAGGCCGATGCGCTGCGTGAGCGCGCCGACCTGGAGAACCAGCGCAAGCGCGTGGCCCGTGACATCGAGCAGGCCCGCAAGTTCGCCAACGAGAAGCTGCTCGGCGAGCTGCTGCCGGTGTTCGACAGCCTGGATGCCGGCCTGAAGGCCGCCGGCGACGACCCGCACCCGCTGCGCGAAGGCTTGGAGCTGACCTACAAGCAGCTGCTGAAGGTTGCCGCCGACAACGGTCTGGTCCTGCTGGACCCGACCGGCCAGCCGTTCAACCCGGAACACCACCAGGCCATCAGCCAGGTGCCGGCCCCGGGCGCGGCCCCCAGCAGCGTGGTGACCGTGTTCCAGAAGGGCTACCTGCTGAACGAGCGCCTGCTGCGGCCGGCGCTGGTGGTGGTGGCCGCCGATTGATTGACTGGGCCGGGTGATGCCCGGCCCCGGTCGTGCCAGGCCATGCCTGGCAAGGTTTTCCAGGCGCTGAACACAGCGTTCGGGAGATGGCTTGAATGTTCCACGAGCCTCCCCCACATCGTATTCATCCACCGGCCGAACGGCCGGACTGACCCCAACAAGCATCCTCAGGAGTCTCCCCCATGGGCAAGATCATTGGTATCGACCTCGGCACCACCAACTCGTGCGTGGCGATCATGGACGGCGGCAAGGCCCGCGTCATCGAGAATTCGGAAGGCGATCGCACCACCCCGTCGATCGTCGCCTACACCAAGGACGGCGAAGTCCTGGTCGGCGCCTCGGCCAAGCGCCAGGCCGTGACCAACCCGAAGAACACCTTCTACGCGGTGAAGCGCCTGATCGGCCGCAAGTTCACCGACGCCGAAGTGCAGAAGGACATCGCGCACGTCCCCTACAGCATCCTCGCCCATGACAATGGCGATGCCTGGGTGGCCACCAGCGACGGCAAGAAGATGGCGCCGCAGGAAATCTCGGCCAAGGTGCTGGAAAAGATGAAGAAGACCGCCGAGGACTTCCTCGGTGAGAAGGTCACCGAAGCGGTCATCACCGTGCCGGCCTACTTCAACGACAGCCAGCGCCAGGCGACCAAGGACGCCGGCCGCATCGCCGGCCTGGACGTCAAGCGCATCATCAACGAGCCGACCGCGGCCGCGCTGGCCTATGGCCTGGACAAGGGCGACAACAAGGATCGCAAGATCGTGGTGTACGACCTGGGCGGCGGCACCTTCGACGTCTCGGTGATCGAGATCGCCAACGTCGACGGCGAAAAGCAGTTCGAAGTGCTGGCCACCAACGGCGACACCTTCCTGGGCGGCGAAGACTTCGACAACCGCGTCATCGAGTACCTGGTTGAAGAGTTCAACAAGGACCAGGGCATCGACCTGCGCAAGGATCCGCTGGCCCTGCAGCGCCTGAAGGACGCTGCCGAGCGCGCCAAGATCGAGCTGTCCAGCGCCCAGCAGACCGAAGTGAACCTGCCGTACGTCACCGCTGACGCGTCGGGTCCGAAGCACCTGAACATCAAGCTGACCCGCGCCAAGCTGGAAGCGCTGGTGGACGACCTGATCAAGAAGTCGATCGAGCCGTGCCGCGTCGCCCTGAACGATGCCGGCCTGCGTTCGAGCGACATCAGCGAAGTGATCCTGGTCGGCGGCCAGACCCGCATGCCGAAGGTGCAGCAGGCGGTGACCGAGTTCTTCGGCAAGGAACCGCGCAAGGACGTCAACCCCGACGAGGCCGTGGCACTGGGTGCGGCGATCCAGGGCGGCGTGCTGGGTGGCGACGTCAAGGACGTGCTGCTGCTGGACGTGACCCCGCTGTCGCTGGGCATCGAAACCATGGGTGGCGTGTTCACCAAGATCATCGAGAAGAACACCACCATCCCGACCAAGGCCTCGCAGGTGTTCTCCACCGCCGAGGACAACCAGTCGGCCGTGACCGTGCACGTGCTGCAGGGTGAGCGCGAACAGGCCCGCTTCAACAAGTCGCTGGCCAAGTTCGACCTGTCCGGCATCGAGCCGGCGCCGCGTGGCCTGCCGCAGGTGGAAGTGTCCTTCGACATCGACGCCAACGGCATCCTGCACGTGTCGGCCAAGGACAAGAAGACCAACAAGGAACAGAAGGTCGAGATCAAGGCCGGTTCGGGTCTGTCCGAGGAAGAGATCGCACGCATGGTCGCCGACGCGGAAGCCAACCGCGAAGAAGACAAGAAGTTCCAGGAACTGGTGCAGGCCCGCAACCAGGCCGACGCCCTGATCCACGGCACCCGCAGCGCGATCACCGAGCACGGCAGCAAGGTCGGTGGCGAAGTGATCGGCAAGGTCGAGGCGGCCCTGGCCGATCTGGAAACCGCGATGAAGGGTGACGACAAGGCACAGATCGAAGCCAAGTCGAAGGCGCTGGAAGAAGCTGGCCAGTCGCTGTTCGCTGCCGCTTCGGCCGACCAGGGCGGTGCTGCCCCGGGTGCCGACGCCGGCAACGCAGGCAAGGTGCAGGATGACGTGGTCGACGCCGAGTTCACCGAAGTCAAGGACGACAAGAAGTCCTGATCCGGACCGACACGGGACGCTGGCCATCAGCGTCCCGTTGTCGCATCAGGGTCCTGACCGCCCACCGGCGTGTCGGGGCGCCCGACGCAAGAGCGGACCTGGTTCCGCTCTTCCGCTTTGACGAATCCCGACTTTCCGGAACCCGATTCACGATATGAGCAAGCGCGATTACTACGAAGTGCTGGGCGTTGCCCGCACCGCCACCGACGACGAGCTGAAGAAGGCTTACCGCCGCTGCGCGATGAAGTTCCACCCGGACCGCAACCCGGGCGATACGGCGGCCGAAGCCTCCTTCAAGGAGTGCAAGGAAGCCTACGAAGTACTGTCCGACGGCAACAAGCGCCGCATGTATGACAGCCACGGCCACGCCGCGTTCGAGCACGGCATGGGCGGCGGTGGTCCGGGCGGCCCGGACATGAACGATATCTTCGGCGATATCTTCGGCAACATCTTTGGTGGCGGCGGTGGTCCGCGCCAGGCCCGTCGTGGCGCCGACATCGGCTACGTGATGGAGCTGGACCTGGAAGAAGCCGTGCGCGGCGTCGAGCGCCGCATCGAGATTCCGACACTGGCCGAGTGCGGCGACTGCGATGGCAGTGGCTCCGAAGACGGCAAGGTCGAGACCTGCAACGTCTGCCATGGCCGTGGCCAGGTGCGCATCCAGCGCGGCATCTTCGCCATGCAGCAGGCCTGCCACAACTGCGGCGGCCGTGGCCAGATCATCGCCAAGCCCTGCAAGACCTGCCATGGCAACGGCCGTGTCGAGGAAGACAAGGTGCTGTCGGTGAAGGTGCCGGCCGGCGTCGACACCGGCGACCGCATCCGCCTGCATGGCGAGGGCGAAGCCGGTCCGGCCGGTACGCCGCCGGGTGATCTGTACGTGGAAGTGCGCGTGCGCGAGCATGCGATCTTCCAGCGCGATGGCGACGACCTGCACTGCGAAGTGCCGATCCGCATCTCGCAGGCCGCACTGGGCGACACCGTGCGCGTGGCCACGCTGGGCGGCGAGGCGGAGATCCGCATCCCGGCCGAGACCCAGACCGGCAAGCTGTTCCGCCTGCGTGGCAAGGGCGTACGTTCGGTGCGCAGCCGCAGCGAGGGCGACCTGTACTGCCGTGTGGTGGTGGAGACCCCGGTCAACCTCACCAACGAGCAGCGCAAGCTGCTGGAGCAGTTCGAAGCCACCTTCGTCGGTGAGGAAGCGCGCAAGCATTCGCCGAAGTCGGCCACCTTCATCGATGGCGTGAAGGGCTTCTGGGACCGCATGACGTCCTGAGTTCTCAACGCAAGCGTTGAACGCTAGCGCCGGGCCATGCCCGGCGTTTTTGTATGCCGTCAGCGGAAGAACGCCGCGGGTGTCTGCCCCAGCTGCCGCTTGAACATGCTGGTGAACGCGCTCGGGCTGTCGTAACCCATCGCCAGCGCGACATCGATGACCTTGTCACCGACCGCCAGCCGTTCCAGTGCGGCCAGCAGCCGCGCCTGTTGTCGCCACTGCCCGAAGGTCATGCCCAGTTCGCTGGCGAAATGGCGCTGGATGGTTTTCACGTCCACCTGCAGCGCCTGCGCCCAATCCTGCAACGTGGCGTCGTCGCCGGGATGCTTCTGGATGTGCTGGCAGATCCGCTGCAGGCGCGGGTCGGTGGGGGAGGGCAGGTGCAGCGGCAGCACGTCCATGCGGTGCAGCTCGTCCAGCAGCAGGCGCACCAGGCGGCCGTCGCGGCTGTCGTCCACATGCGCGGTCTCGATCAGGCTGGCGGCCAGCAGCAGCTCGCGCAGCAGCGGTGCTACCTGTACTGCGAACGCCTCGTCCGGCAGCTGCGGCGCGAAGTCCGGCTCCACGTACAGGCTGCGCATGTGTACTTCGGCGATGCAGTCCACCGCATGGGCCATGCCGGCAGGGACCCAGATCGCGCGGGTCGAGGGCACCACCCAGCGGCCGCCGTCCGCACGCACCACCATCAGTCCGGACATGGCGAACACCAGCTGGTGACGGCGGTGCCGGTGGGGCGCGATGTGGGTGCCGGGCTTGTAGTGGCGGGCGCGGCAGGTCACTGGGCGGTGCACCGGAACCTCGTTCCACGGCGCAGTCTCGCGGACCGGGCAGGCGGTGTCCTTTTTGCGATATGCCATGACCCGAACGCGGCAGAAGGGAGGGGGAGGTCACCGTAGCATGCGTGGCTCGCCCCCAACCTGACTGTGTCCATGTCAACCCTGGCTTCTCCTGCAACGACCTCACGCCCGGTGGCCCCCGGCGTGCTGGCCGCCATTTCCACCTCGCATGTCGTCAACGACATGATGCAGTCGCTGATCCTGGCCATCTATCCGGTGATCAAGGGCGGCTTCAACCTGAGCTTCACCCAGATCGGCCTGATCACGCTGACCTACCAGCTCACCGCCTCGATCTTCCAGCCCTTGATCGGCATGGCCACCGACCGCCGTCCGGCGCCGTACTCGCTGCCGATCGGCATGGCCTCGACCCTGTGCGGCATGCTGCTGCTGGGCTTCGCACCGAACTACGCGGTGGTGCTGATGGCGGCGGCGATGGTCGGCATTGGTTCGGCCATCTTCCATCCGGAAGCCTCGCGCATCGCGCGGCTGGCCTCGGGCGGTCGCCATGGTTTTGCACAGTCGGTGTTCCAGGTCGGCGGCAACTTCGGTACCGCGCTGGGCCCGCTGATTGCCGCGGCGGTGATCGTGCCGTATGGCCAGCATGCCGCATCGTGGTTTGCCGGCGCCGCCCTGATCGGCATCGCATTGCTGACCTATGTGGGCCGCTGGTATGCACTGCACCTGGGCACACCGCGTCCGGCCAGTACCGCGTCGATGGCCCCGCGGCATCCGTCGCGCACCGTGGCCAAGGTGCTGGCGATCCTGCTGGTGCTGATCTTCAGCAAATACTTCTACATGGCCAGCATCGGCAGCTACTTCACCTTCTACCTGATCCACCACTTCGGCATTCCGGTGGCACAGGCGCAGCTGCATCTGTTCGCGTTCCTGGTGGCATCCGCCGCCGGTGGCTTCCTCGGCGGCCCGCTGGGTGATCGCATCGGCCGCAAGCCGATCATCTGGACCTCGATCTTCGGCGTGGCCCCGTTCGCGTTGATGCTGCCGCATGCGGATCTGTTCTGGACCACGGTACTGGCCGTGCTGATCGGTTTCGTGTTGTCGTCAGCGTTCTCGGCGATCGTGGTGTATGCGCAGGAGATGATGCCGCACCGCATCGGCATGGTGTCCGGCCTGTTCTTCGGCTTCGCCTTCGGCATGGGTGGACTGGGTGCTGCCGTGCTCGGCCTGCTGGCGGACAAGACCAGCATTGAGTACGTCTACCAGCTGACCGCGTTCCTGCCGCTACTCGGCATCGTGGCGGCGTGGCTGCCGCCGTCGCGGCCTGCTGCTCACTGAGGGGTTTTGGTTTGCAGGGCTTGCAGCCCTGCACCCGCAGAGGCAAAGGCAACAGCCGAAGCGCGCTATCCGTGGGGTGGCGGGGTGGGTCCGGTGCCGGGGGCCGCTGCAAGTACCTCCATGTAAGCTCGGTCGCCGCATCCATGCGGCTCACGCCCCCGCCACCGGACCCACCCCGCCTTCGACAGTTCTCCGCGATCTGTCGGAATGCATGGACTGCTCTTGGTGGGTGTCGACCCTGGTCGACACGTAGATCCACGCCATGCGTGGATGCTCTTCGTTCAATTGTCGAAATATTCGATTTCAATGGAGATTCATCCACGCATGGCGTGGATCTACCTCCGTCACCGGAAATCCGTCGGGGATGTGGTGGTGTGGGTTGGCAGGACCGTTGGCGCCATGGATGGCGCCATCGAGCCCCCATGGATGGGTTTACGGCGTGTCCTGCCAACCCACACCACCCCAGCCAACAAGCAAAACTCCCAGAGCCGGCTGTTGCCGTTGCTCTGGCTTCGGCAGGTGCAGGGCCGCAGGCCCTGCCGACCCACCCTATTCCTCGACCGGGAAATCCTCGATCGGCTTCAGCACATCGTAGTGCTCGCGATGCAGCTTGCCCTTCAGCTTCGGCAGCTCCGGCAAAGGCGCATCCACCCGCGTATCCGGCAGCCGGTCCAGCAGGTTGCGCACCAGGGTCAGCCGGCCCAGCCGCTGGTCGTTGAAATCCACCAGCGTCCACGGCGCCGCCTCACGATGCGTCGCGCGCAGCATTGCCTCGCGGGCCTCGGTGTAAGCGCTGTACTTGCTGCGCGATTTCAGGTCGACCGGGGAGAGCTTCCAGCCCTTCAGCGGATCGAGGTGGCGTTCGGCGAAGCGCTTTTCCTGCTGCTCCTGGTCCACGCACAGCCAGTACTTGAACAGCAGGATGCCGTCGTCCACCAGCAGCTGTTCGAACACCGGCGCCTGATGCAGGAACTGCTGGTACTCGGTTTCGCTGCAATAGCCCATCACCCGCTCGACGCCTGCGCGGTTGTACCAGCTGCGGTCCATCAGCACGATCTCGCCGGCGGCGGGCAAGTGCGAGGCGTAGCGCTGGAAGTACCACTGCGTGGCTTCGCGGTCGGTGGGCTTGGGCAGCGCCACCACCCGGCATTGGCGCGGGTTGAGGTGCTGGCTGATGGCCTGGATCGCGCCGCCTTTGCCTGCGGTATCACGTCCCTCGAACAGCACCAGCAGGCGTTGCCCGCTGTGCTGCACCCAGCGCGCCATGGCGGTCAGTTCCAGCTGCAAAGGCAGCAGCAGTTCGTCGTAGTCCTTGCGCTTGAGCTTGGCCATCGTCACACCACGCGGGGAGGAATCCCGAGCGTAGCGCAGGGATCGCTCAGGCGATGTCGAGGCCCTGCCAGCCCTGTTCGCCCGCCAGATGCTGCAGCAGCGCCGAAAGGTCGTGGGCAAATCCGGCCATGTCGAACAGGCCGCTGTCTTCGCGTGCCTGTGCCAGTTCAGCGCGCAACGCCGCCAGTGCTGCCGGATCGTTGCCCAGCGCGCTGGCGGTGGCGATGAACCCGGCATCGTCGGCGACATTCATCCGTGCCAACCCCAGATGTTGGTTGAGGCTGCCGGCCACGCGCGCGGCGAAGGTGTCGCCGGGGCAGGTCAGCACCGGGCAGCCGGCCCACAGTGCATCGGACGCGGTGGTGTGGGCGTTGTACGGATACGTGTCCAGGAACAGGTCGGCCAGCTGATATCGGGCCAGGTACTGCGGATGCGGCAGCTTGGCCATGAACACCAGGCGCGCCGGGTCCAGGCCTGCGGTCTGTGCGGCGGCACGCAGGCGCGCATCGGCCTGGCCGGGGCCGGACATCAGCCACAGCACGCTGCCGGGCACTGCCTGCAGAATGGCGAAGGCGCGGCCCATGCTGCGCGGGTTGAGCTTGTAGCTGTTGTTGAAGCAGCAGAACACCACGCCCTGTTCGGGCAGGCCGCAGTCGGCGCGGCTCGGCGCAGGCGCCAGCACGCGGGTGTTGTCCGACGGCTGGAAGGCGCGCGGCAGGCGCAGCACGCGTTCGCTGTAGTGCGGCTCCAGTGCGGGTGTCAGGGCGAAGGCATCGCCGATCACCGCATCCATCCACGGCGCGCCCGAGGTGCCCGGATAAGCCAGCCAGTTCAACTGCAGCGGGGCAGGGCGCATCGCCAGCACTTCCGGCGTGCCGCCGCCGCCCCAGCCGCGCAGGTCGAACAACAGGTCGATGCCCTGTGCGCGGATGCGTGCGGCAGTGTCTGCATGGCGCAGGCCAGTCACATCATGCAGCTGTGTGGCCGTCTGCAGGCGCTGGCGGATGCGGCTGCCGTCGTCGCGGTTCAACGCGAACAGATGCAGCTGCAACGCCGGGTCATGACGCAGCTGCTCGAACAGGGCCACGGTCAGCAGCCCGGTGGGATGGGCGCCGAAACCATTGGAAAGGAAACCGACGCGCAGGGGGCCGTGCGCGCGCACCTTCACGGCAGGAAGGGGACGTACCCCCGAAGCAACCACTGCGGCGCGTGCACGCGCGCAGGCCAGCTGTTCGGCCGCGCTGGCATCCTCGCTGAGGAACGCGAATGGTTCGACCACGCCTTGCCCGGTGGCCAGGGCGCCACGCACCTGTGTGGCCAGCGCATCCACGTCCTGCCAGTCGCAGAGGCGACGCTGCCAGGCCAGGCGCTGCGCGGCGATATAGGGTTCGTCCGGCATCAGCGCATGTGCACGGCGATAGGCCGCCGCCGCGCCTTCTGCATCATCGGCATCTTCCAGCGCATGGCCCAGCCACAACGCGATGCCGGGGTGCTGCGGGGCCAGCGCCGAGGCTTGGCCGAGCAGCTTCGCCGCGTCGGCATGCGCGCCGGCCATCCAGGCCACGCGACCCAACCGTGCCAGTGCTTCAGGGTGATTCGGGCGCAGCTGCAGGGCACGTCGCGCGGCCTGTTCGCCGGCGGCAATGTCGCCGGCTTCCAGTTCCACATCGGCCAGCATGACCCAGGCGACGAAGTCGCCGGGCTGGCGTGCAATCGCCTGTTGCAGGTGCTGTCGCTGCTGCCAGGCCGTCATCGTGCTCAGCCCGCCGACAGCTGGGCCAGGGCGTCGACCTGGTGCTCGTGGCTGAGCCGCTGCAGCAGCGGATCGAGGTCGCCGGCCAGTACGTTGGGCAGGTCGTACAGCGTCAGGCCTTCCACACGGTGGTCGGTGATCCGGCCCTGCGGGAAGTTGTAGGTGCGGATGCGCTGGCTGCGGTCGCCGCTGCCGACCTGCAGGCGCCGCGATTCGGCCTGCGCCGCGTCCTGGCGCTGGCGCTCGGCGTCCAGTAGTTGTGCTTTCAGGCGTTTCATCGCCTTGTCGCGGTTGGCGTGCTGGCTGCGCTCGGTCTGGCATTCCACCACCACGCCGGTCGGCACGTGGGTAATGCGGATGGCCGATTCGGTCTTGTTCACGTGCTGGCCGCCGGCACCGGACGAGCGGAACGTATCCACCTTCAGGTCGGCCGGGTTGATGACGATGTCATCGACCTCATCGGCCTCGGGAATGATCGCTACGGTGGCCGCCGAGGTGTGGATGCGGCCCTGAGATTCGGTGGCCGGCACGCGCTGCACGCGATGCGTACCCGATTCGAACTTCAGGCGCGAGAACGCTCCACGGCCGACCACGCGCGCCACCACTTCCTTGTAGCCGCCGTGCTCGCCCGGACTGTCCGATTCGATCTCGACCTTCCAGCCCTGGCGTTCGGCGTAGCGGGCGTACATGCGGAACAGGTCGCCGGCAAAGATCGCTGCCTCGTCGCCGCCGGTACCCGCGCGCACTTCCAGGAACAGGTTGCCTTCGTCGCGCGGGTCGCGCGGCACCAGCAGCAGCGCCAGCTCCTGCTCCAGTTCCTGCAGGCGCGCCTGTGCAGCAGCGATTTCCTCGTCGGCCAGCTCGCGCAGGTCGGGGTCGGCGCGCATGCCTTCGGCGGCTGCCAGATCGGCCTTGGCACGGGCTTCATCAGCCAGGGCGATGGCGATCGGTTCAAGTTGGGCGAATTCGCGCGAAAGGTCGCGGAAACGAGTGTTGTCGGCGACCACATCGGGTTCGGCGAGCAGGCGTTCCAGTTCTTCGCGGCGCTCGGCCAGCGCTTCCAGCTTACGGCGCAGGGTCGGCGTCATCGGGTCTCACGGGTGGGTGGCGGTAACCCGGCGTGGCCGGGAACAGGCGCTCGGCGGCGCGGGTCAGGTCGGCATCGCCACTCAGCGCGGCCGCACGCAGGGCGGCGGTCGGCGGATGCAGCAGGCGGTTGGTCAGGCCGTGGGCAAGCAGCTCCAGCACTTGATCGGCCGGCTTGCCGTTGGCCAGTTGCTGGCGTGCGCGCTCCAGCAGCTCGGCGCGGGTGGCTTCGCCGAACGCGCGCAGCTGCCGCAGCGGCGCCTGGTGGGCGCTGGCCTGCTGGGTCTCGACGAAGCGCGACACCTGCAGGTCGATGATCGCCTCGGCTTCGGCGGCGGCCTCACGGCGGCCACGGCGGTTGTCTTCCACCGCACGCTCGAGATCGTCCACGGTGTAGAGGAAGGCATCGTTGAGCGTGCCGACCTCGGCCTCGATGTCGCGCGGTACGGCCAGGTCGAACAGCAGCATCGGCTTGTGCCGGCGCGCGCGCAGGGCCTTGGCCACCATCTCGCGATGGATCACCGGTTCGCGCGCAGCGGTGGCCGAGAACACCACGTCGGCCTCGCCCAGGTGGCGGTCCAGTTCGGTCAGCGGCAGGGCCACGCCGCCATGGCGGCTGGCAAGTTCCTGCGCGTGGGCGAGGGTGCGGTTGGCGATCAGCAGCCGGCGTACCTTGCCTTCGCTCAGGTGCCGTGCAGCCAGTTCGATGGTCTCGCCGGCACCGACCAGCAGCACGGTGGAATCGTCCA
This sequence comes from Stenotrophomonas sp. 22692, assembly GCF_052045015.1. NCBI lineage: Bacteria > Pseudomonadati > Pseudomonadota > Gammaproteobacteria > Lysobacterales > Lysobacteraceae > Stenotrophomonas > Stenotrophomonas sp. 22692. The sequence goes on from NZ_JBQEMR010000010.1 coordinate 59,824, forward strand.
GCCGGGCGAACGCGTTCTGCGCCAGGCGCACTGCGGCCGACGCCACCGATACCGGGTTGGCGCCGACCTGGGTATCGGTGCGCGCACGCTTGGCCACCGAGAAGGTCTGCTGGAACAGGCGGTCCAGGCGCTGGCCGAGCAGGCCGTGGTCGCGCGCGGTCGACCAGGCATCCTTCACCTGGCCGAGGATCTGCGGTTCACCCAGCACCATCGAATCCAGGCCGGTGGCGACCCGGAACAGGTGGCGCACGGCTTCGGCATCGGCGTGCTGGTACAGGTAGCCCTGCAGGTCGCCGGCCTGGGTGTGCAGCCACTGGTCCAGCGCCTGTGCCGAATCGGCCACGGCATACAGCTCGGTGCGGTTGCAGGTGGACAGCAGCACCGCCTCGGCGATCTGCGGGGTATCGCGCAGCGAACCGAGCGCGCGCGGCAACGCCTCACCGGCGAAGGCCGCGCGCTCGCGCAGCTCCACCGGTGCGGTCTGGTGATTCAGTCCGAGCACCCACAGGGTCATTGTTCAGTTGCTTGCGATAAGCTGCTGGCCATTGGACGACATTTTAAGGCCCCGATGCCGACGATGCCCGCATTGATTCGCATCCCCAGTGTTCTGCTGCTGTCCCTGGCCTGCAGCCAGGCCCTGGCGGCGGTGCCGGCCAAGGCCCCTGTAAGGGCCCCGGCCACTGAGGAACTGGCGCTGGAGCCGGTGATGGCCGGTGAGTTCGCCCTGCAGGCCGGCAAGCTGGCTGAGGCCGCGCGCTGGTACCTGCAGGCGGCCCAGCAGACCGACGGCGACGCCGGCCTGGCCGAGCGTGCGACCCGCATTTCCATGCTCGCCAACGATGATGCCAGCGCCGCCAAGGGCCTGGCCCTGTGGCAACAGCGGGCCCCGCGCTCATTGACCATGCGCAGTGCGGCCGGTGCGCTGGCCATGCGCCAGGGCGATGTGAAGGCTGCCCGCACCGAACTGCAGGGCCTGCTGGCCGACTCCGACGAGCGCGGTTGGAAGTTTGCCCTGGCCGCCCTGATCGGTGGGGGGCGCGATCCGGCGGTGCCCGCGCAGGTGCTGGGTGAGCTGGTCGACGCCAACGCCATTCCACCGAAGATCGAAGCCTGGCAGGAGTTCGGCCGCCTCGCCCTGCGCATGGACAAGCCCGAACTGGCGCGGCGCATGATCGATGAAGTGGTCAAGCGCTTCCCTGAAGAACCGCGTGTGGCGTTGCTGCGTGCCAGCCAGCTGCAGCAGGCCGGGGAGACCGGCAAGGCGCTGTCGCTGCTGCACGATGTGGAGCCTAAGACCCGCCAGGACCCGGAACTGCGCAATGCGGTGGCCATTGCCTACGACAGCCTCGGCCAGCCGTCCGCGGCCGAGCGCGTGCTGGCCTTCGGCCCGCAGGACGTGCAGACCTGGGGCATGCGCGCTTCGCTGCTGGCCAAGCAGGGCGACAAGGCGGCGCTGTCCAACCTCTACAACGAACTGTCGCGGCAGGCGGCCAAGCCGGACCCGGCGCAGCGCCTGCTGCTGGGCAAGATCGCCGAGTACCTGAAGCGTTATCCCGAGGCGGTGCAGTGGTATCACAGCGTGCCCGGCGGCGATGAGCTGAGCGAAGCGCGCCTGCGTGCGGCCAACGCCCAGGCCCTGGCCGGGCGCCTGCCGCTGGCGCTGGATGAAGTGCACGCGATCCAGTCCGATGCGGTGGTCGACGACGATGTCCGCCGCGACGCCTACCTGCTGGAAGCGGAACTGCGCCAGCGCGCCGACGACAGTTCCGGTGAACTGGATGCGCTGGCCCGCGGCCTGGCCGCTTATCCGGATGACAACGGCCTGCTGTACGCCCGTGCGCTCACCTGGGAACGCCGCGACGACATCCCGCGCGCCGAGGCCGATCTGCGCAAGATCCTGGTGACCGATCCGGAGAACGTGCCGGCTTTGAACGCGCTGGGTTACACCCTGGCCGATCGCACCGGCCGCCTGCAGGAAGCACTGGAGCTGATCGACCGCGCCCGCGTGGCTGAGCCGGACAACGCCGCCATCGTCGACAGCTATGGCTGGGTGCTGTATCGCCTGGGCCGCAAGGAAGAGGCGCTGGTGCAGCTGCGTCGTGCCTGGACCCTGGCCAAGGACCCGGAGATCGCCGCCCATGTCGGCGAAGTGCTGTGGGTGCTGGGCAAGCATGACGAGGCCCGCCACTTCTTTGAAGAAGCGGCCAAGCTCGATCCTGAAAACCGCGCGCTGCTGCGCGCCCGCGAGAAATTCAATCCATGAGTGTTTCCCTTATCCGGCCGCTGCTGTTGGCGGCCGTGACCCTGGCGGTGACCGCCTGTACCAGCGTGGGCACGCAGAAGACCCCGGCGCCGGCGGTGGTCGAGGTTGTTTCGGCCGAAGCGGCGCAGGCGGAGGCGGCGCGCGTGGCCGCGCTGCAGGCACAGTCGGACTGGGCCTTCCAGGGCCGGGTCGCGGTCAGCAAGGGCAAGGATGGCGGCAGCGGTCGCATCGACTGGAAGCAGGAAGGGCGCCGCTATGTGGTCGAGCTGAGCGCGCCGGTGACCCGGCAGAGCTGGAAGCTGACCGGCGATACCCATTCCGAAGCCGGTCGCCTTGAGGGACTGGCCGGCGGGCCGCGTGACGGCGAGGACGCCCAGCAGCTGCTGCTGGAGGCGACCGGCTGGGACATCCCGGTCAACCAGCTGCCGCAGTGGATCCGTGGCCTGGTGGCCGGCGATGCTGCCGGTCCGGAGAAGGTCGAGCGCGACGGTGAAGGCCGGCCGCGTCGCATGCAGCAGATGGGCTGGCAGGTGCAGTACCTGGACTGGTACCCGGCCGAGGCCGGGCGCCCGGCGCTGCCGCGCCGGATCGAGGCCAGCAATGGCGACGCCAAGGTGCGCCTGCTGGTGGACCAGTGGGGGCAGGGCGCCCCATGAGTGCCGGGCACGATGACGCGGGCTGGTCCTGGTGGCCGGCCCCGGCCAAGCTGAACCTGTTCCTGCACATCACCGGCCGCCGCGCCGACGGCTACCACGAGCTGCAGACCGTGTTCCGCCTGCTGGACTGGGGCGACCGCATTGGCCTGCGCCTGCGTGAAGATGGCCAGGTGCGCCGGCAGGGCGACGGCCTGGCCGGCGTGGCCGAGGCGGATGACCTGGCGGTACGCGCCGCGCGGCTTCTGAAAGACGCGGTCAATAGCGCGCAAGGCGCCGACATCATCGTCGAAAAGCACGTTTCTGCCGGCGGTGGCTTTGGCGGCGGTTCCTCCGATGCCGCCACCGTGCTGGTGGTGCTGAACCGGCTCTGGCGGGCAGGTCTGGACGAGGATGCGCTGGCCGCGCTGGGCCTGCGCCTGGGCGCGGACGTGCCGGTGTTCGTGCGCGGCCGCAATGCCTGGGCCGAAGGCGTGGGCGAGCGCCTGCAGCCGATCACCCTGGCCCCGGCCTGGTACGTGGTGGTCGAACCGGGCGTTCATGTTCCCACCCCGGCCCTGTTCGCAGACCCGGATTTGACGCGCGACAGCCCAGTGGCGAAAATAGAGGACTTCGCTTCCGGGACCCTGGTCGGGAACGTGTTCGAACCGGTGCTGCGCCGCCGTGAGCCTGCCGTCGAGGCAGCGTTCGCCGCGTTGAGCGACATCGGCACGGCGCGGCTGACCGGTTCGGGAAGTGGTTGTTTCGTCGAGTTCGCATCGCAGTCTGCCGCAGAGCAGGGACGGTCGAAGTTGCCGAAGGAGTTGCGGGCAAGGGTGGCAGCGGGCGTTGCGCGTTCGCCACTGCTGGATGCACTCGAGCAACACTGATTTATCACTGCAGGGGCGTCGCCAAGAGGCCCAAGGCACCAGGTTTTGATCCTGGCATTCGTAGGTTCGAATCCTACCGCCCCTGCCAATAGCGGCTGTGTCCGCGCCTTCCAGCGCATCGCCCGCGCGGGACGTGGAAACAACCGCGGTGTTGTCAGCAGCAAGGGTCCATCAGGGTCCTTGCCGACTCCGGATCCCCGCCACTCGTCCCCGCCCGAGACAATCATGATGCAAGAGTCCCCGAACCTGCTGGTCTTTTCCGGCAACGCCAACAAACGTCTGGCGCAGAATATCTGCAAGGAACTGGGGGTTCGCCCGGGCAAGGCGCTGGTCTCGCACTTCTCTGATGGCGAAGTGCAGGTGGAGATCGAGGAGAACGTCCGCAAGCAGGACGTGTTCGTGATCCAGCCGACCTGCGCGCCGAGCGCGGAAAACCTGATGGAACTGCTGGTGCTGATCGACGCGCTCAAGCGCGCATCGGTGGCCAGCGTGACCGCCGTGGTGCCGTACTTCGGCTACTCGCGCCAGGATCGCCGCATGCGTTCCTCGCGCGTGCCGATCACCGCCAAGCTGGCGGCGAAGATGTTCAGCACCGCTGGCGCTGATCGCGTGCTGACCGTCGACCTGCACGCCGACCAGATCCAGGGCTTCTTCGATATTCCGGTGGACAACGTGTATGCGTCCCCGCTGCTGCTGGCCGACATCTGGCGCGCCTACGGCACCGAGAACCTGATCGTTGTGTCGCCGGACGTCGGCGGCGTGGTCCGCGCCCGTGCGGTGGCCAAGCGCCTGGATGACGCCGACCTGGCGATCATCGACAAGCGCCGCCCGCGCGCCAACGTCTCCACCGTGATGAACATCATCGGTGACGTCGAAGGCAAGACCTGCGTGATGGTCGATGACATCGTCGATACCGCCGGCACCCTGTGCGCCGCTGCCGCTGCCCTGAAGGCGCGCGGTGCGCTCAAGGTCGCCGCCTACTGCACCCACGCGGTGCTGTCGGGCCCGGCGGTGGACAACATCACCAATTCCCAGCTCGACGAGCTGGTGGTGACCGACACCATTCCGCTGAAGGACGCCGCGCGGGTGTGCAGCAAGATCCGCCAGCTGAGCGTGGCGGAAATGCTGGCCGAAACGATGCGCCGTATCGCCTTCGGCGAGTCGGTCAGCTCGCTGTACGTCGACTGAGTTTTTCGTCCCTGCCGGCAACGGCGGGGACATACCCCGGGTGCTTCTGGTCGCGGAAGCATCTTCAACCGCCACGCCGCAAGGCAGGGCAACAACCTGAGTAGTCGAAAATGTCGAAGACCCATGAAATCAAGGTCACCAAGCGTGAACTGCAGCGTAAGGGTGCGAGCCGCCGCCTGCGTCACGCGGGTGTGATCCCGGCCATCGTGTACGGCGGCAACGCCGAGCCGGTCGCCATCAGCCTGGACCACAACGAAATCTGGCTGGCCCAGCAGAACGAGTGGTTCTATGCCTCGATCCTGGACCTGAACCTGGACGGCCAGGTGCAGAAGGTCCTGCTGCGTGACATGCAGCGCCACCCGTACAAGCAGCTGATCATGCACCTGGACTTCCAGCGCGTGAACGAGAACGAAGCCCTGACCGCTTCGGTCCCGCTGCACTTCATCAACGAAGACACCTCGCCGGCTGGCAAGGCTGCCGACGTCGTGGTCACCCACGAACTGAAGGAAGTGACCATCACCTGCCTGCCGAAGGACCTGCCGGAGTCGATCGAAGTCGACCTGGGCGAGCTGAAGGCCGGTGACGTGGTGTACCTGTCCAACATCAAGCTGCCGAAGGGCGTGGAAATCCCGGCCCTGGCGCTGGGCAAGGACCACGACGACGCCATCGTCACCGCCAAGGCCGGCAAGGCCGACGCGGCTGACGAAGAAGCGGCTGCCGCCGAGTAATACCGCTACGGTGCCTGCCTCCGGGCAGGCACCGTACTGGAAGGAACCATGGCAGGACTGCGACTGATCGTCGGTCTGGGCAACCCCGGATCGGAACACGCCCGGACCCGGCACAATGCCGGGTTTCATTTCGTTGAGGCCCTGGCGGAAAAAGCCGGTGCGCGATGGAATGTGGACAGCAAGCTGTTCGGCGAGACCGCCAAGGTCGAGATCGCCGGGCAGACGGTGTGGCTGCTCAAGCCCGCCACCTTCATGAACCTCAGTGGCAAGTCGGTCACCGCCGCGCAGCGGTTCTGGAAGATCGAGCCGGAGGAAACCCTGCTGGCCCACGACGAGCTGGACCTGCCGCCCGGTGCGGCGCGGCTGAAGTTCGACGGTGGCCACGGCGGCCAGAACGGCCTGCGTGACACCATCCGCCTGCTCGGTCACGGCAAGTTCCATCGCCTGCGCGTGGGCATCGGCCATCCCGGCCACAAGGACCGCGTGGTGGGTTGGGTGCTCGGCCGCCCGTCCAAGGACGACGACGTGCTGATCGCGCGCGCCATCGACGATGCGATCGACGTCATGCCGCTGGCGGTACAGGGCGATTTCAGCGAAGCGATGAAGCGCCTGCACACTCCGAAGTAACCCGCTTTGGGTAGGTGCCAACCTTCCCGATTCCGGTGCGTGCCAACCTTGGTTGGCACACAATGATCGACACCGAGATGGATTGGCCAAGCAGCGCGCGCGCTGTTTCACCAATCACTTTCACCCCAGAGAGCTGTCACCCATGGGTATCAAATGCGGCATCGTCGGCCTGCCTAACGTCGGCAAGTCGACCCTGTTCAATGCGCTGACCAAGGCGGGTATCGCCGCGGCGAACTTCCCGTTCTGCACCATCGAGCCGAACGTCGGCATCGTGCCGGTGCCGGATCCGCGCCTGAACGAGCTGGCAGCGATCATCAACCCGCAGAAGGTCATCCCGACCGCGGTCGAGTTCGTCGACATCGCCGGCCTGGTGGCCGGTGCCGCCAGCGGTGAGGGCCTGGGCAACAAGTTCCTGGCGCACATCCGCGAAGTCGATGCGATCACCCACGTGGTGCGCTGCTTCGAGCACGGCGACATCGTGCACGTGGCCGGCAAGGTCGATCCGATCTCGGACATCGAAACCATCGACACCGAGCTGGCGCTGGCCGACCTGGACAGCGTCGAGAAGGCACTGAACCGTGCCGAGCGTGCGGCCAAGGGCGGCGACAAGGATGCGGCGGCGCGCAAGCCGGTGCTGGCCAAGCTGCAGGCTGCACTGTCGGAGGGCAAGGCCGGTCGCTCGGTCGGCCTGGACGACGAAGAGAAGGTGCTGGTGCGCGATCTGTTCCTGCTGACCCTGAAGCCGGTGATGTACATCGCCAACGTGCTGGAAGACGGTTTCGAGAACAACCCGCACCTGGACGCCGTGCGCGCGCATGCCGCCGCCGAAGGCGCGCAGGTGGTGCCGGTGTCGGCCGCGATCGAAGAAGAGCTGTCCCAGCTCGACGACGAAGACCGCGATACCTTCCTGGCGGACCTGGGCCTGAGCGAGCCGGGCCTGAACCGCGTGATCAACGCGGCCTACAGCCTGCTGGGCCTGCAGACCTACTTCACCGCAGGCGTGAAGGAAGTCCGCGCGTGGACCGTGCGCAAGGGCGCCACCGCTCCGCAGGCTGCCGCGGTCATCCACACCGACTTCGAGAAGGGCTTCATCCGCGCCGAAACCATCGCGTATGACGACTTCATCAAGTACAAGGGCGAAGCCGGTGCCAAGGAAGCCGGTCGCCTGCGCCTGGAAGGCAAGGAGTACCGCGTGCAGGAAGGCGACATCCTGCACTTCCGCTTCAACGTCTGATCCCATCGCACGTTGATGCTACGCAAACGCCCCGCCCCGAGCGGGGCGTTTGCGTTTCCGGGGTGGATAAAAAAACGCCACGCTGCGAAACGCTTGCGGCGTGACGTTCGCCGGCACTTGTCCACAGCAAACTCCCATCGCTTTCCACGCCTGGTGTGGAAAACCATGCGACGTCCTGTAGATCCGAGCCCTTGCTCGGCTGATGCCAGCCGGAGCCGAGCATGGGCTCGGCTCTACAGGTGCTTGCCCGCGCGACGTGGATAAAGTTTCACCATGCCTCGAAACCCCTGCGCTGCAAAGCTCGTGCCCACTTGTCCACACCTAGTTCCCACTGCTTTCCACGTCCGGTGTGGAAAACAATCGGGGACGTGGACAAAAAAACACCATGCGTGGAAACACCTGCGGTGCAATGTTCCCACCCACTTGTCCACACCTAGTTCCCATCGCTTTCCACGTGGGGTGTGGAAAACCCGAGCCAGCGCCGCAAACAACAAGGCCCGCCAATGGCGGGCCCCGTCGTCCACGTCCTGCGTAACCGCGCTTACAATGCGCTGCCACCGAACTTGTGGGTGTACTGCAGGTTGATGGTGCGGCCGACGCTGTCGAACCAGGACACGTCGTAATACGGATACGCGGTGTAGGTGGCGTCCTTCGGCGGCATCTTGTTGAAGACGTTCACCACCGACAGCGACAGGCGCGCGTGGTCGTCGAAGCGGTACTGCAGCGACGCGTTGTAGCGGTAGGTCGCGTTGATGTACGGGCTGTCACCGCTGTCCCACTTGAATACCTGGTCGTAGCTGTCCGAGGTCGGCAGCTTGCCCAGGCGCGAACCATAGACCGTGGCCGACCACGCCTCCTTCTCCCAGGTCACGCTCAGGCTGGTCTTGGTACGCGGGATGTCGAAGTTGCTGTTGACCGCGAACTGGTCCAGGATCGGATCACCGGGGTAGCGCTGGAAATCGTGCTTCTTCACCCAGGTGTGGGTGCCGTTGAGGATGAAATCACCAATGCCGGTCTGCAGGCGGTAGCGCAGTCCGACGTCGATGCCGGAGGTCGACTCGCGGGCGACGTTGATCGGGGCGACGCGTACGCCGTACAGGCGGCCATCACTGGTGCGGGTGATGCGGTCGAGCGCATCCACGCAGGTCGGCGAGTTGATGTCGGCAGTACCCAGGCGGCAGTTCGCTTCACTGGCCAGTATCGTGCGCACGTCCATGTCCTGCACCTGCTTGCGCATGTCGATGTCGAACCAGTCCACCGACAGGTCCAGGCCGATCGCCGGCGACCAGACGAAGCCGGCGCTCCACGAGGTGCTGGTTTCCGGGTCGAGCTGACGGTTGCCGGTGCGGCTGCGGATCAGGTTGTGCTCGTAGTCGGAACAGTCGGCGGCATCGTCGGCGCGGCAGCTGTACAGGTCCACGGCGCTGGTCTCGTCGTTGCCCGGGCCGGCGAACACGTAGTGCAGATCCGGCGCGCGGAACGCGGTGCCATACGAACCACGTACCAGCAGGGTGTCGATCGGGCGCCATTCCAGGCCGCCGCTCCAGGTCGCCTTGCCGATGGTGTGGCCGGAATAGCGGTACTGGTCGTAGCGGCCGGCCACGCTCAGGTTGACCGTCTCGTGCAGCGGCATGCGCAGCTCGGCCGCCGTGGCCCAGCGGTTGCGCGAACCGTTGCCGTCCGAATCCTTCCAGCTGTAGTAGTAGTACTGGGTCGCCAGCGGATCGGGATTCAGCGAGTACGCCTGCTGGCCCACTTCCACGGTCGCGGCGAAGCCGGCGTCACCGCCCGGCAGGCCGAACAGCGCGGAATTGGTCAGCGTGAACGCGGCCGTCTCGGTCCGCGACTTCGGGGTGTAAGTGGTACGCGCCGCGATCGAGTCGTACTCGGCGCGGGTCAGTGGCCGGTACAGGCGTGACGGATCGGCGTTGTAGATCGGGAAACCGTCGTCGTCCACGCCCAGCTGCGGGCCCAGGAACAGGTCATTGGCCTTGGCGGCGATGATCTGTGCCCAGCTGATCCGCGACTGGTACTGCGAATGGCTCAATGCTGCCTCGTAGTCCCAGTTGCCGGCCAGATTGCCTTTGAAGCCGGTAGTCACGCTGAAGGTCTTCTGCGTGCTGCGCACCATCGCATTGCGCAGGCCCCCCATTTCCTCGGGTGAGAACTGGCGCTGCCAGAACTCGATCTCGCCGGTGGCCTGGTTGTTGAAATAGCCCGACTCATCGCCATTGGCGTCCATGCGGCCCCACTTGGTGACGTCGCGAATCAGCGACATCGTGTGGTAGCCCAGCTGCACATCGGCGAACCACTGCTGGCCGTTGTCGAAGTCGTAGCTCAGCGACGCGTAGCCATTGGCGCCGCGACGCTTGCTGAGGATGGTTCCGTAGCCGATCGAGCTGTCGCTGCCGCAGTAGTAGCCGTAGCGCGGGCGGTACGCGCGGTAGGTGCTGCCCTGGTTCTGCCCGGCCAGCGCTTCGCAGGTGGCCGTACCCGGATCCAGGTAGTCGTCGTTGTAGTCCGTGCGCAGGTAAGCGCGGCGGGCGATGCGCGAGCCCTCGGTGGGGCCGTCCTGGGTCGAATCCTGGATGTCGCGCTCGTACGCCCACAGCGGGCTCTGCGACTGCAGCTCGACGCTGTACACCGCGTTGAAATTGCCGCGGCTGAAACCGCTGGCCAGGCTCATGTCGAACGAGTCGCCACCGCCTTCGCTGGTGGTGCCCATGCGCATGTCGATCGTGGTGCCGTCGGCCTTCTTCTTCAGGATGAAGTTGACCACGCCGGCGATCGCGTCCGAGCCGTAGATGGCCGAGGCGCTGCCGGTCAGCACTTCGATGCGCTCGATCATCCCCAACGGGATGTTGGAGACATCGGTGAAGTTGCTGCGGCCCTTGAACGGCATCGGGAAGTCGGCGATGCGGCGGCCATTGACCAGCACCAGCGTGTGATTCGGGCCCAGGCCGCGCAGGTCCACCTGCTGGGCGCCCGGCGAGAAGTCAGCGCCACTGGAGGACTGCTGGCTCTGGGTCTCCCCCCCGTTCTGGGTCATCGCGCGCAGCACGTCCGGCACGGTGGTAAAGCCGCTGGAGCGGATCTGCTCGGCGCTGATCACCGTGATCGGGGCGGGGCCTTCGACCTGGGCGCGCGGAATGCGCGAACCGGTGACCTGCACCGCGTCCAGTTGTTGCACCGAAGAGGAAGCCGGTGCCTGGGCCGCCGCGGAAGCAGCCACGCCCATCAACGCCAGCTGGATCGACCACGCCATCGCCTTTCTACGCATGAGGAATTCTCGGAAATGAAGCCGGCCCGCAGAGGAGGGGCCCTGTCCCCCATTCAGATTTCCGGAATGGGCGCGCGCATTTAACGCCTTTTTCATGCCCTTGACTACTGGATCCCTATCTGGCAAAGAGTGAAAACGCTTGCAAGTCGATTTTGTTCAGGGAGATCAAGATGCGACGCCTCCATCGGACCCTGCGTGCCCCCTTCGCCTGGCTGGCGCTGGTGGTGTTGGCCGTGCCGTTGGCCGCCCTTGCGCAGGACCTGCAGGGCCCGGGCTTCGCCTACTACGAAGCCGGGGATCTCGACGCACCCCGGCCCGGTCCGCGCGCGCCGGCCATGATGCTGATGGGCGGTGGCGAATGGGTGCCGGAAGCCTTCCATTGGTGGCTGAAGCAGGCTGGCAATGGCCGCGTGCTGATCCTGCGCGCTTCTGGCAGTGACGAACTGCAGGACCGCCTGTATCGCGAGATCGGCGGGGCCACCGCAGTGCAGACGCTGGTGTTCGACAATCGCCGTGGTGCCGATGATCCCGCGGTGCTGCGCGTGGTGGCTGCAGCCGATGCCATCTTCATCGCCGGCGGCGACCAGTCCCGCTACATCCGCTTCTGGAAGGGCACCGCGCTCAACCGCGCGCTCAACGCCCATGTGCGCGCCGGCAAGCCGATTGCCGGTACCAGCGCTGGGCTCGCCATCCTCGGTGGCTATGCCTACGGCGCGATGGACGGCGGCAGCATCACCTCCGCCGGTGCGCTGGCCGACCCGATGGGCAGTGCGGTGACCATGGACAGTGGCTTCCTGCAGATGCCCTACCTGCAGCGCGTGGTCACCGACACCCACTTCGACAAGCGCGATCGGCTCGGCCGCCTGATCGTGTTCGTGGCGCGCGCTGCCCAGGACAGTGGCAACCCCGACATCGTCGGCATCGGCGTCGACGAAGACACTGCCCTGTGCGTGGAGCCCGATGGCCAGGCACAGGTCTACAGTGCTGACGGCGAGGGCAAGGTCTGGGTGGTCAGCCCCGGCCGCGATGCCGACCGCCTGGTCGAAGGCGAGCCGCTGCGCTTCCACGCGGTGCCGGTAACGGTGGTCGCCAGCGGCGGCCGCATGCGCCTGGATGACTTCCAGGCCGAGGCCGACTACCAGGCCGTGGCCGACGTCAGCGACGGCGAGATCGAAGTCATCCGCCAGTGACCCGGCGATCCTGTGGCCACGCATGGGATGCTGTAGAGCCGAGCCCGCGCTCGGCTGCCTTTCAACCGAGGCATCAGCCGAGCATGGGCTCGGCTCTACGATGATGCCTCCCTTGCCCACCTGCTGGAGACGTACCCGATGAAACTGCGCCTGGCGCTGTCCGCACTGTTGTCCCTGCCCACGCTTGTCCAGGCTGCACCGACGGCTTCGCCGCTGCTGGTCATCCACGGCGGCGCTGGCGTCGAGCGCAAGGACCTGTCGCCGGCCGAGGAAAAGGCCGCACGTGACGCGCTGCGGGCGGCCCTGTTGAAGGGGCATGCGGAGCTGGCAGCGGGTCGCCCCGCGCTGGCCGCTGTCACCGCCGCGATCACCGTGCTGGAGGACGATCCCACCTTCAACGCCGGCAAGGGCGCGGTGTTCACCCACGACGGCCACAACGAGCTGGATGCGGCCGTCATGGACGGCGCGAGCCAGGCGGCGGGCGCGGTGGCGGGCGTGCAGCGGGTGCGCAACCCGATCCTGCTGGCGCAGACCGTGATGCAGAAGTCCAGGCATGTGATGATGGTCGGGCAGGGCGCCGAAGCCTTCGCGGTCGAGCAGGGCATTTCTCTGGTCGATCCCTCCTACTTCCGTACGGAAAAGCGCTGGCAGCAGCTGCAGCGTGCACTGAAGGAAGAGGCCGGCGGCCAGGCGCATGCCGATCTGGAGACCGCAAAGCACTTCGGGACCGTCGGTGCAGTCGCATTGGATGCACAGGGGCACCTGGCCGCCGGTACCTCCACCGGTGGCATGACCAACAAGCGCTATGGGCGCGTGGGTGATTCGCCGATCATCGGCGCCGGTACCTGGGCTGACGCGCGATGTGCGGTGTCTGGCACCGGCTGGGGCGAGTACTACATCCGTACTGCCGCCGCGCACGAGATCTGCGCGCGCATGCGTTACCAGGGGCAGAGCCCGGAGCAGGCCGGCAAGGGCGTGATCAACGAGACGATCCCACAGATGGGCGGCGACGGTGGTGCGATCGTGCTCGGCGCAGACGGAAAAATGGCCACGCCGTTCAACACCCAGGGCATGTATCGGGGCTGGATTGGCGGCGACGGTGTCCCTCATGTCGCAATTTTCGCCAGCGAGACCCTGCCGGTCCCCGGGCAATAACCTTGCGTATCAATGGGTTTGCGACAGCGTGTGAAAAAAGTGGAAAAAAGCGTTGACAGCCCCCCGTCCCATCAGCAGAATAAGCGGCTCACCACCACACACCGCAACGCTTCGGCGGCAACGGAATGGGGTGGTAAGGAGGGATACCCAAGCGGCCAACGGGGGCAGACTGTAAATCTGCTGGCTTACGCCTTCGGTGGTTCGAATCCACCTCCCTCCACCAGTTTCACGTTGTGACATTCCCGGCGCGGGAGTAGTTCAATGGTAGAACCTCAGCCTTCCAAGCTGATGGTGCGGGTTCGATTCCCGTCTCCCGCTCCATTGAATGAACTTTGAATATTATCGAGTTCATGTCATAATGCAAAACTCGGCTCACGTAGCTCAGTCGGTAGAGCACTTCCTTGGTAAGGAAGAGGTCGAAGGTTCGATTCCTTTCGTGAGCACCATCTTAAGCATCACCTCTCAGACGAATTCGAGATAAGCAGCCATGGCCAAGGGTAAGTTCGAGCGCACCAAGCCGCACGTCAATGTCGGCACCATCGGTCACGTCGACCACGGCAAGACCACGCTGACCGCCGCACTGACCAAGATCGGTGCCGAGCGCTTCGGTGGCGAGTTCAAGGACTACTCCTCGATCGACGCCGCGCCGGAAGAAAAGGCTCGTGGTATCACGATCTCGACCGCGCACGTCGAATACGAATCCCCGATCCGTCACTACGCCCACGTTGACTGCCCGGGCCACGCTGACTACGTCAAGAACATGATCACCGGTGCCGCCCAGATGGACGGCGCGATCCTGGTGTGCTCGGCCGCTGACGGCCCGATGCCGCAGACCCGCGAGCACATCCTGCTGTCGCGTCAGGTCGGCGTGCCGTACATCGTCGTGTTCCTGAACAAGGCCGACATGGTTGACGACGCCGAGCTGCTCGAGCTGGTCGAGATGGAAGTGCGTGAACTGCTGAGCAAGTACGAGTTCCCGGGCGACGACACCCCGATTATCGCCGGTTCGGCCCGCCTGGCGCTGGAAGGCGACCAGAGCGACATCGGCGTGCCGGCCATCCTGAAGCTGGTCGACGCCCTGGACAGCTGGATCCCGGAGCCGGAGCGCGCGATCGACAAGCCGTTCCTGATGCCGGTGGAAGACGTGTTCTCGATCTCGGGCCGCGGCACCGTGGTGACCGGTCGTATCGAGCGCGGCGTGATCAAGGTTGGCGACGAAATCGAAATCGTCGGCATCCGTCCGGTGCAGAAGACCACCGTGACCGGCGTTGAAATGTTCCGCAAGCTGCTGGACCAGGGTCAGGCAGGCGACAACGCTGGCCTGCTGCTGCGCGGCACCAAGCGTGACGACGTCGAGCGTGGCCAGGTCCTGGCCAAGCCGGGTTCGATCAAGCCGCACACCAAGTTCGAAGGCGAAGTCTACGTCCTGTCGAAGGACGAAGGCGGCCGTCACACCCCGTTCTTCAACGGCTACCGTCCGCAGTTCTACTTCCGCACCACCGACATCACCGGCGCAGCTGCACTGCCGGAAGGCGTCGAAATGGTGATGCCGGGTGACAACGTCAAGATGGTCGTCACCCTGATCAACCCGGTGGCAATGGACGAAGGTCTGCGCTTCGCCATCCGCGAAGGTGGCCGTACCGTCGGCGCCGGCGTGGTCTCGAAGATCATCGAGTAAGCCTGCAGTGCCGGTGGTTGCATAGCGCCGCCGGTTACGCGAATGGCGGGCCGGGAACCTCGGTCCGCCTTCGCCGTCTAAGGGAAGGCAAGTTTCAATACGTACGCCAGTAGCTCAATTGGCAGAGCAGCGGTCTCCAAAACCGCAGGTTGGGGGTTCGAGTCCCTCCTGGCGTGCCATCTGCCCACCTTATCCAGCGGCCTGGGCCGCTAAAGCAGACACAGCCGGATGAATAGCAAGATCGAACACTCCAAGGACAACTCCGCCAATGGCGGGGATATCGTCAAGTACGTCGCCGCATCGCTGCTGGTGCTGGCTGGTCTGTTCGTCTGGTTCTGGTTCTCCGCCGACTCCGGTCGCGCCACCCAGCTGGGTGCGTGGGCGGGTCAGCTGCGTGCGTTGGCGGTTGTAGTCGGTCTGGTTGGCGGTATCGGCGTGTTCATGCTGACCGGCAAGGGGCGCGACACCCGCGAATTCCTCTCCGAGTCGCGCTTCGAACTGCGCAAGGTGGTCTGGCCGACGCGCCAGGAAGCCATCCGCATGACCTGGGTCGTGATGGTGGTGGTAACCATTCTCAGCCTGCTGCTGGGTGGGTTCGATTACGTCATTCAGTGGCTGATTCAGCTGTTCCTGAGCCGCTAAGGAGAATTGCATGAAGCGTTGGTACGTCGTTCACGCCTATTCGGGCTTCGAGAAGTCGGTGGCGCAGGCTCTGCGCGATCGCATCGTCCGTGACGGCATGGAAGAGCGCTTCGGCGATGTCCTGGTCCCGACCGAAGAAGTGGTCGAGATGCGCGCTGGCCAGAAGCGCCGCTCCGAGCGCAAGTTCTTCCCGGGTTACGTGCTGGTCCAGATCGAGACCCACGAAGAAGCCGGTATTCCGCGCATCGACAACGAAAGCTGGCACCTGGTCAAGGAAACCCCGCGCGTCATGGGCTTCATCGGCGGCACGGCCGACCGTCCGCTGCCGATCGCCGATTCCGAGGCCGAAGCCATCCTGAACCGCGTTCAGGAAGGCGTCGAGAAGCCGCGTCCGAAGGTGCTGTTCGAGCCGGGCCAGATGGTCCGCGTCACCGACGGCCCGTTCAACGATTTCAATGGCGTCGTCGAAGAGGTCAACTACGAGAAGAGCCGTCTGCGCGTCTCGGTGCTGATCTTCGGCCGTGCCACTCCGGTCGAACTCGAGTTCGGCCAGGTCGAAAAGGCCGTCTGATCCAGTCGTAGAGTCGAGCCATGCTCGACTCCGGACAAGAAACCGGGCTTGGCCCGGTTTCTCTCGTTTACGTGCCGCTTCAGGCATGTGAAGAAAAAACCTGATATAGTGCGCGGCTCCCCGCTGGGAAGCCAGCAGGACGAGGCCGCCGCAAGGTGGCCTTCAGCATGATTTCAAAACGCGATGCCGGGACGCGTGATTCCCGGTCCGATGGGGAGCCTGTTGTCGAAAGGCGCTAGCACCCGGAGAGTACTCACATGGCAAAGAAAGTTGTCGGTTACATCAAGCTGCAGGTGAAGGCCGGTCAGGCCAACCCCTCGCCGCCGGTCGGTCCTGCGCTGGGTCAGCGCGGTCTGAACATCATGGAATTCTGCAAGGCGTTCAACGCTGCCACGCAGAAGCTCGAGCCGGGCCTGCCGGTTCCGGTGATCATCACGGCCTACTCGGACCGTACGTTCACCTTCATCACCAAGAGCACCCCGGCCACCACCCTGCTGAAGAAGGCCGCTGGCATTTCGTCGGGCTCCAAGCGCCCGAACACCGAGAAGGTCGGCAAGGTCACCCGTAAGCAGCTGGAAGAGATCGCCAAGGCGAAGGAACCGGATCTGACTGCCGCCGATCTGGACGCCGCCGTGCGTACCATCGCTGGCTCTGCCCGTTCCATGGGCCTCGTGGTGGAGGGTTAATAAGATGGCACAGACCAAGCGTGAGAAGGCCATCAAGGCCGCCGTCGTTCCGGGTAAGGCATACGCCTTCGAGGACGCGATCAACATCCTGAAGAGCGCCACCAAGGCCAAGTTCGTCGAGTCGATCGACGTCGCTGTGCGCCTGGGCGTCGATGCGAAGAAGTCCGACCAGCAGGTCCGTGGCTCCACCGTGCTGCCGGCCGGTACCGGCAAGTCGGTCCGCGTCGCCGTGTTCGCTCCGGCCGGTGCCAAGGCTGACGAAGCCCTGGCCGCTGGCGCCGAAGCCGTCGGTATGGATGACCTGGCCGAGAAGATGCAGGCCGGCGATCTGAACTACGACGTCGTCATCGCGACCCCGGACGCCATGCGCGTCGTCGGTAAGCTGGGCACCGTGCTGGGCCCGCGCGGCCTGATGCCGAACCCGAAGGTCGGCACCGTTTCCCCGAACCCGGGTGAAGCCGTGAAGAACGCCAAGTCGGGTCAGGTCCGTTACCGCACCGACAAGGCCGGCATCATCCACTGCACCATCGGCAAGGCCGACTTCGCCGAAGACGCGCTGAAGTCGAACCTGACCGCGCTGCTGCTGGACCTGATCAAGGCCAAGCCGGCCACCTCGAAGGGTACCTACCTGCAGAAGGTTTCGGTCAGCTCGACGATGGGCCCGGGCGTCACCGTCGACCAGTCGTCGCTGACCCTGAAGTAATTGTTTCAAGCGGTCACGGTACCTTCGGTGCCGTGACCGTGACATTTGAAGGCATCGCTGGCAGTGCATCGCCCGCGGTAGCCGTCAAAGACCGCAGGCGCGGTCGTGGCAATACCGGCGACGGGCACGGAAGCTCGATCTGGCAAGGAGTCGCCGCCGGAGCAGTCATGAGCGCTTAATCGATTCCCCGGAATCACCCTGCGTAGATGGTGCCCTTCTGGAGTTTTTCTGGTTCACGCACGTCTGGGTTTCCCAGGTTGGCCCACTCCAGGTCTAGAACGGCCCACCCCCGGAACATCATCCCGATGTTCCCGGCGTCCAGGACGGATGCCGCACAGGACCGCACACGGCAGGAGCCGTAAGCGGAGTTCAATAGGAGGAGTGCAATGGCTCTCAATCTGTCCCAGAAGCAAGAAGTAGTCGCCGAGCTGGCAGACGTCGCCGCCAAGGCCCACTCCTTGATCGCAGCCGAATACGCTGGCACCACGGTCGCCCAGATGACCGCGATGCGCAAGCAGGCTCGTGAAACCGGTGTTTTCTTGAAGGTTGTCAAGAACACCCTGGCTTCGCGCGCCGTTGAAGGCACCGAGTTCGCAGTCGCCCAGGACCAGATGGTTGGTCCGCTGCTGTACGCGTTCTCGCTCGAGGAGCCCGGCGCTGCCGGTCGCCTGATCAAGGAAGCCGCCAAGGGCAACGACAAGCTGAAGGCTAAGGTCGTCGCCATCGGTGGCGAAGTGTTCCCGGCAAGCCACGTCGAAGTGCTGGCCTCGCTGCCGACCCGCGACCAGGCCCTGGCCATGCTGGCCCGCGTCCTGACCGAGCCGGTCACGATGTTTGCCCGCGCCATCAAGGCCGTTGGCGAGAAGCAGGGTGGTGGCGACGTCGCCGCCGACGCTGCCGAGCCGGCCGCCGAGACCGCCTGAGTTTCGACTTACCGTGGTTCCTGACGGAACCTCAACCCAGAAAATCATCCAAAGGTATTAATCATGTCCCTTACCAACGAACAGATCGTCGACGCCATCGCCGAGAAGTCCCTGATGGAAGTGATGGAGCTGGTCAAGGCCATCGAAGAGAAGTTCGGCGTCTCCGCCGCTGCTCCGGTTGCCGTGGCCGCTGCCGCTGGCCCGGCTGCTGCTGTTGAAGAGCAGACCGAGTTCACCGTCACCCTGAAGTCGGCCGGCGACAAGAAGGTCGAAGTCATCAAGGCCGTCCGCGCCATCACCGGCCTGGGCCTGAAGGAAGCGAAGGACCTGGCCGAAGCCGGTGGCGTCCTGAAGGAAGGCGCTTCGAAGGACGACGCCGAGAAGATGAAGAAGGACCTGGAAGCTGCTGGCGCGACTGTCGAAGTCAAGTAAGCAGTTACCTTGCATCGTCACCGATTCACGGCGATGCAGCCAAGGCTGGGGGCGTAAGCCCCCGGCCTTTGGTCGTTGTTGCAGTGTTGTAGATCCACGCCACGCGTGGATGTAACGAGCGGCAAAAAGCCCAACACGGGCTGCGGTCAGACCCCGGCCGGCCAGCGCAGCGCGCGGCAGCGGGGGAGTGGATGCAGACGAGTTGGCAGTTGGAAGTAGCGGGAGAAGGCGTGCTGGTGCCGGCAATACCAGCGACTTCCAACTGACAATTTCAAGTTCCCTTCGGATCGTGGGCGCACGATCCGCACAACAAGGTGGAAGACCTCATGACGTCCTATTCGTTCACCGAAAAAAAGCGTATCCGCAAGGATTTCGGCAAGCAGCGCTCGATTCTCGAAGTGCCGTTCCTGCTCGCCATCCAGGTGGATTCCTATCGTGAATTCCTGCAGGAAAACGTCGATCCGGCCAAGCGCACGGACCACGGCCTGCACGCTGCGCTGAAGTCGGTCTTCCCGATCGCCAGCTACAGCGGCAATGCCGCCCTGGAATACGTCGGCTACAAGCTGGGCGAACCGGTCTTCGACGAGCGTGAGTGCCGCCAGCGTGGCATGAGCTACGGCGCCCCGCTGCGCGTGACCGTGCGCCTGGTGATCTACGACCGTGAGTCGTCGACCAAGGCCATCAAGTACGTGAAGGAGCAGGAGGTCTATCTGGGCGAAATCCCGCTGATGACCGAGAACGGCACCTTCATCGTCAACGGCACCGAGCGCGTCATCGTCTCGCAGCTGCACCGCTCGCCGGGTGTGTTCTTCGACCACGACCGTGGCAAGACCCACAGCTCGGGCAAGCTGCTGTACAGCGCCCGCATCATTCCTTACCGCGGTTCCTGGCTGGACTTCGAGTTCGACCCGAAGGACGCGCTGTTCACCCGTATCGACCGCCGCCGCAAGCTGCCGGTGTCGATCCTGCTGCGCGCGCTTGGCTACAGCAACGAAGAGATGCTGGCCGAGTTCTTCGAGATCAACACCTTCCACATCAACCCGGATGAAGGCGTCCAGCTGGAGCTGGTGCCGGAGCGCCTGCGTGGCGAAACCCTGGGCTTTGACCTCGCCGACGGCGACAAGGTCATCGTGGAAGCCGGCAAGCGCATCACCGCGCGCCACATCAAGCAGCTGGAAGCCTCGGGCATCGCCGCCCTGGCCGTGCCGGACGACTACATCGTCGGCCGCATCCTGTCGCACGACGTGGTCGACGCCTCGACCGGCGAACTGCTGGCCCAGGCCAATGACGAGATCACCGACGAGCAGCTGCAGGCCTTCCGCAAGGCTGGCGTGGATGCCGTGGGCACCCTGTGGGTGAACGATCTGGATCGTGGCCCGTACCTGTCCAACACCCTGCGCATCGACCCGACCAAGACCCAGCTGGAAGCCCTGGTCGAGATCTACCGCATGATGCGTCCGGGCGAGCCGCCGACCAAGGATGCCGCGCAGAACCTGTTCCACAACCTGTTCTTCACCTTCGAGCGCTACGACCTGTCCGCGGTCGGCCGCATGAAGTTCAACCGTCGCGTGGGCCGCAAGGAAACCACCGGCGAAGCCGTGCTGTACGACCGCAAGTACTACGGTGAGCGCAACGACGAAGAGTCCAAGCGCCTGGTCGCCGCCCATGGCGACAGCTCCGACATCCTGGACGTGATCAAGGTCCTGACCGAGATCCGCAACGGTCGCGGCGTGGTCGACGATATCGACCACCTGGGCAACCGTCGCGTGCGTTCGGTCGGTGAAATGGCCGAGAACGTGTTCCGCGTGGGCCTGGTCCGCGTCGAGCGCGCGGTCAAGGAGCGCCTGTCGATGGCCGAGTCGGAAGGCCTGACCCCGCAGGAACTGATCAACGCCAAGCCGGTCGCCGCTGCCATCAAGGAGTTCTTCGGCTCCTCGCAGCTGTCGCAGTTCATGGACCAGAACAACCCGCTGTCGGAAGTGACCCACAAGCGTCGCGTCTCGGCCCTGGGCCCGGGCGGCCTGACCCGTGAGCGCGCCGGCTTCGAAGTGCGTGACGTGCACCCGACCCATTACGGCCGCGTCTGCACCATCGAAACCCCGGAAGGCCCGAACATCGGCCTGATCAACTCGCTGGCCGTGTACGCCCGCACCAACCAGTACGGTTTCCTTGAGACCCCGTACCGCAAGGTCGTGGACGGCAAGGTCTATGACGAAGTCGAGTTCCTGTCGGCGATCGAAGAAAACGAGTACGTCATTGCGCAGGCCAACGCCCTGACCAATGCCGACAGCATGCTGACCGAGCAGTTCGTTCCGTGCCGCTTCCAGGGCGAATCGCTGCTGAAGCCGCCGGCAGAAGTCCACTTCATGGACGTCTCGCCGATGCAGACCGTGTCGATCGCGGCCGCGCTGGTTCCGTTCCTGGAGCACGATGACGCCAACCGCGCACTGATGGGCGCCAACATGCAGCGTCAGGCCGTGCCGACCCTGCGTGCGCAGAAGCCGCTGGTCGGTACCGGTATCGAACGCGCCGTGGCGCGTGACTCCGGTGTGACCGTGAACGCCCGTCGTGGTGGCGAGATCGTGCAGATCGACGCCGCCCGCATCGTGGTCAAGGTCAACGAGGAAGAGATCGTTGGCGCCACCGACGCAGGCGTGGACATCTACAACCTGGTCAAGTACACCCGTTCGAACCAGAACACCTGCATCAACCAGCGTCCGCTGGTCCAGGTGGGTGACGTCATCGCCCGCGGCGACGTGCTGGCCGACGGTCCGTCCACCGACATCGGCGAACTGGCCCTGGGCCAGAACATGCTGATCGCGTTCATGCCGTGGAACGGCTACAACTTCGAAGACTCCATCCTGCTCTCCGAGCGCGTGGTGGAAGAGGATCGTTACACCACGATCCACATCGAAGAGCTGACCTGCGTTGCGCGTGACACCAAGCTGGGGCCGGAGGAAATCTCCGCCGACATCCCGAACGTCTCCGAGCAGGCGCTGAACCGCCTGGACGAGAGCGGCGTGGTGTACATCGGTGCCGAAGTCCGCGCCGGCGACATCATGGTCGGCAAGGTCACCCCGAAGGGCGAAAGCCAGCTGACCCCGGAAGAGAAGCTGCTGCGCGCGATCTTCGGCGAGAAGGCTTCGGACGTTAAGGACAGCTCGCTGCGCGTTCCGCCGGGCATGGACGGCACCGTCATCGACGTGCAGGTCTTCACCCGCGACGGCATCGAGAAGGACAAGCGCGCCCGCCAGATCGAAGAGTCTGAAATCAAGCGCGTCAAGAAGGACTTCGACGACCAGTTCCGCATCCTGGAAGCCGCCATCTACATGCGTCTGCGTTCGCAGATCGTGGGCAAGGTGGTCAACGGTGGCGCTGGCCTGAAGAAGGGTGACGTGATCAGCGACGCCTTCCTGGACGGCCTGAAGAAGGCTGACTGGTTCGCCCTGCGCATGAAGGACGAGGACGCTTCGGAAGCCATCGAGCGCGCGCAGAAGCAGATCCAGGCGCACGAGAAGGAGTTCGAGCGTCGCTTCGCCGACAAGCGCGGCAAGATCACCGCCGGTGACGACCTCGCCCCGGGCGTGCTGAAGATGGTCAAGGTATTCCTGGCCGTGAAGCGCCGCATCCAGCCGGGCGACAAGATGGCAGGCCGCCACGGCAACAAGGGTGTGGTCTCCAACGTGGTGCCGGTCGAGGACATGCCGTACATGGCCTCGGGCGAAACCGTGGACATCGTGCTGAACCCGCTGGGCGTTCCGTCGCGTATGAACATCGGCCAGATCCTGGAAGTGCACCTGGGCTGGGCCGCCAAGGGCCTGGGCCGCAAGATCCAGGCGATGATGGAGGCCCAGGCCGCCGTTGCCGACCTGC
The DNA here is from genome assembly GCF_052045015.1 of Stenotrophomonas sp. 22692. NCBI lineage: Bacteria > Pseudomonadati > Pseudomonadota > Gammaproteobacteria > Lysobacterales > Lysobacteraceae > Stenotrophomonas > Stenotrophomonas sp. 22692. The sequence continues at coordinate 82,519 of NZ_JBQEMR010000010.1, forward strand.
GCAAGTTCCTGGATGACATCTACAACCACGACGACACCAACGTGGCCAACCGTGTCGACCTGTCGCAGTTCAGCGACGAGGAACTGCTGCGTCTGGCCCGCAACCTGACCGACGGCGTGCCGATGGCCACTCCGGTGTTCGACGGCGCCACCGAAGCGGAAATCAAGCGCATGCTGGAACTGGCCGACCTGCCGAGCAGTGGCCAGACCCAGCTGTACGACGGCCGCACCGGTGAAGCGTTCGATCGCCACACCACCGTGGGTTACATGCACTACCTGAAGCTGAACCACCTGGTCGACGACAAGATGCACGCCCGTTCGACCGGTCCGTACTCGCTCGTCACCCAGCAGCCGCTGGGCGGCAAGGCGCAGTTCGGCGGCCAGCGCTTCGGTGAAATGGAAGTCTGGGCGCTGGAAGCCTACGGCGCGGCCTACACCCTGCAGGAAATGCTGACGGTGAAGTCCGATGACGTGCAGGGCCGCAACCAGATGTACAAGAACATCGTCGACGGTGAGCACGAGATGGTCGCGGGCATGCCGGAATCCTTCAACGTGCTCGTGAAGGAAATCCGCTCGCTGGCTATCAACATGGAACTGGAAGACAACTGATCCATGCCGGCGCGGCGGTCCGCCGCCGCGCCGCTGGCAGTGAACTGAAAGCCCATCGACACAGCATTCCTCCTTCTGGAGAACACCATGAAAGACCTGCTCAACCTCTTCAACCAGCAGCGCCAGACGCTGGACTTCGACGCGATCAAGATCGCGCTGGCTTCGCCGGACCTGATCCGTTCGTGGTCCTTCGGCGAAGTGAAGAAGCCGGAAACCATCAACTACCGTACCTTCAAGCCGGAACGCGACGGCCTGTTCTGCGCCGCCATCTTCGGCCCGGTGAAGGACTACGAGTGCCTGTGCGGCAAGTACAAGCGCATGAAGCACCGCGGCGTGGTCTGCGAAAAGTGCGGCACCGAAGTGACCCTGGCCAAGGTGCGTCGCGAGCGCATGGGCCACATCGACCTGGCCTCGCCGGTCGCGCACATCTGGTTCCTGAAGTCGCTGCCGTCGCGCATCGGCCTGATGCTGGACATGACCCTGCGCGACATCGAGCGCGTGCTGTACTTCGAAGCCTACGTGGTGACCGAGCCGGGCCTGACCGCCCTGGAACGCCGCCAGCTGCTGACCGAAGAACAGTACCTGCAGGCCCGCCAGGAGCACGGTGACGACTTCGACGCCGCCATGGGCGCCGAGGCCGTGTACGAACTGCTGCGCACCATCGACCTGCAGTCGGAAATGACCCGCCTGCGCGAGGAAATCGCCGCTACCGGTTCGGAAACCAAGCTCAAGCGCCTCACCAAGCGCATCAAGCTGATCGAAGCCTTCCTGGAATCGGGCAACCGTCCGGAATGGATGGTCATGACCGTGCTGCCGGTGCTGCCGCCGGACCTGCGTCCGCTGGTCCCGCTGGATGGCGGCCGCTTCGCGACCTCCGACCTGAACGACCTGTACCGCCGCGTCATCAACCGCAACAACCGCCTGCGCCGCCTGCTCGAACTGAGCGCGCCGGACATCATCGTGCGCAATGAAAAGCGCATGCTGCAGGAATCGGTCGATGCGCTGCTGGACAACGGCCGTCGTGGCCGTGCCATCACCGGCACCAACAAGCGCCCGCTGAAGTCGCTGGCCGACATGATCAAGGGCAAGCAGGGTCGCTTCCGCCAGAACCTGCTCGGCAAGCGCGTCGACTACTCGGGCCGTTCGGTCATCGTGGTCGGTCCGTACCTGCGCCTGCACCAGTGCGGCCTGCCGAAGAAGATGGCGCTCGAGCTGTTCAAGCCGTTCGTCTTCGCCAAGCTGCAGCGTCGTGGCCTGGCCACCACCATCAAGGCTGCCAAGAAGCTGGTCGAGCGCGAAGAAGCCGAAGTCTGGGACATCCTGGAAGAGGTCATCCGCGAGCATCCGGTGATGCTGAACCGTGCGCCGACCCTGCACCGTCTGGGCATCCAGGCGTTCGAGCCGGTGCTGATCGAAGGCAAGGCCATCCAGCTGCATCCGCTGGTCTGCACCGCGTTCAACGCCGACTTCGACGGTGACCAGATGGCCGTCCACGTGCCGCTCTCGCTGGAAGCCCAGCTGGAAGCGCGTGCGCTGATGATGTCCACCAACAACATCCTGTCGCCGGCCAACGGCGAGCCGATCATCGTGCCGTCGCAGGACGTCGTGCTGGGTCTGTACTACATGACCCGCTCGCTGGAAAACAAGAAGGGCGAGGGCATGGCCTTCGCCAACATCGCCGAAGTCAAGCGTGCCTATGACAACCGCGTGGTGGAACTGCACGCCAAGGTCAAGGTCCGCATCACCGAGGTGGTGACCGACGAAGACGGCAACAAGCAGAACAAGACCTCGATCGTGGACACCACGATCGGTCGTGCCCTGCTGGCTGAAATCCTGCCGGAAGGCCTGCCGTTCGCGCTGGCCAATGTCGAGCTGACCAAGAAGAACATCAGCCGCCTGATCAACTCCAGCTACCGCCAGCTGGGCCTGAAGGACACGGTCGTGTTCGCCGACAAGCTGATGTACACCGGCTTCGCCTATGCGACCCGCGCCGGCGTCTCCATCGGCATCGACGACATGCTGATCCCGGACGAGAAGAAGGGCATCCTCACCGAGGCCGAAGCCGAAGTGCTGGAAATCCAGGAGCAGTACCAGTCGGGCCTGGTTACCGCCGGCGAGCGCTACAACAAGGTGGTCGACATCTGGTCGCGCACCAACGAGCGCATCGCCAAGGCGATGATGGACACCATCGGTACCGAGAAGGTGGTCAACGCCAAGGGTGAGACCATCGACCAGAAGTCGATGAACTCGCTGTACATCATGGCTGACTCCGGTGCGCGTGGTTCGCAGGCGCAGATCCGTCAGCTGGCCGGCATGCGCGGCCTGATGGCCCGTCCGGACGGCTCGATCATCGAGACGCCCATCAAGGCGAACTTCCGCGAAGGCCTGAACGTGCAGGAGTACTTCAACTCCACCCACGGTGCCCGTAAGGGTCTGGCTGATACCGCGCTGAAGACCGCGAACTCGGGTTACCTGACCCGTCGTCTGGTCGACGTCGCGCAGGACGTGGTGATCACCGAGGTGGATTGCGGTACCACCGAAGGCCTGATCATGACCCCGATCGTGGAAGGCGGCGACGTGGTCGAGCCGCTGAAGGACCGCGTGCTGGGTCGCGTGGTTGCCGAGGACGTGTTCCTGCCGGGCAACGACGAAGATCCGATCGTCACCCGCAACACCCTGCTGGACGAAGCCTGGGTTGCCAAGCTGGAAGATGCCGGCGTGCAGACCATCAAGGTCCGCTCGACCATCTCCTGCGAATCGGCCTTCGGTGTCTGCTCGCGCTGCTACGGCCGCGATCTGGCCCGTGGTCACCTGGTCAACATCGGTGAAGCGGTCGGCGTCATCGCCGCCCAGTCCATCGGTGAGCCGGGTACCCAGCTGACCATGCGTACGTTCCACATCGGTGGTGCGGCGTCGCGAGCTGCTGCGGTCGACAACATCACCGTCAAGACCACCGGCTCGGTCAAGTTCAGCAACCTCAAGTCCGTCGAGCATGCCAACGGCTCGCTGGTGGCAGTGTCGCGCTCGGGCGAAATCTCGGTGCTCGATGCCCACGGCCGTGAGCGTGAGCGTTACAAGCTGCCGTACGGTGCGACCATCACGTCCAAGGACGGTGATGCGATCAAGGCGGGCCAGACCGTGGCCAACTGGGATCCGCATAACCACCCGATCGTGTCGGAAGTGGCCGGCTTCATCCGCTTCATCGACTTCGTCGACGGCATCACCGTCATCGAGAAGACCGACGAGCTGACCGGCCTTGCTTCGCGCGAAATCACCGATCCGAAGCGTCGTGGTACCCAGGCCAAGGATCTGCGCCCGATCGTGCGCATCGTCGACGCCAAGGGCAACGACCTGTCGATTCCGGGCACCGACCTGCCGGCGCAGTACCTGCTGCCGCCGCGCTCGATCGTCAACCTGCAGGACGGCGCTGCCGTCGGCGTGGGTGACGTGGTCGCCAAGATTCCGCAGGAAGCGTCGAAGACCCGCGACATCACCGGTGGTCTGCCGCGCGTGGCCGATCTGTTCGAAGCGCGCAAGCCGAAGGATCCGGCGGTGCTGGCCGAGCGTTCGGGCATCATCAGCTTCGGCAAGGACACCAAGGGCAAGCAGCGCCTGATCATCAAGGACACCGATGGTTCGGAGCACGAAGAGCTGATTCCGAAGTACCGCCAGGTCATCGTGTTCGAAGGCGAGCATGTCACCAAGGGTGAAACCATCGTGGACGGCGAGCCGAGCCCGCAGGACATCCTGCGCCTGCTGGGTGTCGAACCGTTGGCGGCCTACCTGGTGAAGGAAATCCAGGACGTGTACCGCCTGCAGGGCGTGAAGATCAACGACAAGCACATCGAGGTGATCACCCGCCAGATGCTGCGCAAGGTCGAGATCACCGACCAGGGCAGCAGCAAGTTCCTGAACGGCGAGCAGGTGGAGCGTCAGCGCGTTATCGAGGAGAATGCGCGCCTGTCGACCCGCAACGAGCTGCCGGCGCACTTCGATCCGGTCCTGCTGGGTATCACCAAGGCCTCGCTGGCGACCGAATCGTTCATCTCGGCCGCGTCGTTCCAGGAAACCACCCGCGTGCTGACCGAAGCGGCCGTCCGCGGTACCAAGGACAACCTGCGCGGTCTGAAGGAAAACGTGATCGTGGGCCGCCTGATCCCGGCCGGTACCGGTCTGTCGTACCACAGCAGCCGCCGCCGCGGCGCTTCGGGTCTGACCGACTCGGAGATGCAGGCCCTGACCGGCACCCCGGCTGCAGTCGAGGCTCCGGCCGTTGAAGCTGAAGCTGAACAGGCGTCCGGCGAAGAATGAGGTAGCCGGTCCGGCCGCAAGGCCGGACCACCCCGTCGGTTCATCGACGGGTAGGGAAAGGGCAGGGGAGGTCGTCCGCGATCGCCCCGGCCAACCTGAACGGGGTACATGGAGGCCCCCCAGTAACGTTCCAGGATCAGGAACGGGCTTGACAGGAGGCGTTTGACTGCTTTCCTGACGGGTTGCTACAATCGTCTGTCTCAGCAGGCCAGAATTTTGGCCTGCTTTAACATTTCCGCATCTCTGGTCGGATTTTCCGGCCACCAATCAGAAGAACCTACTGATGGCGACGATCAACCAGCTGGTCCGCAAGCCGCGGCAAGCGACCACCTACAAGAGTGCCTCGCCGGCGCTCGACAAGTGCCCGCAGCGCCGTGGCGTCTGCACCCGTGTCTACACCACCACTCCGAAGAAGCCGAACTCGGCTCTGCGCAAGGTTGCCAAGGTCCGCCTGACCAACCAGGAAGAAGTGATTTCCTACATCGGTGGTGAAGGCCACAACCTGCAGGAGCACTCCGTGGTCCTGATCCGCGGCGGTCGCGTCAAGGACCTGCCGGGTGTGCGTTACCACACCGTTCGTGGCTCGCTCGACGCCGCCGGCGTTGCCAAGCGTCGCCAGGCCCGTTCCAAGTACGGCGCCAAGCGTCCGAAGGCATAAGGAGAGAGCACTATGTCGCGTAAGGGTAATACTCCGCAGCGTTCCGTCCTGCCCGATCCGAAGCACGGAAGCGAAACCATCGCCCGCTTCATCAACATGGTCATGCAGAGCGGCAAGAAGTCCGTCGCCGAAAAGATCGTGTACGGCGCCATGGACGTGATCACCGAGAAGAACAGCAGCGCCAACGCCATTGAGCTGGTGCAGAAGGCTCTGGACAACGTCGCTCCGGCGGTCGAAGTCAAGTCGCGCCGCGTCGGTGGTGCCACCTACCAGGTGCCGGTCGAAGTGCGTTCGTCGCGCAAGATGGCTCTGGCCATGCGCTGGCTGATCGACTCCGCGCGCAAGCGTGGTGAGAACACCATGCCGAAGAAGCTGGCTGCTGAACTGATCGACGCCTCGGAAAACCGTGGCGGCGCCATCAAGAAGCGCGAAGAAACCCACCGCATGGCCGAAGCCAACAAGGCATTCGCCCACTACCGCTGGTGAGTTTGACGGCCTTGTAAAACAGGCAGGGCAGCACCACTTCGGTGCGTGCTGCCTCGCGGTCCCAGAAGGGCTGCGCCAATCCGAAGGCCGCCGAAAGGCGGCGTTCGGCCATCCGAAATCCAAGAAATCTGAGAGGCTCCCGTGGCCCGTTCCACTCCCATCGAGCGTTACCGTAACTTCGGCATCATGGCTCACATCGATGCCGGCAAGACCACCACGTCCGAGCGCATCCTGTTCTACACCGGCAAGAGCCACAAGATCGGTGAAGTGCACGACGGCGCCGCCACCATGGACTGGATGGAGCAGGAGCAGGAGCGTGGCATCACGATCCAGTCCGCTGCCACCACCGCGTTCTGGAAGGGCATGGACAAGTCCCTGCCGGAGCACCGCTTCAACATCATCGACACCCCCGGGCACGTCGACTTCACCATCGAAGTGGAGCGCTCGCTGCGCGTGCTCGACGGTGCCGTCTTCGTCCTGTGCGCCGTCGGTGGCGTGCAGCCGCAGTCGGAAACCGTGTGGCGCCAGGCCAACAAGTACCACGTGCCGCGCATCGCGTTCGTCAACAAGATGGACCGCACCGGTGCCAACTTCCAGAAGGTCGTCGGCCAGCTGAAGGCCAAGCTGGGCGCGGTTGCCGTGCCGATGCAGCTGCCGATCGGCGCTGAAGACAACTTCAAGGGCGTTGTCGACCTGCTGAAGATGAAGGCCATCCATTGGGATGAGGCTTCGCAGGGCATGAAGTTCGAGTACGGTGAAATCCCGGCCGAACTGCAGGGCCCGGCTGAAGAGGCTCGCCAGTTCATGGTCGAGACCGCTGCCGAAGCCAGCGAAGAGCTGATGGAAAAGTACCTGGGCGGCGAAGAGCTGGCCGAGGCTGAAATCATCAATGCGCTGCGTACCCGCACCCTGGCCACTGAAATCGTGCCGATGTACTGCGGCTCGGCCTTCAAGAACAAGGGCGTGCAGGCCATGCTGGACGGCGTGATCCAGCTGCTGCCGTCGCCGGTCGACGTGCCGGACGTGAAGGGCGTGGACGTTGACGACGACACCGTCGAAATGACCCGCAAGTCGGACGACAAGGCTCCGTTCTCGTCGCTGGCCTTCAAGATCATCACCGACCCGTTCGTCGGCGCGCTGACCTTCTTCCGTGTCTACTCGGGCACCCTGAACGGTGGCGACACCGTGCTGAACTCGGTGAAGGGCAAGAAGGAGCGCATCGGCCGCATCCTGCAGATGCACTCGAACAACCGCGAGGAAATCAAGGAAGTTCTGGCCGGTGACATCGCCGCTGCCGTGGGCCTGAAGGACACCACCACCGGTGACACCCTGTGCGCCGTGGACGCCCCGATCATCCTGGAGCGCATGACGTTCCCGGAGCCGGTGATCTCGATGGCCGTCGAGCCGAAGACCAAGTCGGACCAGGAAAAGATGGGTCTGGCCCTGGGCCGTCTGGCGCAGGAAGATCCGTCGTTCCGCGTCAAGACCGACGAAGAATCCGGTCAGACCATCATCTCGGGCATGGGCGAGCTGCACCTGGACATCATCGTCGACCGCCTGAAGCGCGAGTTCAACGTTGAAGCCAACGTCGGCGCGCCGCAGGTGGCCTACCGCGAAACCATCACCCTGGCCGACGTCAAGTCGGACTACAAGCACGCCAAGCAGTCCGGTGGTAAGGGTCAGTACGGTCACGTCGTGATCGAGCTGTCGCCGATCACCGCTGAAGATCGTGCCGATCCGAAGATCGCTCCGATGATCAAGGACGACTTCCTGTTCATCAACGACATCACCGGCGGCGTGATCCCGAAGGAATTCATTCCGTCGGTTGAAAAGGGCCTGCGCGAAACCATCACCAGCGGCCCGCTGGCTGGCTTCCCGGTCGTGGACGTCAAGGTGAAGCTGGTGTTCGGTTCGTACCACGACGTCGACTCTTCGGAAATGGCGTTCAAGCTGGCTTCGTCGATGGCCTTCAAGCAGGGCTTCGCCAAGGCCAAGCCAGTGCTGCTGGAGCCGATCATGAAGGTCGAGATCGTGACCCCGGAGGATTACCAGGGTGACGTGATGGGCGACGTCAGCCGTCGTCGCGGCGTGCTGCAGGGTTCCGACACCACCGGTGACGGTTCGGCCAGCATCATCAACGCGATGATCCCGCTGGGTGAAATGTTCGGCTACGCCACTGCGCTGCGTTCGCAGACCCAGGGCCGCGCCACCTTCACCATGGAATTCGATCACTACGAGCCGGCGCCGACCAACATCGCCGAAGCCGTCATGAAGAAGGGCTGAGCCTCGCTCAGCCTCTCTTGAAACCACTTACGAACAATCAAGGTATAGAACAATGGCAAAGGGTAAGTTCGAGCGCACCAAGCCGCACGTCAACGTCGGCACCATCGGTCACGTCGATCACGGCAAGACCACGCTGACCGCTGCACTGACCAAGATCGGTGCCGAGCGCTTCGGTGGCGAGTTCAAGGATTACTCCTCGATCGACGCCGCGCCGGAAGAAAAGGCGCGTGGTATCACGATCTCGACCGCGCACGTCGAATACGAATCCCCGGTCCGTCACTACGCCCACGTCGATTGCCCGGGCCACGCTGACTACGTCAAGAACATGATCACCGGTGCCGCCCAGATGGACGGCGCGATCCTGGTGTGCTCGGCCGCTGACGGCCCGATGCCGCAGACCCGCGAGCACATCCTGCTGTCGCGTCAGGTCGGCGTGCCGTACATCGTCGTGTTCCTGAACAAGGCCGACATGGTTGACGACGCCGAGCTGCTCGAGCTGGTCGAGATGGAAGTGCGTGAACTGCTGAGCAAGTACGAGTTCCCGGGCGACGACACCCCGATTATCGCCGGTTCGGCCCGCCTGGCGCTGGAAGGCGACCAGAGCGACATCGGCGTGCCGGCCATCCTGAAGCTGGTCGACGCCCTGGACAGCTGGATCCCGGAGCCGGAGCGCGCGATCGACAAGCCGTTCCTGATGCCGGTGGAAGACGTGTTCTCGATCTCGGGCCGCGGCACCGTGGTGACCGGTCGTATCGAGCGCGGCGTGATCAAGGTTGGCGACGAAATCGAAATCGTCGGCATCCGTCCGGTGCAGAAGACCACCGTGACCGGCGTTGAAATGTTCCGCAAGCTGCTGGACCAGGGTCAGGCAGGCGACAACGCTGGCCTGCTGCTGCGCGGCACCAAGCGTGACGACGTCGAGCGTGGCCAGGTCCTGGCCAAGCCGGGTTCGATCAAGCCGCACACCAAGTTCGAAGGCGAAGTCTACGTCCTGTCGAAGGACGAAGGCGGCCGTCACACCCCGTTCTTCAACGGCTACCGTCCGCAGTTCTACTTCCGCACCACCGACATCACCGGCGCAGCTGCACTGCCGGAAGGCGTCGAAATGGTGATGCCGGGTGACAACGTCAAGATGGTCGTCACCCTGATCAACCCGGTGGCAATGGACGAAGGCCTGCGCTTCGCCATCCGCGAAGGCGGCCGTACCGTCGGCGCCGGCGTGGTCTCGAAGATCATCGAGTAATCTGGTAGTATCTGCGCCCCGATGTTGCCTGGGTAGGGCATCGGGGCGTATCAAATGGGAAAGCAGGCACAGGATGTGCCTTGTGTTCCCCGGACCAGGAAGGGTCAATGCCATTCAGGCGGCGTCAACAGGCGACTGTTGACAGCTGCCTTGCGTGCCATTATGCTTCTACGTCTGGGCAGGCCTGGGAACGGGTCTGCCTACGTTTTTGAGGTCTATGGAGTGACCTTGTCGGCCTGCAGGAGTGTGGGCCGTCCGTATTCAGGAATTTCATGGGACAAAGCAACCCAGAGGCTTTGTCTGTCGCTCTTTTAACGAAGGAACCTACCGCCATGGCGGACCAAAAGATCCGGATCCGGCTGAAAGCGTTCGATCATCGTCTGATCGACCGTTCGGCCAGCGAGATCGTTGAAACGGCAAAGCGGACCGGCGCGCAAGTGCGTGGCCCGATCCCGCTGCCGACCAAGATCGAGCGTTACACCGTTCTCGTTTCCCCGCACGTCGACAAGGACGCGCGTGACCAGTACGAGACCCGCACGCACAAGCGCGTGCTCGATATCGTTGACCCGAATGACAAGACCGTGGACGCGCTGATGAAGCTCGAACTGGCTGCCGGCGTCGACGTTCAGATCAAGCTGACCTGAGGACTACGACCATGACGAAGAAGTATTCGTTGGGCTTCGTGGGCCGCAAGGCCGGCATGAGCCGCGTGTTCACTGAAGATGGCCGCTCCATCCCGGTGACCCTGATCGAAGCAACCCCGAACCGCATCGCGCAGATCAAGACCGTCGAAACCGACGGCTACAGCGCCGTGCAGGTGACCGTCGGCGCGCGTCGCGCTGCCCTGGTCAACAAGCCGGAAGCCGGCCACTTCGCCAAGGCGAAGGTGGAAGCGGGTCGTGGCCTGTGGGAATTCCGCGTTGAAGACGCGCAGCTCGGCGATTTCGCCGTTGGCGGCGAAGTCAAGGCGGACATCTTCGAAGTCGGCCAGATCGTCGACGTCCAGGGTGTCACCAAGGGTAAGGGCTTCCAGGGCACCATCAAGCGCCACAACTTCCGTATGGGCGATGCAACCCACGGTAACTCGCTGTCGCATCGCGCGCCGGGTTCGCTGGGTCAGCGCCAGACCCCGGGTCGCGTTTTCCCGGGCAAGAAGATGTCGGGCCACATGGGCGCGGTGCAGCAGAGCACCCAGAACCTGGAAGTGGTCAAGGTCGACGTCGAGCGCGGTCTGATCGCCGTTCGCGGCGCCGTTCCGGGCGCGGCGGGTGGCGACGTGATCGTCCGTCCGGCGAGCAAGGCATAAGGAGAGATGACGATGGAACTCGTTATCACGGGTAGCAACAACAAGGTCTCGGTCTCCGACGCCGTGTTCGGTCGCGATTTCAGCGAAGATCTGGTCCACCAGGTCGTCGTTGCCTACCGCAACGCCGGTCGCGCCGGCACCAAGGCACAGAAGACTCGCTCCGAAGTGGCTGGTACCACCAAGAAGTCGAAGAAGCAGAAGGGCGGCGGCGCGCGTCATGGCGCACTGACGGCTCCGATCTTCGTCGGCGGCGGTGTCACCTTCGCGGCCAAGCCGCGCAGCTTCGAGCAGAAGGTCAATCGTAAGCAGTACCGTGCCGCCATGTGCGCGATCCTGTCCGAGCTGAACCGTCAGGGCCGTCTGACCATCGTGGAGTCCTTCGACGTCGAAGTGACCAACACGAAGGGTCTGATCGCCAAGCTGGCCGGCCTGGAAGTGGGCAAGCGCCCGCTGATCGTCACCGAAGAAGCGTCCGAGCACCTGTACCTGTCCGCCCGCAATCTGCCGTACGTGCAGGTGCGTGACGTCCAGGGTCTGGATCCGGTCTCGCTGGTGGGTGCCGACACGGTCGTCATCACCGCTGACGCGGTCAAGAAGGTCGAGGAGTGGCTGGCATGAACAGCAACGAAAAAATCTTCAGCGTGCTGCGTGCCCCGCGTGTCTCCGAAAAGACCGCGCGCCTGCAGGAACTCTCCAACCAGTATGTCTTCGAAGTTTCGAACGAAGCCACCAAGGCCGATGTAAAGGCCGCGGTTGAGCAGCTGTTCGACGTCAAGGTCGAAGCCGTCAACGTGGTCAACGTCAAGGGCAAGAACAAGTCCTTCCGTAACCGTGCTGGCCGCCGCGGCGATTGGCGCAAGGCGTACGTTCGCCTGGCCGATGGCCAGTCGATCGATGTAACGGCCAAGGCCTGAGGTACATCCCATGCCATTGATGAAATTCAAGCCCACTTCCCCCGGCCGCCGTTCGGCCGTGCGCGTGGTCACTCCCGACCTGCACAAGGGTGCTCCGCACGCTGCGCTGGTCGAGTCGCAGAGCCGCTCGGGTGGTCGTAACCACCATGGCCGCATCACCGTGCGTCACGTCGGTGGTGGTGCCAAGCAGCACTACCGCATCATCGACTTCAAGCGCAACAAGCTGGGCATCCCGGCGCGCGTGGAACGCATCGAATACGATCCGAACCGCACCGCGCACATCGCTCTGCTGTGCTACGTCGACGGTGAGCGTCGCTACATCATCGCCCCGAAGGGCCTGAAGGCTGGTGATCAGGTGATCGCTGGTTCGGATGCCCCGATCAAGGCCGGCAACACCCTGCCGCTGCGCAACATCCCGGTCGGCACCACCATCCACTGCATCGAACTGAAGCCGGGCAAGGGCGCTCAGATCGCTCGCGCCGCGGGTGCGGCCGTGCAGCTGGTGGCTCGTGAAGGCATCTACGCCACCCTGCGCCTGCGCTCGGGTGAAATGCGCAAGGTTCCGGTCGAGTGCTGCGCCACCATCGGCGAAGTCGGCAACGACGAGCACAGCCTGGAAAAGCTGGGCAAGGCCGGTGCCAAGCGTTGGCGCGGCGTCCGCCCGACCGTTCGTGGTGCTGCCATGAACCCGGTTGACCACCCGCACGGTGGTGGTGAGGCGAAGGCCGGCCAGGGTAATCCGCATCCGGTCACCCCGTGGGGTGTCCCGACCAAGGGTTACAAGACGCGCCATAACAAGCGCACTCAGCAGTTCATCGTCCGCGATCGTAGGGGCTAATCGACCATGGCACGTTCACTCAAGAAGGGCCCGTTCGTCGATCACCACCTCGTCAAGAAGGTGGAGGCCGCTGCGGGCAGCAAGAAGCCGATCAAGACCTGGTCGCGCCGTTCGATGATCCTGCCTGACATGGTAGGCGTCACCATTGCCGTGCATAACGGCAAGAACCACATCCCGGTTCTCGTCAACGAGAACATGGTCGGCCACAAGCTCGGCGAATTTGCCATCACCCGGACCTTCAAGGGTCACGGTGGTGACAAGAAGTCGGGCAAGTAAGGAGAGATGACAATGGAAGCGAAAGCCATCCTGCGCACTGCGCGCATCTCCCCGCAGAAGGCTCGTCTGGTCGCTGACCAGGTGCGCGGTCTGCCGGCCGAGCGTGCGGTCAACCTGCTGAAGTTCTCGGACAAGAAGGCTGCCCACCTGATCAAGAAGGTGGTGGAGTCGGCTATTGCAAATGCCGAAAACAACCAGGGCGCCGACGTCGACGAGCTGAAGGTTCAGACCATCATGGTTGATGAAGGTCCGACCCTGAAGCGTTTCATGGCGCGGGCGAAAGGCCGCGGTACCCGCATCCTCAAGCGCACCAGCCACATCACTGTGGTTGTGGGCGCCGCCAAGTAAGCGGATAAGGAAAAGACCATGGGTCATAAAGTTCATCCGATTGGTATCCGCCTCGGCATTTCCAAGGACTGGAACTCCAAGTGGTACGCCAACAAGGCCGAGTTCGCTGGTTACCTGGCAGCCGACCTGAAAGTGCGCGACATGCTGCGCAAGAAGCTGGCTCAGGCCGGCATCAGCAAGATCCTGATCGAGCGTCCGGCCAAGACCGCTCGCGTGACGATCCACACCGCCCGTCCGGGCGTGGTGATCGGCAAGCGCGGTGAGGACATCGAGAAGCTGCGCAAGGAAGTGAGCGAAATGATGGGCGTCCCGGCGCACATCAACGTCACCGAAGTGCGCAAGCCGGAACTGGACGCGCAGCTCGTTGCCGAGTCGATCGCCCAGCAGCTGGAGCGTCGCATCATGTTCCGCCGTGCAATGAAGCGCTCGGTCGGCAACGCGATGCGCCTGGGTGCCCTGGGCATCAAGGTCAACGTTGGTGGCCGCCTCAACGGTGCAGAAATCGCCCGTTCGGAGTGGTACCGCGAAGGCCGCGTGCCGCTGCACACCCTGCGTGCCGACATCGACTATGGCTTCGCTGAAGCCAAGACGACCTACGGCATCATCGGCATCAAGGTCTGGATCTACAAGGGCGAGGTCTTCGATTTCTCCCAGGTTGGCCAGGAAAAGCAGGACGACACCCCGTCGCGCAACGATCGTCACGATCGCGGCGACCGTGGTGACCGTCAGCGCCCGGCCCGTGAAGCGAGGTAACGACAATGTTGCAACCCAAGCGAACCAAGTACCGCAAGGTACACAAGGGCCGTAACGATGGCCTGAGCTGGAGCGCCAACGCTGTCAGCTTCGGCGAATACGGCCTGAAGGCAACCGCACACGGTCAGCTGACCGCGCGTCAGATCGAAGCGGCCCGCCGCTCGATCAGCCGCTACGTCAAGCGCGGCGGCAAGATGTGGATCCGCGTGTTCCCCGACAAGCCCATCACCAAGAAGCCCATCGAAGTCCGAATGGGTTCTGGTAAGGGTAACGTGGAATACTGGGTGGCCCAGATCCAGCCCGGCCGCATGATCTATGAAATCGAGGGTGTTTCCGAGGAAGTGGCTCGCGAGGCGTTCCGCCTGGCCGCCGCCAAGCTCTCGGTCACCACCACTTTCGTGACCCGTACGGTGCGCTGATGGATATCAAAACTCTCCGTGAAAAGTCGGCTGACGAACTCAAGGCCCACCTGATCGACCTGCGTAAGGAACAGTTCTCTGTCCGTATGCAGCAGGTCACCGGCCAGCTGCCGAAGACCCACGACATTCGCCGGGTCCGTCGCGAGATTGCTCGCGTCAAGACCCTGCTCGGCAGCACGAAGTAAGGATGGCCGCTATGAGCGACAATACTGAAAAGAAGACGCTGCGCACGGTCGAAGGCCGTGTCGTCAGCAACAAGATGGACAAGACGGTTACCGTCCTGGTTGAGCGTCAGGTCAAGCACGCGTTGTACGGCAAGTACATCAAGCGCTCGACGAAGCTGCACGCCCACGATGCCGACAACGCCTGCAAGGAAGGCGATGTCGTCCGCGTGACCGAGATTGCTCCGATGTCCAAGACCAAGAACTGGCGCGTGGTGGAAGTCATCACGCGTGCGGCTGAATAAGGAGTCTGAATCATGATCCAGATGCAGAGCTACCTTGACGTCGCGGACAATTCGGGTGCCAAGCAGGTGATGTGCTTCAAGGTGCTGGGTGGTTCCAAGCGCCGTTACGCCGGCATCGGCGACATCATCAAGGTCACCGTGAAGGATGCGATTCCGCGCGGCAAGGTCAAGAAGGGTGAAGTGTATGACGCCGTCGTGGTGCGTACCCGCAAGGGTGTGCGTCGCGCCGACGGCTCGCTGATCCGCTTCGACGGCAACGCTGCCGTTCTGCTGAACAGCAAGCAGGAGCCGATCGGTACCCGTATCTTCGGGCCGGTGACCCGTGAACTTCGTTCGGAGAAGTTCATGAAGATCGTCTCGCTCGCTCCCGAAGTGCTGTGAGCGACAGGAGATAATCATGGCTAACCGTATCAAGAAGGGCGACCAGGTTGTCGTCAACGCTGGCAAGGACAAGGGCAAGCAGGGCGAAGTCGTCCGCGTCGACGGCGACCGTGTGGTCGTCGCCAACGTGAACATCGTCAAGCGCCACACCAAGCCGAACCCGCAGGCAGGTGTTGCCGGCGGCGTGGTCGAGCGCGAAGCTTCGATCCATATCTCCAACGTGAATGTTCTGAACCCGGCTTCGGGCAAGGGCGAACGCGTTGGCTTCAAGGTGCTGGAGGATGGACGCAAACTGCGTGTGTTCCGCTCCAGCGGTGAGGCGCTCGACGCCTGAGGAATGAGAAGATGAGTTCCCGTCTCGAAAAGTTCTACAAGGACGAAGTGGTGCCGGCGCTGATGAAGCAGTTCGGCTACACCAATCCGATGGAAGTGCCGAAGCTGGTCAAGGTCACCCTGAACATGGGTGTCGGCGAAGCGGCCACCAACAAGAAGATCCTGGAAAACGCCGTCGGCGACATGACCAAGATTTCCGGCCAGAAGCCGGTTGTCACCAAGTCGCGTGTGTCGGTTGCGTCGTTCAAGATCCGTGATGGTTGGCCGATCGGCTGCAAGACCACGCTGCGTCGCCACAAGATGTACGAGTTCCTGGATCGCCTGATCAACATCTCGCTGCCGCGCGTGCGCGACTTCCGTGGTGTTTCCGGTCGTTCCTTCGACGGCCGCGGCAACTTCAACATGGGTGTGAAGGAGCAGATCATCTTCCCGGAAATCGACTTCGACGCCGTCGACGCGATCCGCGGTATGGATATCGCCATCACCACCACTGCGAAGACCGATGCGGAAGCGAAGGCGCTGCTGGCAGCGTTCAAGTTCCCGTTCCGTAACTGATCTGTCGAGGAAACCGAAATGGCAAAGACCTCCATGGTCAACCGCGACATCAAGCGGGAAAAGCTGGCAAAGAAGTACGCTGAAAAGCGTGCAGCTCTGAAGAAGATCGTGTCCTCCGTGGACGCGACCTACGAAGAGAAGATCGACGCCGCAACCAAGCTGGCCAAGCTGCCGCGCGATTCGTCGCCGAGCCGTCAGCGCAACCGTTGCGAGCTGTCGGGTCGTCCGCGTGGCGTCTACAGCAAGTTCGGCCTGGGCCGTAACAAGCTGCGTGAAGCCACCATGCGTGGCGACGTCCCGGGTCTGCGCAAGGCCAGCTGGTAATCCCAGCCGGCCCTGCGATCAGGAGCCCCTCCGGGGGTTCCTGAACCGGGCAGGGGAGGCGTTCAGCCTTCCCGACGTAAAAAAACCGAAGAGCCCGGCGCAAGCCGGGCTCTTTTGGCGTATACTCCCGCGTCTTGCCCTGTGCAAACGGGGTTGTAGGAGTGGGCTTTCGGCCCGCTGCATCAAGGGACCTGGCCCGTTTCCAGGAGACAACAGATTTTCGCGAAAGCGGATATCGGTGCACTCAAAGGTACTCATATGAGCATGACTGATCCCATCGCCGACCTGCTGGTCCGCATCAAGAATGCGGCCGCGGTTGGCAAGCAGACGGTGAAAGCCCCGTCGTCCAAGATCAAGGTTGCGATCGCCCAGGTCCTGAAGGACGAGGGTTACATCACCGACCTGCGCGTGACCCAGCTGGAGAACAACAAGTCCGAGCTGGAAATCGTGCTGAAGTATTTCGAAGGCAAGCCGGTCATCGCGACCCTGAAGCGCTTCTCGCGTTCGGGCCTGCGCCAGTACCGCGGCAAGAGCGAGCTGCCGAAGGTCATGAACGGCCTGGGTATCTCCATCATTTCCACCTCCAAGGGCATCATGACTGATGCGCAGGCGCGCCAGCTGGGCGTCGGCGGCGAAGTCCTGTGCTTCGTGGCCTAAGGCGAAAGGAGTAGAACTATGTCCCGCGTAGCCAAGAAGCCGATCGACCTGGGTAAGGTTGAACTGAACGTCCAGTCGGACAGCGTCACCGCCAAGGGCCCGAAGGGCTCCCTGTCGCTGGCCAAGCCGGCCGGTATTGCCATCAACGTCGACAACGGCGTTGCCACCCTGAGCACCGAGAACGCCGAGCTGGTCGCACTGACCGGTACCGTGCGTGCGATCCTGGCCAACATGGTCAAGGGCGTGTCCGAAGGCTTCGAGCGCAAGCTGGAGCTGGTCGGCGTGGGTTACCGTGCTGCCATGCAGGGCAAGGACCTGAGCCTGTCGCTCGGTTTCTCGCACCCGGTCGTGTTCGTGGCGCCGGAAGGCATCACCATCACCACCCCGACCCAGACCGAGATCCTGGTCCAGGGCGCTGACAAGCAGGTCGTCGGTGAAGTTGCCGCCAAGATCCGTGCGTTCCGCAAGCCGGAGCCGTACAAGGGCAAGGGCGTGAAGTACTCCGACGAAGTCATCATCCGTAAGGAAGCCAAGAAGGCCTAATTAGGCACTTCCGCTTTCAAAGGAAAAACATCATGAACAAGAACATCGCCCGCCTGCGTCGCGCCAAGTCGACCCGCGCCCACATCCGTGAGCTCGGCGTCGCCCGCCTGTCGGTGCTGCGCACCGGCCAGCACCTGTACGCCCAGGTCTTCACCGCCGACGGTTCCAAGGTGCTGGCTGCCGCCAACACCACCCAGACCGACGTCATGGAAGGCCTGAAGAACGGCAAGAACGCCGACGCCGCCGCCAAGGTCGGCCGCATCGTTGCCGAGCGCGCCAAGGCCGCCGGCATCGAGAAGGTTGCCTTCGATCGTTCGGGCTACCGCTACCACGGCCGCATCAAGGCCCTGGCAGAAGCCGCCCGCGAAGCCGGCCTGCAGTTCTAAGGGATAAGGGCAGGGGACCTGTGGTCTCCTGTCCGCCTGCTCGCCCGCCTGAGTGAGGCGGGACGGCGCCACTCTTCTGCAGTGGTCCACCGGAACAACGCGACATTCCACAACCATAAGCGGCCTCGAGCCGTACATACCCAAACTACCAAGGAATCAAAATGGCAGAAGAGCGTCAGCAGCGGGGTCGCGATCGCGACCGTAACCGCGAAGAGAAAGTCGACGACGGCATGATCGAAAAGCTGGTCGCGGTCAACCGCGTCAGCAAGACCGTCAAGGGTGGCCGCCAGTTCACCTTCACCGCCCTGACCGTGGTCGGCGACGGTGAAGGCAAGGTCGGTTTCGGCTATGGCAAGGCCCGCGAAGTGCCGGTCGCCATCCAGAAGTCGATGGAGCAGGCCCGCAAGAACCTGGTCAGCGTTGACCTGAACAACGGCACCCTGTGGCACACCATCAAGGATGGTCACGGCGCAGCCCGCGTGTTCATGCAGCCGGCTTCGGAAGGTACCGGCGTCATCGCCGGCGGTGCCATGCGCGCCGTGCTGGAAGCCGTTGGCGTGAAGAACGTGCTGGCCAAGGCCACCGGTTCGCGCAACCCGATCAACCTGGTGCGTGCCACCGTGAAGGGCCTGTCTGCTGCGCAGTCGCCGGCCCGCATCGCGGCCAAGCGCGGCAAGAAGGTGGAGGAACTCAACCATGGCTAATGAGTCCAACAAGACTGTGAAGGTGCGCCTGGTGCGCGGCCTGCGTGGTACCCAGTCGCGTCACCGCCTGTCGGTGCGTGCTCTGGGTCTGAACAAGCTCAACGATGTGCGTGAACTGAAGGACAGCCCGCAGGTTCGCGGTCTGATCAACACCGTTCACTACCTCGTCAAGGTTGAGGAGTAATCGATCATGACTCTGCGTCTCAATGAACTGAGCCCGGCACCGGGCGCCCGCACCGAGCGCACCCGCGTCGGTCGCGGTATCGGCTCGGGCCTGGGCAAGACTGCCGGCCGCGGCCACAAGGGTTCGTTCGCCCGTAAGGGTGGCGGCAAGATCAAGGCTGGCTTCGAAGGCGGCCAGACCCCCATGCAGCGTCGTCTGCCGAAGATCGGCTTCCGTTCGCCGATCGCCAAGGACACCGCTGAAGTGCTGCTGTACGCGCTGGACAAGCTGCCGGCCGGTGAGATCGACTTCGCCGCCCTGCGTGCTGCCAAGCTGGTCCCGAGCACTGCGAAGAAGGCCAAGGTCGTCGTCAAGGGCGAAGTGACCAAGGCGTTCACCCTGAAGGGTATCGCTGCCACGGCGGGTGCCAAGGCCGCGATCGAAGCTGCCGGCGGCAGCGTAACGGAGTAAGAAAATCATGGCGCAAGCTGGCATCGGTAACCTCGCGGGCGGAATGGGCAAGTTCACTGAACTTCGCCAACGTTTGCTGTTCGTCGTCGGGGCTTTGATCGTCTATCGCATCGGCTGCTACGTGCCGGTGCCGGGCGTCAATCCCGATGCCATGCTTGCCATGATGCAACAGCAGGGCGGCGGCATCGTGGACATGTTCAACATGTTCTCGGGCGGCGCCCTGCACCGTTTCAGCATCTTCGCGCTGAACGTGATGCCGTACATCTCGGCATCGATCGTGATGCAGCTGGCCGTGCACATCTTCCCCGCCCTGAAGGCGATGCAGAAGGAAGGTGAGTCCGGCCGCCGCAAGATCACCCAGTATTCGCGCATCGGCGCCGTGCTGCTGGCAGTGGTGCAGGGCGGTTCGATCGCGCTGGCCCTGCAGGGCCAGGTCTCGCCGTCGGGCGCTCCGGTCGTGTACGCACCGGGCATGGGCTTCGTGCTCACCGCCGTGGTCGCGCTGACCGCCGGCACAATGTTCCTGATGTGGGTCGGTGAGCAGGTCACCGAGCGCGGCATCGGCAACGGTGTGTCGTTGATCATCTTCGCCGGTATCGTCGCTGGCCTGCCGGGTGCGATCATCCACACCTTCGACGCCTACCGCGACGGCAACATCCAGTTCATCCAGCTGCTGCTGATCGCCATCGTCGTGCTCGCCTTCACCTTCTTCGTGGTGTTCGTCGAGCGTGGCCAGCGCCGGATCACGGTCAACTACGCGCGCCGCCAGGGCGGTCGCAATGCGTACATGAACCAGACCTCGTTCCTGCCGCTGAAGCTCAACATGGCCGGCGTCATCCCGGCGATCTTCGCCTCGAGCCTGCTGGCCTTCCCGGCCACCCTGGCCATGTGGTCCGGCCAGGCCGCCAACCAGAGCAGCTTCGGCCAGGTCCTGCAGAAGGTCGCCAACGCGCTGGGCCCGGGCGAGCCGCTGCACATGATCGTCTTCGCCGCGCTGATCACCGGTTTCGCGTTCTTCTACACCGCGCTGGTGTTCAACTCGCAGGAAACTGCCGACAACCTGAAGAAGTCGGGCGCGCTGATTCCGGGCATCCGTCCGGGCAAGGCCACTGCCGACTACATCGACGGCGTGCTGACCCGCCTGACCGCGGCCGGCTCGGCGTACCTGGTGATCGTCTGCCTGCTGCCGGAACTGATGCGCACGCAGCTGAACGCCTCGTTCTACTTCGGCGGTACTTCGCTGCTGATCGTGGTGGTGGTGGTGATGGACTTCATCGCCCAAGTGCAGGCGCACCTGATGTCCCACCAGTACGAGAGCCTGCTGAAGAAGGCCAACCTGAAGGGCGGCAACCGCGGCGGTTTTGCCCGCGGCTGATTGGCCTGTTATACTTTCGTCTTCCTGACGTGATGGTCCCTCCGCTTCGCGGACTCCGGCCACACAAACGAAGGGCGGCCCCCGCAGCGGTTCCGGGTGGGGGTGTGATGAGGTGGTCCCGCGCTGGAGTAGCGCGGGCGGCTCCGGGGGAAACCCCAGGTCCAACCCCATCCGGCGCCGGAGCCTGGGCACACTCCCCAGGCCGGGTTCATGAAACCAATGGTTTCACGGGCTTCCATGTAAACCGGAACCTTGTTAGTATCGCTAGTTCACTTTTTTGATCCATCCTGCCGGATTGGCGTGCCCGAGGCGCGCTGTCGGCCATCACTCAGCTGGAGAACCGCGTCATGGCGCGTATTGCAGGCGTCAACCTGCCAGCCCAGAAGCACGTCTGGGTCGGGTTGCAAAGCATTTACGGCATCGGCCGTACCCGTTCGAAGAAGGTCTGCGAAGTCGCAGGCGTTGCTTCGACCACCAAGATCCGCGATCTGTCGGAGCCGGAAATCGAGCGCCTGCGCGCCGAAGTCGGCAAGTACATCGTGGAAGGCGATCTGCGCCGTGAGATCGGCATCGCGATCAAGCGCCTGATGGACCTGGGCTGCTACCGCGGCCTGCGTCACCGTCGTGGCCTCCCGCTGCGTGGCCAGCGCACCCGTACCAACGCCCGCACCCGCAAGGGTCCGCGCAAGGCGATCAAGAAGTAAGGGACTGAGAAATGGCTAAGCCCGCTGCTAAGACCAAGAAGAAGATCAAGCGCGTCGTCACCGACGGCGTTGCCCACGTCCACGCTTCGTTCAACAACACCATCGTCACCATCACCGACCGCCAGGGCAACGCTCTGTCGTGGGCGACCTCCGGTGGCGCTGGCTTCCGCGGTTCGCGCAAGTCGACCCCGTTCGCTGCCCAGGTGGCTGCTGAAAAGGCCGGTCGTGCTGCGCTGGACTACGGCGTGAAGTCGCTGGAAGTCCGCATCAAGGGCCCGGGTCCGGGCCGTGAGTCGGCCGTGCGTTCGTTGAACAACGTCGGCTACAAGATCACCAACATCATCGACGTGACGCCTATCCCGCACAACGGGTGCCGTCCGCCGAAGAAGCGTCGCGTCTAAAGGGAGCGATAAGAAATGGCTCGTTATATCGGTCCTACCTGTAAGCTCGCCCGTCGCGAAGGCGCCGACCTGTCCCTGAAGAGCCCGGCGCGTGCGCTGGACTCCAAGTGCAAGCTGGAGCAGAAGCCCGGCCAGCACGGCGCCACTGCCCGCAAGGGCAAGCTGTCCGACTACGCCACCCAGCTGCGTGAAAAGCAGAAGGTCAAGCGTATCTACGGCCTGCTGGAGCGTCAGTTCCGCAACTACTACAAGAAGGCCTCGACCAAGAAGGGCAACACCGGCGAGAACCTGCTGCAGCTGCTGGAAACCCGCCTGGACAACGTCGTCTACCGCATGGGCTTCGCCGTGACCCGTCCGGCTGCCCGTCAGCTGGTGTCGCACCGCGGCGTCACCGTGAATGGCAAGTCGGTCAACCTGGCTTCGTACCAGGTCAAGGCTGGCGACGCCATCGCCCTGTCTGAAAAGGCTGCCAAGCAGCTGCGCGTCCAGGAAGCCCTGACCGTCGCCGCCCAGCATGACCTGAGCCCGTCGTGGGTTGAAGTGGATTCCGGCAAGTTCACCGGCATCTTCAAGGCTGTTCCGGATCGTTCGGATCTGCCTGCGGACATCAACGAAGCGCTGATCGTCGAGCTGTATTCGAAGTAATTCACATTGGAGAGCCCCCGGCGACGGCCGGGGGTTCACTAGGAGAACCCGCAACATGACGGTTACCGCCAACCAGGTTCTGCGTCCTCGCGGTCCGCAGATCGAACGCCTTACCGACACCCGTGCAAAGGTCGTTATCGAACCTTTGGAGCGGGGTTACGGGCATACGCTGGGTAATGCCCTGCGTCGCGTGCTGCTGTCGTCCATCCCGGGCTTCGCCATCACGGAAGTCGAAATCGACGGCGTGTTGCATGAGTACACCACGGTCGAAGGTCTGCAGGAGGACGTGCTCGAAGTCCTGCTGAACCTGAAGGACGTGGCCATCCGTATGCACTCCGGCGACAGCGCCACCCTGTCCCTGTCCAAGCAGGGCCCGGGCGTTGTCACCGCTGCCGATATCAAGGTCGACCACAATGTGGAGATCCTGAACGGCGAACACGTGATCTGCCACCTGACCAAGGATACGGCGATCAACATGCGTCTGAAGATCGAACGTGGTTTCGGCTACCAGCCGGCTGCCGCGCGTCGTCGTCCGGACGAAGAAACCCGTGCCATCGGCCGCCTGGTCCTGGATGCCTCGTTCTCGCCGGTCCGCCGCGTCGCCTATGCCGTTGAAGCGGCCCGCGTCGAACAGCGTACCGACCTGGACAAGCTGGTCATCGATATCGAGACCAACGGCACCATCGACGCCGAGGAAGCCGTGCGCACCGCCGCCGACATCCTCAGCGACCAGCTGTCGGTGTTCGGTGACTTCACCCACCGCGACCGCGGTGCGGCGAAGCCGGCCAACAACGGCGTGGATCCGGTGCTGCTGCGCCCGATCGACGATCTGGAGCTGACCGTGCGTTCGGCCAACTGCCTGAAGGCTGAAAGCATCTACTACATCGGCGATCTGATCCAGAAGACCGAAGTGGAGCTGCTGAAGACCCCGAACCTGGGCAAGAAGTCGCTCACCGAGATCAAGGAAGTGCTGGCTCAGCGCGGCCTGTCGCTCGGCATGAAGCTGGAGAACTGGCCGCCGGCCGGTGTCGCCAGCCACGGCATGCTGGGCTGATATCGGTAATGCCTGAAGGCTCCACCGTTCGCGGTGGGGCCTTCAACGCAACACAACATGCCACGACGAACCGCAGGTTCGCGGGGCAGGTCGTCCAGGACGGGCGACCAGGACCAACCGCAGTCCGCGCAGCAACGCCAGGAAGGCGACAACGATCCGCACAGCCTCATCATTAACCAAGGAATATCACCATGCGTCACCAGAAGTCTGGCCGTAAGTTCAGCCGCACCAGCGCCCACCGCGAAGCGATGTTCAAGAACATGGCCGCCTCGCTGTTCAAGCACGAGCTGATCAAGACCACCCTGCCGAAGGCCAAGGAACTGCGCCGCGTTGCCGAGCCGCTGATCACCCTGGCCAAGGTCGACTCCGTCGCCAACCGCCGTCTGGCCTTCGCCCGTCTGCGCGACAACGAAGCCGTGGGCAACCTGTTCACCATCCTGGGCCCGCGCTACGCGAACCGTCCGGGCGGCTACCTGCGTCTGCTGAAGTGCGGCTTCCGCGCCGGCGACAACGCGCCGATGGCCTACGTCGAGCTGGTCGACCGTCCGGTCGTGGCCGAGGAAGTGGCCGAGTAATCGGACTGCTCGAACGCGACACAGCGAAAGCCCGGCCTCTGCCGGGCTTTTGCGTTCTGGTAGCGCCGGGCCATGCCCGGCGTTTCCGTATCCGCTACGCTCG
>NZ_JBQEMR010000011.1:0-8928 GCF_052045015.1 Stenotrophomonas sp. 22692
GCCGATGGTAGTGTGGCTCAAGCCATGCGAGAGTAGGTCATCGCCAGGGTTTACATCCAAAACCCCGCTGCTCACGCAGCGGGGTTTTTCTTTGACCGCCGCGAGCGGCGGCGCCAACCACGGTTGGCGACTACCGATAGCAGAGGGATCAGCGGTAGATCCACGCCATGCGTGGATGCTCCCCGCAAGGAACCAAGGCGCCAACCACGGTTGGCCGCTACACACAGCAGGCCAGGGTTGGCACCCACCAATGGCGGAGCGCACAAAAAAAACGGCGCCCCGTGGGGCGCCGCTCTGCTCTCAACGATGTTCAGTCGAGCATGGCCCGACTTACTTGGCCGGGGCCTTGTCCTTCATCATCGCGTCGCGGGCCGCCTTGAACGGGTTGCCCTCATACCAGTTCGGCCAACGATCGCCGCCGGCCAGCTCCTTGCCGACGCCATACATCAGTTGCAGGTCTTCGACCGTACCGTCCAGCATCCAGGTGGACGCATCGAATTCGTCCTTCGGCCCGTGGTAACGGTTGGCACCGTAGTCCGCCGCGGCCTTGCGGCCAGCGTCCACGCCACCCTCGCGCAGGTCTTCGCCGCCATCGGCGTACAGGGCCGGCACGCCGGCCTTGGCGAAGTTGAAGTGATCCGAACGGAAGTAGAAGCCGCTCTGCACCGAGGTCTCACCATGCAGCGTGCGGTCCTGGGCCGCAGCCAGCGGCTTGAGGATGTCTTCCAGCTCCGAGCTGCCGAAGCCGGTGACGGTCACGTCCTTGGCACGGCCGGCCACCGACATCGCATCGATGTTGATCACACCGGCGATCTTGTCCAGCGGGAAGGTCGGATGGGAGACGTAGTACTTCGAACCCAGCAGGCCGGACTCTTCCAGAGTCACCGCCAGGAACACCACCGAACGTTCCGGCTTCGGCTCCTGGTGGGCCATGGCTTCGGCCACCTCGAGGATGCCGGCCACGCCGGTCGCGTTGTCGACCGCACCGTTGTAGATGTTGTCGCCGGTTTCACCCTCGTGCTTGCCCAGGTGGTCCCAGTGCGCCATGTACAGCACGGCTTCGTCGGCACGCTTGCTGCCCGGCAGCACGCCCACCACGTTGCGCGACTGCTTCTGCGCGATCTGGCTCTTCAGGTCGACCGCGGCGGTGGCCTTCAGCGGCACCGGCTTGAAGCCGCGCTTGCTCGCATCCTTGTAAGCCTGCGCCAGGTCCAGGCCGGCACCGGCAAACAGCGCCTTGGCGGCGTCGGCGCTCAGCCAGCCCTGCACCGGAATGCGGGCATCCGGGTCATCCTTCGCCGGCAGGTCGTACTGCGGCCCGGCCCAGGAGTTCTTCACCACGTCCCAGCCATAGGAGGCACCGGCAGTGTCGTGCACGATCAGCGCGGCAGCGGCGCCCTTGCGCGCTGCCTCCTCGAACTTGTAGGTCCAGCGGCCGTAGTAGGTCATGCGCTTGCCGTCGAACAGCTTCGCGTCATCGACATGGAAGCCCGGGTCGTTGACGAACATCACGACCGTCTTACCCTTCCAGTCCTGGCCGGCATAGTCATTCCACTTCTGCTCCGGCGCATCGACGCCGTAGCCGACGAACACCAGGTCGCTGGCATCGACCTTCACCTCGGCCTGGCCGGTACGGGTACCCACCACCATGTCGGTGCCGAACTTCAGCTCGGTGGTCTTGCCGCCCTGGGTGATCTTCAGCACGGTCGACGCGTCGGCCGTGGTCTCGGTCATCGGCACATCCTGGAACCAGCTGTCACCGTTGCCGGGCTGCAGGCCGATGCGCTGCATCTGGTCGCGGATGTAGTTGACCGTCAGTTCCTCGCCCTTGCTGCCCGGGGCGCGGCCTTCGAATTCATCCGAAGCCAGCGTCTTGACCATCTCGGCGAAGTCGCCGGCGTTGATCTCCGGCGAGAACGCATGGGTCGCCGGCTTGGCAGCGGCGGTGTCGGTGGCCGGCGCGGGCGCCGGCGTGTCTTCGCCTTTGCAGGCACTGAGCGCGGCCGCAGCGGCCAGGCACAGGAGGAGTTTGCGGGGCATCGTCGATTCCTGGAAAACAAAGGGCGGCCGTACCTCGTGTACGACCGGTAACAGCGAGTATCACCGAACCGATGGGCGCGGTGTGCTCAGTCCGCCGGAGCGGTTTCGGTGTCGAACGGGATCGGCTCGGCGCCGGTGACCGGGCCGATGCGGGCCGTGCGGTGCACGTACAGCACCACCTCGCGCTCGAACTGCAACGGGCCGTCGACCACGGCATTCGGGCCGATGATCACGCGTGGCTTGCGGCTGGCGGTCAGCGAGACGCTGAAGTTCGGCTTGCGCACGTGCACACCGCCCTTGACCTGCGAACCGATGCCCACGGTGATGTCACCGTTGACGGTTTCCACGTCGTTGCCGACGCGGCTTTCGACCAGCCCGATGCCACCGTTCACGGTTTCAACGCCGCCTTCGATCTGGCTGCCGCGATCGCTGAAGATGCTGCCGTTGACGGTGCTGACGTTGCCATGGGCGATCACTTCGCGGCCCAGGCGCACACCGCCGTTGACCGTTTCGATCTTGCCAGTGCGCGCGCGATCGGCGACCTTCACCCCGCCGTTGACGGTGTCGATGCTGCCGGTCTCGACGCCTTCGCCGACGCGGATGCCGCCGTTGACGGTGTCCAGCTTGCCGTAGCGCTGGCCGGGTTCGGCGCTGATGCTGCCGTTGACCTTGCTGATGTTCTCCTGGGCGCAGACCGGCCCGGTGGCCAGCAGTACGCCCAACAGCAGCGGAATGGAGAGAGCTTTCATGGGGACCTCGATGGATGTGCGGCTGGCAGGCCGCGTGCGGAGATGTCACCATTCCCCGGTACCCCCTGCAACTGCCTGAAGTCACTGGAAAGCCCTTGCGCAACAACGCCTTCCCATCACGCCGACATCACATCGCCGCTGCCCGCGGCGGGCGCTGCCTGCTGTTGGGGCTGGCCTTGGCACTGGCGTTGCCGTTGCCGGGTGCCGCGCAGACCACGCGCGAGACCGAGCGCAAGCTGCAGAAACTGCGCAGTGAGCTGAAGGGCGTGGCGCAGGAGCGCCGGCAGATCGAAGGCCAGCGTGGCCAGGCCTCGCAGCAGCTGCGCGAGGCAGATGAGAAGGTGGCCCGCACCGGCCGTGCGCTTGCGCAGACGGAAACCGCGCTGCGCGAGCAGGGAAGGGCCCTGGCCGAGGCCGAACAACGCCGCAGCACGCTGCAGGCCAACCTCGCCCAGCAGCATCGCGAGCTGGCCGGCCTGCTGCGTGCAGCCTACCAGCTGGGCAACCACGCACCACTGAAGCTGCTGTTGTCGCAGGACACGGTAGCCGATGCCAATCGCGCCCTGGCCTACCATCGTTACCTGCAACGCGAGCGTGCGCAGCGGATCACCACGCTGACCGCCGACCTGAAGGAACTGGAAGCGCTGCAGGCGCAGATCGCCGAGCGCAAGCAGAAGCTGCAGGGTGCACAACAGGACCAGAAGCAGCAGGCGGCGGCGCTGGAAGCCGACCGTCGCGATCGCGCCAAGACCGTGGCCTCGCTGGACGAACGCTTCAAGGACCAGCGCGAGAAGGAACAGGCGCTGGGCCAGGACGCCAAGGCGCTGGAAACACTGCTGGCCAATCTGCGCGCGGCCGCCGCCCGCGCCGAGGCCGAGCGTCGCGCGGCTGCACGCCGAGCCGCTGCCGAAAAGGCCGCTGCCGAGCGGGCCGCACGCCAGGCCGCTGCGCAGGGCCGCCCGCCGCCGCCGACCAAGGTTCCGCCGGCGGTGGCGTCGGCACCGGCGCCGAAGGTCGGTGGCCTGGGCTGGCCCTTGTCCGGCAACCTGCTGGCCCGCTATGGCGGCAAGCTGCCTGATGGCCGCACCAGCAGCGGCGTGCTGATCGGTGCACCGGCCGGCAGCACCGTCACCGCGGTGGCCGATGGCACTGTGGTGTTCTCCGACTGGATGACCGGCTACGGCATGATCCTGATCGTCGACCACGGCAACGGCTACATGAGCCTGTACGCCCACAACGACACCCTGCTCAAGGATGCCGGCGCGCGGGTCAGCCGTGGTGATGCGGTGGCCAAGGTCGGCAATTCCGGCGGCCAGGGCGTCACCGCGCTGTATTTCGAGCTGCGTCGTGGTGGGCAGCCGGTGAACCCTGACAGCTGGCTGCAGCGGCGCTGAATCCAGCGCTTCCGCGTGCAGGGCGGATTCAACGGGAATTTAGCTGTGCTTCGCGCATAATCGGTGCATGTGCCTTGGGCACCATGCCACCGTCGACAGGAGTGATCCATGCGCGCAGCCCGTACCGCCACCCTCTTGCTGGCCCTGTTGCCAGCGCTGTCCTGGGCGCAGCAGACCGCGCCCGCCCCGAGCCAGGAAACCGGCGGGCAGGCAGCGAGCAGCGAGGAGGCGGTGACCTCGAAGGTGCCGCTGGAGGACATCCGCCGCTTCGTGGCCGTCTACAACGCAGTGCGGGCCGCCTACGTCGATCCGGTCGATGACAAGAAGCTGATGCAGGCCGCGGTGCGTGGCCTGCTGCTCGACCTCGACCCGCACAGCACCTACTTCAACAAGGAAGACGCGCAGGCGTTCGACGAACAGGCCAGCGGCGCCTACGAAGGCATCGGCGTGGAGCTGCAGCAGCAGCCCGACAACGCCAGCATGAAGGTGATTTCGCCGATCGACGACACGCCGGCGGCGAAGGCCGGCATCCTCGCCGGTGACCTGATCATCGCCATCGACGGCAAGCCGATCAGCGCGATCGATGCCAGCGAACCGCTGCGCGGCCCGGCCGGCAGCAAGGTGGTGCTGACCATCGTGCGCGAAGGCAAGCCCAAGCCCTTCGATGTCAGCCTCACTCGCCAGACCATCCGCGTGACCAGCGTGCGCAGCCGCCTGTTGGAACCGGGCTATGGCTACATCCGCCTGAGCACGTTCCAGGCCGACACCGGTTCGGACTTCCAGAAGCACGTGCAGCAGCTGCAGAAGCAGTCCGGTGGCCAGCTCAAGGGCCTGGTGCTGGATCTGCGCAGCAACCCGGGTGGCCTGCTGACCGCTGCCGTGCAGGTGGCCGACGACCTGCTCGACAAGGGCAACATCGTCAGCACCCGCGGCCGCATCAGCATCAGCGATGCACGCTTCGATGCGACCCCGGGCGATCTGTTGAAGGGTGCACCGGTGGTGGTGCTGGTCGATGCGGGTTCGGCCAGTGCCTCGGAAGTGCTGGCCGGCGCACTGCGCGACAACAAGCGCGCCCGCGTGGTCGGCAGCCGCACCTTCGGCAAGGGCTCGGTGCAGACCGTGCTGCCGCTGGACAACGGTGATTCGGTGAAGCTGACCACCGCGCGTTATTACACGCCCAGCGGCAAGTCGATCCAGGCCACCGGCATCGTGCCGGAGGTCGAACTGAAGCCTGCGGCGCGCCCGGAAGACGAGGCGCTGCCGGCCAGCCTGAGCGATTACAGCGAAGCGACCCTGCCGGGCCATCTGCGCGGTGACGACGAAGGCACCGAGGGCTACCACGCCGGCGCCGTACTGCCGGGCGATGGCCCGATCAACGACGCGCTGGCCGAGCTGAAGAATCCGGGTTCGGTGGCTGCACGGTTGAAGGCCGAAGCGGCGAAAGCGGATGCGGCGAAGGCCGCGAAGGCCGCAGCTGCGAAGCCGGAGGCGAAGGTAGAACCGAAGCCGGAAGCGAAGCCGGAAGCGAAGCCGGAAGCGAAGCCGGAAGCGAAGCCGGAAGCGAAGCCGGAAGCAAAGCCGGAAGCACCGGAAGCACCGGAAGCAAAGCCGGAAGCAAAGCCCGCACCGGCTCCGGCCAAGCCCTGATTCTGTAGCGTCGAGCCGTGCTCGACTGATCTACGAACGAGCGGGTGAGCGTGACGCCGGCCAGCGGCCGGCACCACCAGGGGTTCAGAAGCCGTGCCGCTTGCGCAGGCGGCGTGCGATCGCGGCGCGCACGTACACGCCGTACAGCAGGCCGAACAGGAAGCCACCGATGTGCGCCCACCAGGCCACCATGCCGAAGCTGGGGCCGATATGGGCGAACACCACCTGCAGCGCCGCCCAGACGCCGATCAGCAGGTAGGCCGGGGCGCGCACGAACTCCAGGAACAGGCCCAGCGGGATCACCACGCCCAGCCGGGCGCCCGGGAACAGGGCCAGATAGGCGCCGATGAGCGCTGACACCGCACCGCTGGCACCGATGATGATCTGGTCCGGGCTGCCCATGGTGTAGATGGCCACCAGATTGGACACCGCACCGCCGACCAGGAACAGCAGCAGCAGGCGCCACGGGCCCAGCACCCGTTCGGCGGGCAGGCCGAAGATCAGCAGGAACACCAGATTGCCCAGCAGGTGTGACCAGTCCGCGTGCAGGAACAGGGCGGTGAACAGGCGCAGCACGCTGCCGTCCTGCAGGGTCGCCCACCAGTCCAGCGGGTGGGTCAGGCCGGTGGACAGGGCGCCCCAGTCCAGCCAGAGGCTGCCCCGGGCGTCATCCGGACGCGAGATCGACCACAGGAACGCCAGCCACAGTGCCGCAAACAGCACGGGCGTGGCCCAGCGCAGGGCTGCCTTCTTGCGCGACGGGAGGGAGACGAACATGGGCACTAGCCTAGCGTGAGGGCGCTTACGGCGGGGATTGTCCTGTTCAGCTTTTGAGACGAAAAAAGCGCCTGCGCTGTTATTGTTTCATTAACAGCTCTGGGTAATACTCGCATACGGCGTCGTATGTCGGGAGGGGAATCCGGCGCGCTCCGAAGGGCCCCAGGGCCTGCCGGGCGCAGGCGCACTCAGAGCACCATCACCGCTTACCGGAGAGAGAGAACTACGATGCAAACCGCTTCCACCATTGCCCGACTGACCCTGCTGGCCGTCGGCGTTGCCGGTGCGCTGGCTGCCGCCGACGCCAACGCTGCCGCCTTCCAGCTGAAGGAAAACAGCGCCAAGGGCCTCGGCCGCGCGTTCGCCGGTTCCGGCAGCGCCGAGGGCGACGCCTCCATCATCGCCGTCAACCCGGCCGGCATGCGCCAGCTGGAAGGCACCATGATCCAGGGCGACCTCAGCGCCATCAGCTTCGGTGCCAAGTACAAGGGCACCGGCCGTACCGGCGTGAGCCAGCGGACCCCGAACGGCTTCCCGGCCCAGGGCGGCAACGGCGGCGACGCCGGCATGATCGCTCCGGTTCCGGCCGCCTACTTCCACATGCCGATCGGCGAACAGGCCCATTTCGGTGTGTCGCTGACCGCCCCGTTCGGCTTCAAGACCGAATACGACAACGGTTGGGTGGGTCGCTACAGCGGCCTGAAGACCGACCTGAAGGCCATCGACCTGGGCTTCGCCGCGTCGTATGACGTCAACCCGTACGTGTCCTTCGGCGCGTCGGTGTTCGTCGAGCACCTGACCATCGAACTGAGCAACGCCGTCGACTACGGCAGCATCCTGGCCGGTGCCGGCGTTCCGGGCTTCGCCCCGGGCAGCTCGGATGGCACCCTGAAGATCGAAGGCGACAACAATGCCGTGGGCTGGACCGTCGGTGGCCTGTTCTCGATCGACGAGAACACCCACATCGGCCTGAGCTACCGTTCCAAGGTCAAGCACAAGATCACCGGTGGTGATGCGACCTTCAGCGGCGCCGACCGCGCTCGTGCCCTGCTCACCAACTCGCCGAACACCCGCGGCTGGTTCATGGATACCAGCGGCCGTGCCACCGTCACCATGCCGGCCTCGGCCACCCTGAGCGTGACCCACAAGGTCAACGACCGCTGGACCGTGATGGGCGACGTGACCCGTACCGCCTGGTCGACCGCCTTTGACAGCGTCACCGTCGACTACGCTTCGCCGCAGCCGAATTCGGAGCTGAAGTTCGGCTACCGCGACACCACCTTCGTGTCGCTGGGCGCCGACTACAAGCTGAGCGATACCGTCACCCTGCGCGGTGGTGTTGCGCTGGACCAGACCCCGACCACCGACGCCCACCGCGACGTCCGCGTGCCGGACACCAGCCGCAAGTGGCTGTCGCTGGGCGTGGGCTGGACCCCGTCGGCGAACACCGAGTACAACCTGGGCTACACCCACCTGTTCACCAGCGACCCGAACGTGAACGTGCCGGCGACCACCGCCAACCAGGGCAACTCGCTGTCGGGCAAGTACAAGGTCCGTGGCGACGTGCTGGCCGCTTCGTTCCAGTACAAGTTCTGATTCGGGCCAACGCCTGACGCAGTACACGGAAGGCCCCGCGCAAGCGGGGCCTTCTTTTTGCGGAGCTGGTTTGGGGCATCCACGCATGGCGTGGATCCACGACAATAGGGCGATGAACCTGTCCGATCCGAATTTCCAGCTGGAGCTGGCCGCCAACATCGCCGTCGCCGGCTCGATCCTGCTGGCGGGCCGCAACAACGTGCACACCTGGTGGCTGGGCATCGTCGGCTGCGCGCTGTTCGCGGCGGTGTTCGAGCGCTCTCACCTGTATGCAGACATGGTGCTGCAGTTCTTCTTCATCGCCATCAGCGTGCTGGGCTGGTGGCAGTGGCTGCGCGGCGACCACGGTGCACCCCTGCCGATCACCTCATTGCGACCGCGTGCCTGGGCGTGGCTGGCACCACTGGCGGTGGTGGCGACCTTCGGCTACGGCTGGATGCTGACCCGCCTGACCAACGCCTACGCGCCCTACATCGATTCGGCGGTGCTGGTGCTGAGCGTGATCGCCCAGATCCTGATGATGCGGCGCAAGCTGGAATCGTGGTGGGTGTGGCTGCTGGTGAATACCGTCGCGGTGCCGCTGTACTACAGCCGTGGCCTGCATCTGACCTCGATCCTGTACGTGGGCTTCTGGATCAACGCACTGGCGGCGTTGCGCCACTGGCGCAATCTGATGCGGGTGTAGAGGGGGGGGGAAGGGGTGGGGGGGTGTGTTGAGTAGGGAG
>NZ_JBQEMR010000011.1:8938-15746 GCF_052045015.1 Stenotrophomonas sp. 22692
CCCCCCTCCTCCCCCCCCCCCCCCTCCCCCCCCCCCCCCCCCCCCCCCCCTCTACAGCAAGCAATGCACAAAAAACCCCGCTTTCGCGGGGTTTCTCGTTTGCCGCATCAACCGGGCGATCAGTCGCCCAGGGTCAGCAGCGAGGCGTTGCCGCCGGCGGCAGTGGTGTTCACCGTCACCGTCTTTTCGGTGGCGAAGCGCAGCAGGTAATGCGGGCCGCCGGCCTTCGGACCGGTGCCGGACAGGCCCTGGCCGCCGAACGGCTGTACGCCGACCACCGCACCGATCTGGTTGCGGTTGACGTAGACGTTGCCGACGTGGACGCCGTTGCTGATGCGGTCGACGGTCTCGTCGATGCGCGAATGCACGCCCAGGGTCAGGCCGTAGCCGGTGGCGTTGATCTGGTCGATCACCGCGTCGAGCTGGTCGCCCTTCCAGCGGATCACGTGCAGGACCGGACCGAAGACTTCCTTGTGCAGCTGGCCCAGGTCCTTCAGTTCATACGCACGCGGTGCGAAGAAGGTGCCATTGGCTGCTTCGGCGGACAGCTCGGCGGCAGCGATCAGGCGCGCTTCGCGGTCCATGCGTTCGGCGTGGTCCTGCAGGATCTTCAGCGCGTCGGCATCGATCACCGGGCCGACGTCGGTGGACAGCAACCCCGGGTTGCCGACCTTCAGTTCCTTCATCGCACCGGCCAGCATGGTCATCACCTTGTCGGCGATGTCGTCCTGCACGAACAGCACGCGCGCGGCCGAGCAGCGCTGGCCGGCGGAGGTGAAGGCCGAACCGATCGCGTCCTTGACCAGCTGTTCCGGCAGCGCCGAGGAATCGGCGATGAAGGCATTCTGGCCGCCGGTCTCGGCAATCAGCACACCGATGGCGGCGTCACGTGCGGCCATCGCGCGGTTGATCGCACGGGCGGTGTCGGTGGAACCGGTGAAGGCCACGCCGGCCACGCGCGGGTCGGCGGTCAGCGCGGCACCGACGGTGGCACCGTCGCCCGGCAGGAACTGCACCACCTCGGCCGGCACGCCGGCGTCGTGCAGCAGCTTCACCGCGTAGTAGCCGATCAGGTTGGTCTGCTCGGCCGGCTTGGCGATCACGCTGTTGCCAGCGGCGAGTGCAGCGGCCACCTGGCCCAGGAAGATCGCCAGCGGGAAGTTCCACGGGCTGATGCAGACGAACACGCCGCGGCCGTGCAGCTGCAGCTCGTTGGATTCACCGGTCGGGCTCGGCAGCTTCTCGGCGTGGCTGAACTGCTCGCGTGCCTGCTTGGCGTAGTAGCGCAGGAAATCCACCGCTTCGCGCACTTCGGCGATGCTGTCGGGCAGGCTCTTGCCGGCTTCCTTCACGCACAGCGCCATGAACTCCGGCATGCGCGCTTCCAGCTGGTCGGCGGCGTGCTCGAGGATGGCGGCGCGGCTGGCGGCCGGGGTGCGGTTCCAGGCCGGCTGCGCGGCCACGGCATTGGCCAGGGCCTTCTGCACGGTGGCAGCGTCGGCGGCCAGCCACTGGCCGACCACTTCGCGGGTGTCGGCCGGGTTGGTCACCGGCAGCGCGGCGCCGGCCGGGTTCGCACCCGGTACCAGCGGCGCGGCCTGCCAGGGCTTCACAGCCGCGTTGATCTGCTCGGCCAGGGCGCGCAGTTCGTTGTCGTTGGCGAGATTGGCGCCCATGGAGTTCTTCCTGTCGTGGTTCTGGCTGCGCAGCAGGTCAACCGGCAGCGGGATCTTGGGATGCGGAATCGATTCGAACGAGGACACCATCTCGACCGGATCGCGGATCAGGTCGGCGATCGGCACGCGCTCGTCGGTGATGCGGTTGACGAAGCTGGAGTTGGCGCCGTTTTCCAGCAGGCGGCGCACCAGGTACGGCAGCAGGTCTTCATGTGAACCGACCGGGGCGTACACGCGGCAGGGCAGGTTCAAGCGATCGGCCGGCACCACTTCGGCGTACAGATCGTCACCCATGCCGTGCAGCTTCTGGTGCTCGTACACGCCGCCATTGGCGATGCTGCGCACTGCGGCGATGGTGTGCGCGTTGTGCGTGGCGAACATCGGGTAGATCGCATCGGCATGCGTGAACAGGCGCTTTGCGCAGGCCAGGTAGGACACGTCGGTGTTCTGCTTGCGGGTGAACACCGGGTAGCCCGGATAGCCTTCGATCTGCGCGCGCTTGATCTCGGCGTCCCAGTAGGCGCCCTTGACCAGGCGTACCTGCAGGCGGCGACCGGCGCGGCGTGCCATGTCGGCCAGGTGGTCGATCGTGTACGGCGTGCGCTTCTGGTAGGCCTGCACGACCACGCCGAAACCATCCCAGCCGGACAGCGAGGCATCGGAGAAGACCTGCTCGATGATGTCCAGCGACAGTTCCAGGCGGTCGGACTCTTCGGCGTCGACGGTGCAGCCGATGCCGTAGCTCTTGGCCAGCTGTGCCAGTTCCAGCACGCCCGGCACCAGGTCCTTCAGTACGCGCTCGCGCTTGGCGTGCTCGTAGCGCGGGTACAGCGCCGACAGTTTGATCGAGATGCCCGGGGCGTTGTTGACGTCGCCGTCCGGACGGCCGCCGCGTGCCTTGTGATCGCCGCCGATGGCGTGGATCGCACGACGGTAGTCTTCCAGGTAGCGCAGCGCGTCCTTCATGGTCAGCGCGCCTTCGCCCAGCATGTCGAAGGAGTAGCGGTAGTTCGCGTTGTCGCCCTTGTGCGAGCGCGACAGCGCTTCGCTGATGGTACGGCCCATGACGAACTGGTGGCCCATGATCTTCATCGCCTGGCGCACGGCCAGGCGCACCACCGGCTCACCCACGCGGCCGACCAGGCGCTTGAACGCGCTGGGCGCATCGGCGCGGGTGGCATCGTTCATCTGCACCAGCTTGCCGGTCAGCATCAGGCCCCAGGTGGAGGCGTTGACCAGCACCGAGTCGCTGCCGCCCAGGTGCTTTTCCCAGTCGGCATCGGCCAGCTTGTCGCGGATCAGCTTGTCGGCGGTGTCCTGGTCCGGAATGCGCAGCAGCGCCTCGGCCACGCACATCAGCAGCACGCCTTCCTCGCTGCCCAGGTCGTACTGGCGCATGAAGGCTTCGATGGCGCCCTGGTCCTTGGCACGCACGCGCACGCGGCCGACCAGGTCGGCGGCCAGCGCCTGCACCCTGGCCTGTTCCTCGGCGGGCAGGCGGGCCTGCGCCAGCAGCTCGCGCACATGGCTGGCCTCGTCCTTCAACCAGGCATCGGTGATGGCCTGGCGGAACGGGTTGGGGGGCGCCGGCAGTTCCGGCGACAGCAGCGCGCCGGGACGCGGAGCGTCGTGGGCGGCAGGGGAGGAGGAAGGTGCGTTCATGCCGGTCCGGCCAGTGGAAAACTTGGCGATTTTAATCATTTTTGCGGGTTCCGGAAGTGCCCCGCAGCCACCTTGATGAAGTGCTGATAGCCCCTAGCTGCGGTGGATTCAGCGTGTTCAGCAAGCTCGGAAGAATTTGTGCTGAATTCGTCATTTGTGTCGCCGACCTCATGCTGTGTTGCAGCATGGGAAAAAGTGTGAATGCACCCTTGCTACCGGCGAGAGGGCGGGGCTACCATCGAGACGTTTCCCGCGGCAGGAACGCGGTTGCGACATGATCGAGGTGCTTCCAGCTCCGGATGGGTCAGGTACGCAGCTGCGGCTGCGTCCCCCACGGGCGCTCGATGCCCGGCAGTTCGTCCTGTTGTTCACCGTGTTGTCGGGTGCGATGTGGCTGGTGTCCGCCCTCGGGTGGTTGGCCGGCAATGCATTCGCCCCCCTGTTCGCGCTGCTGTACAGCCTGGTGCTGGCGGCGGCGCTGCGTGCCTTGTGGCGCAGCGGAGAACGGCAGGAGGAGATCCGGGTAGTGCCGGCGTACGTGGAGGTCATTCCCGTACCCGGTGGATCGCCGGTGTTCCGGGCCCACCCCCACTGGGTGCGCCTGCTCACCGACGATGAGAGGGTCCGGCTGGCATCCAGCGGCCGGCAGGTGGAGGTGGGGAGTTTCCTCGCGCCGGCCGAACGTCAGACGCTTGCAGAGACACTTGAAAGCTTGCTCGCCGCCAGCGATGGCGGCAACCGACGACGCTAAGGGTCTAGGCAATGAAGCAAAGCAGCAGGTGGGGCACGAAGTGCGTGAACGCGGTTGCCGCAGTGCTGGCGACCGGGGGACTGATGCCGGCGTTGGCCTGGGCCCAGGCGGCCGATCCCAAGCCGTGGCAGCTGAACATGGGCAAGGGGGTGACCCAGACCTCGCGCCTGGCCTGGGAATCGAACAACCTGTCGTTGATCATCTGCACGGTGATCGGCGTCATCGTGTTCGGGGCGATGGCCTACGCCATGTTCAAGTTCCGCAAATCCAAGGGCGCGGTCGCCGCCACCTTCAGCCACAACACCAAGGCCGAGGTGATCTGGACGGTGATCCCGGTGATCATCCTGATCGTGATGGCCTGGCCGGCCACGGCCAACCTGATCAAGATGTACGACACCCGCGATGCCGAGATGACGGTGAAGGTCACCGGCTACCAGTGGATGTGGAAGTACGAATACCTCGGCGAGAACGTCACCTTCACCAGCCGGCTGGACCGCGAGTCCGACCGTGTGCGGCAGAGCGGCGTCGTGCCGACCCGCGAGAGCCATCCGCACTACCTGCTGGATGTCGACAACCGCCTGGTGCTGCCGGTCGATACCAAGGTGCGTTTCGTCATCACCTCCGACGATGTGATCCACGCCTGGTGGGTACCGGCGCTGGGCTGGAAGCAGGACGCCATCCCCGGCTTCATCAACGAAGCCTGGACCAGCATCGAGCAGCCCGGCGTGTACCGCGGGCAGTGCGCAGAGCTGTGCGGCAAGGACCACGGCTTCATGCCGATCGTGGTCGAGGCGGTGTCCAAGGAAGACTTCAAGCAGTGGCTGGCGCAGCGCAAGCCTGCGGCGCCTGCCACGCCGGCGGCACCTGCGGCACCGGCCGAACCGACTGCACCGGCGGGCGAAGCACCGGCTGCGCCTGCTGCTGCAGAAGCGGGCAGCGCACCTGCCACCGCAGCCAGCGGCGCGTGATGTAAAGCCCGCGGCCGCTCGCGGCCGTGGTGACAACCGATTCTGAGAGGTGTTTTGCAATGGCGCACTCGGCAGTTGGGCACGACGATCACCATCACCACCAGAGCTTCTTCGAGCGTTGGTTCTTCTCGACCAACCACAAGGACATCGGCACGCTGTACCTCGGTTTCAGCTTCATCATGTTCATCATCGGTGCGGCGATGAGCGTGGTGATCCGCGCCGAGTTGGCGCAGCCGGGCCTGCAGTTCGTCAAGCCCGAGTTCTTCAACCAGATGACCACCGTGCATGCGCTGGTGATGATCTTCGGTGGCGTGATGCCGGCCTTCGTGGGCCTGGCCAACTGGATGATCCCGCTGCAGATCGGCGCGCCGGACATGGCGCTGCCGCGCATGAACAACTGGTCGTTCTGGCTGCTGCCGGTGGCCTTCAGCCTGTTGCTGCTGACCCTGTTCCTGCCCGGTGGTGCACCGGCCGGTGGCTGGACCCTGTACCCGCCGCTGTCGCTGCAGGGTGGCTACAACGTCGCCTTCAGCGTGTTCGCCATCCACGTGGCCGGCATCAGTTCGATCATGGGCGCGATCAATATCATCGCCACCGTGCTCAACATGCGTGCGCCGGGCATCGACCTGCTGAAAATGCCGATCTTCTGCTGGGCCTGGCTGATCACCGCCTTCCTGCTGATTGCGGTGATGCCGGTGCTGGCCGGTGCGGTGACCATGCTGCTGACCGACAAGTTCTTCGGCACCAGCTTCTTCAATGCCGCCGG
The DNA here is from genome assembly GCF_052045015.1 of Stenotrophomonas sp. 22692. NCBI lineage: Bacteria > Pseudomonadati > Pseudomonadota > Gammaproteobacteria > Lysobacterales > Lysobacteraceae > Stenotrophomonas > Stenotrophomonas sp. 22692. The sequence goes on from NZ_JBQEMR010000011.1 coordinate 14,762, forward strand.
TGGCGGTGACCCGGTGATGTACCAGCACATCTTCTGGTTCTTCGGGCACCCCGAGGTCTACATCATGATCCTGCCCGCCTTCGGCGTGGTCAGCGAGATCATCCCGACCTTCAGCCGCAAGCCGCTGTTCGGCTACCAAGCGATGGTGTACGCCACCGCCGCGATCGCGTTCCTGTCGTTCATCGTCTGGGCCCACCACATGTTCACCGTGGGCATGCCGCTGGGTGGCGAGATCTACTTCATGTTCGCCACCATGCTGATCTCGATCCCGACCGGCGTGAAGGTGTTCAACTGGGTCAGCACCATGTGGCGCGGCTCGCTGACGTTCGAAGCGCCGATGCTGTGGTCGGTGGCCTTCGTCATCCTGTTCACCATCGGCGGCTTCTCCGGCCTGATGCTGGCGATCGTTGCCGCCGACTTCCAGTATCACGACACCTACTTCGTGGTCGCCCACTTCCACTACGTGCTGGTGACCGGCGCGGTGTTCGCGCTGATTGCCGCGGTGTACTACTGGTGGCCGAAGTGGACCGGGCGCATGTACAGCGAGAAGTGGGCCAAGGTGCACTTCTGGTGGTCGATCGTGTTCGTCAACCTGCTGTTCTTCCCGCAGCACTTCCTCGGCCTGGCCGGCATGCCGCGCCGTATTCCCGATTACAGCGTGGCCTTCGCCGACTGGAACCTGATCAGCTCGATCGGTGCGTTCGGCATGTTCGTCACGCCGTTCATGATGGCCGCGATCCTGCTGTCCTCGCTGCGCAATGGCGAGAAGGCCGAGGCGCGTTCCTGGGAAGGCGCACGTGGGCTGGAGTGGACGCTGCCATCGCCGGCACCGGCGCACACCTTCACCACGCCGCCGACCATCCGTCCGGGGGATCTGGCGCATGACGACATCACGCACTGAGGTGGGGCATGCATAACGAGAGCCCGCTGCAGATCTGTAGAGTCGAGGAACGCCCCGATGGAAAAAAAAAAAAAAGAACGGGTC
>NZ_JBQEMR010000011.1:15756-106162 GCF_052045015.1 Stenotrophomonas sp. 22692
CTGTAGAGTCGAGCCATGCTCGGCTGATGAAAAGCAGCCGAGCATGGCTCGGCTCTACAACAGCCCGGGCGACGCCCCGGAAAACGGCATCGAACAGCAACGCCGGCGCGCCAGGCGCACGGCGATGTGGGTCGGCGCCATCGCTGTGCTGGTCTACGTCGGTTTCATCCTCAGTGGGGTGATCGGCCGATGAGCGACGCACCGGCCACCGCGACCTCACGCAGTGCCGGGCTGCCGCGCCTGATCGGCGTGGCGGTGGCGGTGTTCCTGCTGACGTTCTCGCTGGTGCCGCTGTATCGCATCGCCTGCGAGAAGGTGTTCGGCGTGCGACTGGAGCGCGGCCCCGGCAGCGAAGCCAGTGCCGGTGCCGCGTCCGGCAAGCGCACCGTACGGGTGGAGTTCGATGGCGGCGTCAACTCGCGCCTGCCCTGGTCGTTCCACCCCGAGCAGCTGACCATGGACGTGGTGCCCGGCGAGCTCAACGAAGCGTTGTACTTCGCCCGCAACGACAGCCAGCAGGCGGTGGTGGGCAGTGCGGTGCCTTCGGTGGCACCGGCGCGCGCGTCGGGTTTCTTCAGCAAGACCGAATGCTTCTGTTTCACCGCGCAGACGCTGCAGGCCGGCGAGAAGCGCGACATGCCGGTGCGCTTCATCGTCGATCCGGACCTGCCGCCGGAGATCAGGACGATCACCTTGTCCTACACCTTCTACCGCAACGACGCGCTGTCCGATCGGCTGGCTCCGGCCGCCACCTCGGAAGGCGCGCACGCCGCACCCTGACCCGGATACCGACATGGCCCAGACACCGACCGACGCCAACGTGTACTTCGTCCCGGCCCAGAGCAAATGGCCGTTCGTGGGTTCCATCGCGATGATGGTGACCATGGTGGGCGTGGCCAGCTGGCTCAACGATGCCAGCTGGGGACGCTGGACGTTCTACATCGGCATCGCGATGCTGGTGCTGACCCTGTTCTGGTGGTTCAGCGACGTGGTGCGCGAGTCGCAGGCCGGCAACTACAACCACCAGGTCGATGGTTCGTTCCGGATGGGGATGATCTGGTTCATCTTCTCCGAGGTGATGTTCTTCGGCGCCTTCTTCGGCGCGCTGTTCTACACCCGCAACCTGGGCCTGTCGTGGCTCAGCGGCGAAGGCCGCGGGGTGATGACCAACGAACTGCTCTGGCAGGGCTATTCGGCAGGATGGCCGACCAATGGCCCGGCGGCGATCGGCGGTGCGTTCCAGACCATCCCGGCCTGGGGCCTGCCGCTGATCAACACGCTGATCCTGCTCACCTCCGGCGTGACCCTGACCATCGCCCACCATGCACTGAAGGCCGGCAACCGCCGCCAGCTGCTGATCTGGCTGGGCCTGACCGTGGTGCTCGGCCTCGGCTTCCTGACCCTGCAGGCGGAGGAGTACATCCACGCCTACAAGGAACTGAACCTGACGCTCGGCTCGGGTATCTATGGTTCGACGTTCTTCATGCTGACCGGCTTCCACGGCGCGCACGTGCTGCTGGGCACGATCATGCTGATCGTGATGTGGCTGCGTTCGGCCAAGGGACACTTCACCCGCGACAACCATTTCGGTTTCGAAGCCGCCGCATGGTACTGGCACTTCGTCGACGTGGTGTGGCTGATGCTCTTCATGTTCGTCTACGTGCTTTGACCGCGCACGCATCGGTGGCCTCAGCCGCCGATGCCGTGCGGCTTGATCCAGCCCATGTAGATGCTCACGATCACCAGTACGATCAAGGCCACCGACACCCCGATGCGGCGTGTCAGTGCGTTGACCGTGCGCTTGGTCTGGCCGCGGTCGACCAGCAGGTAATACAGGCCGGCGCCCAGATTCCAGACGATGACGATCAGAAACGCGATTACCAGCAGGGTCTTCAGCGAATCACTCATGTGCGGCTCGAGGGCAGGGTGGATGTGCCTATCTGACCGCGTTTGCGCGGACTTGTCATGATGCGCCAGCACACGCGCGTGCTCGGATGGCTGCTGGCCGTGCTGGCAATGGCCGGTTTCACCGCATTGGGGCTGTGGCAGCTGCAGCGCATGCATGCCAAACAGGCAATGTTGGATGCACAGGCTCCAGCCGCAGCGCAGGTACTGTCGTTGGCGCAGGCGCTGGCAGCGCCCGGTGCGTTGCATGGCGTGGCCGACCACGGTCGCTTCCTGCCCGGCGTGGTGCTGCTGGATAACCAGACCCGGCACGGCCGTGCCGGCGTGAAGATCTACCGCCCGTTCCGCAGTGACGAGGGCAGTGTGTTGCTGGTCGATCTGGGATGGCGCGCGCTGCCGCCTGATCGCACCCTGCCGGATGTGCCGTCGCCACCTTCGCCGGTGGCCGTACGTGGGTTGCTGGCGCCGCCGCCGTCAGCGGGACTGGCACTGGGCCCGGCGTTCTCCACCACCGATGAAGCGGGCCGCTGGCTGGCCAGCCGGTTGCCGGCCGAAGGCCTGGCCCGCGCGCTGGGGGTGCAGTCACTTCCCGATCGTGTACTGCGCCTGGACCCGGCGCTGCCCTTCGGCGACGAACGTGATCTGGACCTGTTGCCGAACACGCTGCCACCGCAGCGTCACCTGGGCTACGCCGTGCAGTGGTTCGGCCTGGCCCTGACCGTGCTCGTCGTTGCGCTGGTGTTGGAGTGGCGCAGGAGGCGCGCCGTGGCACGACCGGCATCCCGTACCCAACCATGAGAAAATGCCCCGCATGAACACTGCTACGTCCCCGCAGGCGCGCGGCTCTGGCCGCCGGACCCTGGTACTGCTGTTTGCCGTGTTCTTCGGGGCGATGGCGCTGGCTGCCGTGCTGCGCTTCTCCGGCTGGCAGCCCACCGGGCACCGCAATGCAGGCCAGCTGCTGAAGCCGCCGGTGGACCTGCGCCAGCAGGCGCCGACCCTGGCCAGCGGCCAGCCTTATCCGTGGAATCCCGAGGCCCGTACCTGGCGCCTGCTGGTGGCGCCGGCCGGAGTCTGCGACGCGCAGTGCGTCACTTTGTCGCAGGGACTGGGCAAGGTGTGGCAGCTGTTCGGCCATAACGCCGATAATGTCGAAATCCTGTGGCTGGGAACGCCACCGGCGTCGATCGCCTCGCTGCCCGCGCTGCGGCCGCTGGCACCGTCGCCAGCACTGCGCGCGGCCCTGCCCGGCGTCGACGATCCGGCTGGCCTGCCGGTCTACGTGATCGATCCGAACGGCTTCGTGATCATGCGCCATGCCCCCGGCAGTGACCTGGGTGGCCTGCGCAAGGACATGGCCACGTTGCTGAAACTGAAGTGAGTCCCGTTTGATGAGCCTTTCCGCGCGTCCGGCGCTGCACCGCAATTTCCACCGCCTGGCGTGGTTCGCCATGATCATGACCGCGAGCACGATCATGTTCGGCGCCTTCGTGCGCCTGTCCGATGCCGGCCTGAGCTGCCCGGACTGGCCGACCTGCTATGGACAGGCCACCTGGCCGCAGCACGTGGAAGAGACCATCGGCCATCCGGCGGCGGAGATCCGCCCGCTGGAAACCCACAAGGCCTGGCGTGAGCAGGTGCATCGCTTCCTGGCCGGCGCGCTGGGCATCGAGATCCTGACCCTGGCGCTGCTGGCCACGCGCAAGCGGCGATTCGGAAGCACGGCGGTGGTGACCGCCTGCGTACTGGTGGCCGCCGGCATACCGCTGTACATGATGGGCTGGCACGGCACCGCCAGCGCCTTGGCCCTGATAGGCGAGGCGATCCTGCTGATCGCGGCGCTGCGCTGGAGCAACATCGACCTGGCGCGCGCTGCCCTGCTGACCCTGGCGGTGGTGATCTTCCAGGCCCTGCTGGGCATGTGGACGGTGACCCTGCTGCTGAAACCCATCGTGGTGATGGGCCACCTGCTGGGCGGCATGCTGATGTTCGCGCTGCTGGTGTGGATGGCCTGGCGCGCCACGCACATGCCGATCACCCTGGCCGAAGCACCGAAGCTGAAGTGGATGCTGCGCATCGGTGTGGCGGTGCTGGTCACCCAGATCGCACTGGGGGGCTGGGTCAGTGCCAACTACGCGGCGCTGGCCTGCGGCGGCGGCAGCGCCTCGCTGGACAACTTCCCGCGCTGCGCCAACCAATGGTGGCCGCAGCACAACTTCGTCGAAGGCTTCACCCTGTGGCGCGGCATCGGCGTGGACTACGAAGGCGGCGTGCTGGATGGCGCTTCGCGTATAGCCATCCAGATGGCGCACCGCCTGTTCGCGGTGGTGGTGGCGGTCTACCTGTTGTGGCTGGGCGTGCGCCTGTTCCGCCTGCCGAGCATGCGTGGCTGGGCCAGTGCGCTGATCGCGCTGCTGGTGCTGCAGGTCACCCTCGGCATCCTCAATGTGAAGCTGGCGCTGCCGCTGGAAGTGGCGGTGGCCCACAACGGCGTGGCCGTTGCCCTGTTGTTCGTGCTGGTCAGCCTGCTGGCCCGCCTGCGTGCCCCGGACTGATTCCATGTTTTCCAATTACCGCCAGTACTGGGACCTGACCAAACCCAAGGTCGTCGCCCTCATTGTCTTCACTGCCCTGGTCGGCATGGTCCTGGCCATCCCCGGCGTGCCCAGCTGGGAGCAGGTGCGCGCCGGCGTGCTCGGTTTCCTCGGCATCTGGCTGGCGGCCTCGGCCGCGGCCGCGATCAACCAGCTGCTGGATGCGCACATCGATGCGCAGATGGCGCGCACTTCGTGGCGTCCGCTGGTGGTGGGCAAGGTCAAGCCGTGGCAGGTGCTGGTGTTCGCCGGCCTGCTGATCGTGCTGTCGATGACCATCCTGGTGCTGTGGGTGAACCTGATCACTGCGGTGCTGACCTTCGCCTCGCTGATCGGTTATGCGGTGATCTACACCGTGTACCTCAAGCGCGCGACCTCGCAGAACATCGTCATCGGCGGCCTGGCCGGCGCGATGCCGCCGATGCTGGGCTGGGCCGCGGTGACCGGCATGCAGGGTTCGTCGGACTGGGCGTACTCGTCGCTGCTGGTGCTGATCATCTTCATCTGGACGCCGCCGCACTTCTGGGCACTGGCGATCTTCCGCCGCGAGGACTACGCCAAGGCGGAAATTCCGATGCTGCCGGTGACCCATGGCGTGGTGCACACCCGCAAGCAGATCATGGTGTATTCAGTGGTGCTGGCCCTGGTCTGCCTGCTGCCGTACCTGGTGGGCATGAGCGGCGCGTTCTACCTGGGCGGCGCGATCGTGCTCAACGCCGTGTTCCTCTGGTACGCCTGGCGCATGCTGAACCCGCCGGACGAGCTGTTCTCGATGAAGATGTTCTATTACTCCATCGTCTACCTGATGGCGCTGTTCGCCTTCCTGCTGGTGGACCACTGGATCCTGCCCTGGTTGTAAAGCGCCACCTGTAGAGCCGAGCCCATGCTCGGCTGAGGGGGGGTTGGAAGAGCAGCCGAGCGTGGGCTCGGCTCTACAGTAGATCCACACCATGCGTGGATGTTCTCCTCGTCGCGTCAGGGCTTGCGCCGCGCATACCGCTGTGCGATCACGCCGCAGACGATCAGCTGGATCTGGTGGTAGATCATCACCGGCAGCACGATGGCACCGAGGCTGCCACCAGCGAACAACACCTTGGCGATCGGCACGCCCGTGGCCAGGCTCTTCTTCGAGCCGCAGAACACGATGGCGATCTCGTCCTCGCGGTTGAAGCGCAGGCGGCGGGCGATGAAGGTGATCAGCGGCATGGCGATGCCCAGCAGCACCGCGGCCACGACGGCCACGGCCAGCAGTGACAGCAGCGGCGTCTTGCTCCACAGGCCCTCGGTGACGGCTTCGCCGAAGGCCGAGTACACCACCAGCAGGATGGTGGCCTGGTCGGTGTAGCGCAGCAGTGCACGCTGCTTCTCCACCCAGCCGGCAATCCACGGCCGCAGCAGATGGCCGGCCACGAACGGCACCAGCAACTGCAGCATGATGCCGCCGATCGCATGCAGCGGATCGTGCACGCCGCCGGAGGTGCCGGCCAGCGCGGTCAGCAGCAGCGGGGTCAGGAACACGCCGAGGATGCTCGACAGCGAGGCACTGCACACCGCTGCCGGTACGTTGCCATGCGCCATCGAGGTGAACGCGATGGACGACTGCACGGTGGACGGCAGGGTGCACAGGAACAGCACGCCCAGGTACAGCTCCGGGGTCAGCAGCCAGCCCGACAGTGGCTTGAACATCAGCCCCAGCAGCGGGAACAGGATGAAGGTGCATGCGAGGATGGTCAGGTGCAGCCGCCAGTGCAGCATGCCGCCGATGATGGACTCACGTGGCAGGCGCGCGCCGTGCAGGAAGAACAACGCCGCGATGGCGACGGTGGTGACGTCATCAAGGACGATGGCGGCGGCGCCCTTCATCGGCAGCAGCGAGGCCAGGCCAACCGTGCACAGCAGGGCGAGGGTGAAATTGTCCGGTCGCAGGCGCGACCACCAGCGGGTCATGGTGGGCAGAGTCCTTGGTGCGGTGGAGTCAGGGCGAAATGGATGGCGTGGCCAGGCGCTGGCGGGTGGCGGCTTCCAGCGACTTCAGGCCGGCACGCTGGCCGAGCTGCAGGGCCTGTTCCGGGCTGGCGTGTTCGTAACGTGCATTGACCAAGCCGAGCACGGCACCGGCACGGTTGCCGGAGGCGCAGTGCAGCAGCACCGGTCCCTGGCTTTGCCGCAGGGCCTGATGCACGGCGCGCACATTGGCCGCATCCAGCCCCTCTGCGCCGGCCACCGGAATGCGCACATAGCGCAGGCCCAACGATTCGGCCACGTGGGTTTCATCGAAACCGCGGTCTTCGTCGGGCTGGCGCAGGTCGATCACCGTGCGCACACCCTGTGCAGCCAGTTCGCGCAGTTGTGCGGCACTGGGCTGGCCGCCGGCATACAGGCCGGGGCGGACTTCATTGAGCGGGGTATCCGCGGCCAGGACGGCCAGCGGCAGGCAGAGCGACAACAACAGCAGGCAGGTCAGGCGCAGCAGCATGGTCCTCTCCGTGAAAGCGTCTGCCCCTCTACAGGCGCAGCCCGGCGCGGGCCTTCAACAGCTCGCGCAGTTCGTATTTGTCAGTATCGTCCAGACCCTGCTGGCGCTGCTTTGCCAACAACTCCTCCAGGCGTTGCACCAGCAGCTGTTTCTCCAGCTGAGCCACCGCGTCGTGCAGTTCCTGGGTCCAGCTGGCCTCGGTGCCGGGCAGTGTCTGTGCCGCCAGTGTATGCAGCGAGCCCTGTTCTTCGCGGCCGTCGAAATGTTCCAGCAGGGCGCCGGTGCTGATGTCCGGGCGCTGTTCGACCAGCCCCAGCAGCTCCAGCAGCAGCTCCACGCCGGGCAGGCGCAGGCCCTGGAAGTGATGCTTGCCGCCCAGGGTCAGTGCCAGCGACGGCTGCTGCAGCAGCACGGCGATCGCGCCGCGCACCAGGCTGCGCTTGGCCACCGGTTGAATAGTGCGTGCCGGCTGGCGCTGAGGCATCGAAGCGCGTGCAGCCTGGGCATTGCCGCCGAGGCCGGTCAGCTGCGCCAGCTGCTGCTTCATCAGGTCGCCGAAGGCACCGTCGGGAATCTGCGCCAGCATCGGCTTGGCCCGCTCGGCCAGGCGCGCCTTGCCGTCCAGCGTGCCCAGGTTGATCTCGCGGGTGAGCTCGTCGAAGAAGAACTGGGACAGCGGCGTGGCCTGCTTCAGGCGTTCGTTGAAGGCCTCGGCGCCTTCCTTGCGCACGATGGTGTCCGGGTCCTCGCCATCGGGCAGGAACAGGAAGAAGGCCTGGCGGCCATCCTTCATGCGCGGCAGCACCGACTCCAGCGCCTTCCAGCCGGCACGGCGGCCGGCGGCGTCGCCGTCGAAGCAGAAGAACACGTCCGGCGCGTTGCGGAACAGCAGCTCGGCATGGTCCGGCGTGGTGGCCGTGCCCAGCGTGGCAACTGCCTGGGTGACGCCGAACTGGAACAGCGAGACCACGTCCATGTAGCCCTCGACCACGATCAACCGCTCGATCTTCTGGTTGGCCTGGCGCACCTGCCACAGGCCGTACAGCTCGCGGCCCTTGTGGAACAGCGCGGTCTCGGGCGAGTTGAGGTACTTGGGGCCGTCGTCCTTCTCGAACACGCGGCCGCCGAAGGCGATCACCCGGCCACGGCGGTCGAAGATCGGGAACATCACCCGGTCGCGGAACTTGTCGTAGACGTGGCCGCGGTCGTTCTTGGAGAACAGGCCGGCGCGGTCGAGCAGCTTCATGCGCCGCTCGTCCTTGCCCAGCGCATCGCGCAGGCCGCTGTAGCCATCCGGCGCGTAGCCGATCTGGAAGCGTGCGCGGTTCTCTTCGTCCACGCCACGCCCATCCAGGTAGCTGCGTGCCTTTTCGCTGCCCTGCAGGTTGCTCTGGAAGAACTTCGTGGCCGCCTCAAGCGCCGAATACAGCTCGCGGCTGTCGTCCTGCTGCTGGGGGCTGCGTGGGTTCTCGCTGCGCGGCACTTCCATGCCTGCGCGCTTGGCCAGTTCATCCACCGCGTCGAGGAACTCGAGGCGGTCGTAGTTCATCAGGAAGCTGATCGCGGTGCCGTGCGCGCCGCAACCGAAGCAGTGATAGAACTGCTTCGTGGGCGAGACCGTGAACGACGCCGAGCGCTCGTCATGGAACGGGCAGCGCGCTGCATATTCCTTGCCCTGTCGCTTCAACGGCACGCGGCTGCCCACCACCTCGACGATGTCGGAGCGGGCGAGCAGATCGTCGATGAAAGCGTCGGGGATACGGGCCATGGGCAACAGAACGGGGCGCGGCCGCCAGGGCGCGCAGCAGGGGCGGCAGGTTCCCCTAGTTTACTCGCTGGCGACGTCGAGACTGGCCTGTTCGGCCTCGACCCCGGCCTTGGCCAGCTGAGCCCGTGCATGCAGGCGCTCGTCGATCACCGCGGTCATCAGCGCGCCGACGAAGAACACGGCGGTGGCGTAGTAGATCCACACCAGTGCGATCACCAGCGCACCCATCGAGCCGTAAGCGCTGCCCGGGGCCACGGTGGCGATGTAGACGCCGATGCCATACCGGCCCAGGGTGAACAGCACCGAGGTGATGGCGCCGCCGATGAAGGCCTGGCGCCACGCCACGCGGCGGTCCGGCAGGTAGTGGTAGAGGAAGGCGAAGGCCAGCGTGTAGAGCAGCAGCGAGGTCAGGTAGCCGATCGCCGGCAGCACCGAGGGCAGCTGCGCGAACACCACCTGCAGTGCAGTGGTGGCGGTCATCGAGAGGATCAGCAGGAAGCCCAGTGCCAGCACCACGCCGAACGAGAACACGCGCTTGCGCAGCCAGGCCTTGACGCCTTCCAGGCGCTGGCCGCTGGTGTGGAAGATCCGGTTCAGCGCGTTCTGCAGCTGGGCGAACACGGCGGTGGCGCCGATGAACAGCAGCAGTGTGCTCCACAGCCCGGCCAGCGAACCCACGCTGGGCTGGCTGTTGGCGTTGTGCAGCACGGTGTCGGCGACGCTGGCCACGCTGCTGCCGGCCACCGAGCCGATCTGGCTGATCAACGTCTGTTGTGCAGGCGGGTACAGCGAGGCGGTCAGCCACAACAGCAGCACCAGCAGCGGTGCCATCGACAGCAGGGCGTAGAAGGAGACCGAAGCGGCCTGGGTCAGTACATCGATTTCGACGAAGCGCTTGGCGACCGCCATCGGAAAGCTGTCCTGCAGGCGGTCAGCGTAGTGGCGAAGCCGTGCGGGGATGCCGTGGGGACGCGAGCCGGTGGGGGCGTTGGATTGCTCGACCATGGGGATGTTGTAGCAGCCGGGGGTCGAAGGTGCGGTGAAGCGGATGCATCAATGGGGTCAGAGCCCTTCCGCGATGCGAAAGGGATCCGACCCCGGCAATGGCTTATGCCAGCAGCTGCTTGACCAGCTTGGACACCAGGCCCATGTCGGCCTGGCCGGCGAGCTTGGGCTTCAGTGCGCCCATCAGCTTGCCCATGTCGGCCGGGCCGGAGGCGCCGGTCTCGGCAATGGCGGCCTGGATGGCGGCCACGATCTCGGCCTCGCCCATCTTCGCCGGCAGGTAGGCTTCGATGACCACGATCTCGGCGCGCTCGATCTCGGCCAGGTCCTCGCGGTTGGCGGCCTCGTACTGGTTGACCGAGTCCTTGCGCTGCTTGACCATCTTGTCGAGCACGGCGATCACGGCGGTGTCATCCAGTTCAATGCGCTCGTCCACTTCGCGCTGCTTGATGGCGGCATTGATCAGGCGGATCACGCCCAGCTTGTGCTTCTCGCCCGCCTTCATGGCGGCCTTCATGTCTTCGGTGAGCTGCTGCTTCATGCTCATGAGGAACCTCGTGGTGGTAAGTGGGGCGGGGCGGATGCCCGAACCCGGAAACGCAAAAAGCCGGCGACGCTCGCGCGTGCCGGCTTCGGCTCCATCGCGACAGGCAAACCCGCCGCAATGAAGATGCGTCCGATCAGTACAGGCGCTGACGCTTGGTGACGTCGCGCGACGAGCGGCGCAGCTGACGCTTCACAGCAGCGGCGGCCTTGCGCTTGCGCTCCTGGGTCGGCTTTTCGTAGAACTCGCGCTTGCGGGTTTCGGCCAGCACACCGGCCTTTTCGCAAGTGCGCTTGAAGCGGCGAAGAGCAAACTCGAAGGGCTCGTTCTCGCGGACTTTGACGCTGGGCATGGAATCTCCGGGACACAGTAGAACCGGGTCACGCCCGGCGAGCCGCACATTATAGCGGCGAATAGACAAACTGCAAGCGGCCAACCCTGAATACGGGCCGGAAGTTCGAAAGCAGTGAGATCTGCACATCCCCCGAGGGGGCGGCAGGGGCGTCATAATAGCAGGCATGCGAGTCCTTGGCATCGAATCTTCCTGTGATGAGACCGGCGTGGCGGTGTATGACACCGACCTGGCCGGCAGCGCGGCCCTGCGCGCCCACGCGGTCTACAGCCAGATCGCCCTGCATGCCGAGTACGGCGGTGTAGTGCCCGAGCTGGCCAGCCGCGACCACGTCCGCAAGCTGCTGCCGCTGGTGCGCCAGACCCTGGCCGACGCCGGTCTGGGCGTAGACGACATCGATGGGGTGGCCTATACGGCGGGTCCGGGCCTGGTCGGCGCGCTGCTGGTGGGCGCCGGCGTGGCCCGCTCGCTGGCCTGGGCGCTGGAGGTGCCGGCGGTAGGCGTACACCATATGGAAGGCCACCTGCTGGCCCCGCTGATGGAAGACGATCCGCCGGAAGCGCCGTTCGTGGCGCTGCTGGTGTCCGGCGGCCATACCCAGCTGGTGGCGGTGGACGCCATCGGCCAGTACCGCCTGCTGGGCGAGACCCTGGACGATGCGGCCGGCGAGGCCTTCGACAAGACCGCCAAGCTGATGGGCCTGCCGTACCCGGGTGGCCCGCAGCTGGCCAGGCTGGCCGAGCAGGGCACGCCGGGTGCGTACCGATTCGCGCGACCGATGACCGACCGTCCTGGGCTGGATTTCAGTTTCTCCGGCCTGAAGACCCAGGTGCTGATGGCCTGGCGTGACAGTGACCAGAGCGAGCAGACCCGCGCCGACATCGCCCGTGGCTTTCAGGATGCCGTGGTCGAGACCCTGTCGATCAAGTGCGAGCGCGCGCTGGAAGCGGCCGGGACCAACGTGATCGTGGTGGCTGGCGGCGTGGGCGCCAACAAGCGCCTGCGCGCGCGCCTGCAGCAGATGGCCGAGCGCCTGGGCGGCCGCGCCTGTTTCCCGCGCCCCGCGCTGTGCACCGACAACGGCGCGATGATCGCCTTCGCTGGCGCGCTGCGCCTGCAGGCCGGCCAGCACAGCCCGCCGAAGGTGGACGTGACCCCGCGCTGGGACATGGCGACCCTGCCGGCGGTCTGATCCGGCAGCGCCGGGCCACGCCGGGCGGACGTATTACCGACGCCCTGCCAACGGCGACGCCGCCAACACGGTCGTCGCCCGCTCATGGCGCTGCAGCCAGCCCAGGGTGTGCGGGCAGCGGGCGTGGATCAGCCGCCCGATCGCGGCCAGGTCGGCACCGAGGTCGCGTTCCAGGATGGGTTCGTGGTGCGCGATCCGGTTGCGCAGGTGGCGGATGCGTCCAATGTCTGCGTGGATGGCTTTCCTGATGACACTGGGATGTGCCGAAGGCGCATGACGTAGAACCCCACCAAGTGCGGGTATCCACAGGGTGGAGTCGAAGCGACATGTAAAGAGCTGCTGCCAGAACACCATTGGCAGGTTGGCGACGATCTCAGGTGTATCGGTTACGCGGCTGGCAAGTTGTTCCAGTGCCGTGCGTGGAGAAGTACTGGATGAAGTTGGCAGTCTGCGTCGGAAGGCATCATTCCACGGCCAACGCGGGCCGTGCTGTCGGGTAAGCACAGCTGCTGCGGCGTTGCGAATGACCACCTCGCACAGATGGACCGGCATCATCAGCGCACCGCACATCCGCATGTTCCAGAGATACAGGGAATCGGCAGTGACGTCAGGGCTGCAGGTCGATGCGATTCTCTCGTAAGTCGACAGGCGCTCCGCTGACAACGCGCGCCGCAGTACATCGTATGGAGCCATCGTCATGTGCAGTGGTGAAGGAGGGCTCAATGTTCGCGAGAGTGGGCGGCGGCGACCATCAGGGAACGTAGTTGTCCGCGCGGCTGATTTCCTGCGTTTCGCCTCGGGCGAATACCTGACCTGCCCTGTCGGAATTGGCCTTGACCGGCGATCTGGTCCTTGCCTAATCTGCGTGCCTGCGCCACCGGGACTCGCGGCTGGATTCCAGCTCCCCCTGGGGACAAACGGTAGTACCAAAGGGCCCTGCTAGCGGGGCCCTTTGTCTTTTCTGGGCCCGCCCCGTGCCGGCCACCCATCGCCCGTTCCGGGCAGGGTCACCGCCGTGCCGTTACCATGGCCCCCTGTATTCGGGCGGGTAAGCGCAATGGATAAGGTTTTCATCGAGGGGCTGACGATCGACGCCCTGATCGGTATCTACGATTGGGAGCGACGGATCCGCCAGGACCTGGTGTTCGACCTGGAAATGGGCTTCGACAACCGTCGCCCTGCGGCTACCGATGACATCGCCCACACGCTGAACTACAAGGCGGTGAGCAAGCGCCTGGAGCAGTTCGTGCGCGAATCGGAATTCGGTCTGGTCGAGACCCTGGCCGAGCGTTGCGCGCAGATCGTACTGACCGAATTCGACGTGAAGTGGCTGCGCCTGAAGCTGAGCAAGCCCGGCGCGGTGCGCGGCGCGCGCGCGGTGGGCGTGATCATCGAGCGCACGCGGGACTGACCCGGTCATGCCGGCCGCTGGCCGGCAACCTCAACAGCAATGAAGAAGGAGACAACTGATGGTGGACGCGGTGGTGGCGGTACAGTGGCTGGAAAAGCTGCAGAACACACTGGAACCCTATCCCGGCGCCTACCTGGCGTTGATGATCTCGGCGCTGCTGATCGCAGCGGGCCTGGCCAACTGGGTGACCAAGCGCATCCTGGTGCGTGGCCTGCGGCGCCTGCTGCAGCGCCTGCCGGGTGCCGAGTCCGGGCGTGGCAGCCATTTGATGCGGGTCATTTCGCGCCTGTCCAACGTGGTGCCCAGCCAGGTGATCGCGTCGGGCATCACTCTGATCCCAGATCTGCCGCCCGGCCTGGTCAACGTCATCATCAAGCTGTGCATCGTGTGGGCGGTACTGACCGTGTCGATGGCGTTCTCGCATGCGCTGGACGCGGCCAACAGCCTGTACGAGCGCAAGCCCGACGCGCGCAACAAGCCGATCAAGGGCTACCTGCAGGTAGTCAAGATCGTGGTGTTCGTGGCCGCCGGCCTGTCCATCATCGCCACCCTGCTGGGGGTCGCCCTGGGGCCACTGGTCACCGGCCTGGGCGCGGCCACCGCGGTGCTGATGCTGATCTTCCAGGACACCATCCTGTCGCTGGTGGCCAGCGTGCAGATCAGCGGCGATGGCCGCGTGCGCATCGGCGACTGGATCGAGATGCCCAGCCAGAACGCCGATGGTGATGTGATCGACATCGCCCTGCACACCATCACCGTGCAGAACTTCGACAAGACCATCACCACCATCCCGACCAAGAAGCTGGTGACCGAGTCGTTCAAGAACTGGCGCGGCATGCAGGAGGCCGGTGGCCGCCGCATCAAGCGCGCGCTGTACCTGGACCAGCACAGCGTCGGATTCCTGGACGAGGGCGACCTGGCCTTCCTCGGCCAGTTCGCGCTGCTGCGCGACTACCTGCAGGACAAGGAACAGGAACTGGGGCAGTGGAACGGGCGCCTGCGCGAGCAGGGCGTGGCCGAGGTCAACAGCCGCCGCGTGACCAACCTGGGCACCTTCCGCGCCTACGTGGAGCGCTACCTGCGCAGCCACCCGGGCATCCACACCGACATGACCCTGCTGGTGCGGCAGCTGCAGCCGACCACCGAGGGCCTTCCGCTGGAGCTGTACTGCTTCACCCGCAGCACTGCCTGGGGCGAGTACGAGGCGGTGCAGTCGGACATCTTCGACCACCTGTTGGCGATCCTGCCGGCGTTTGGCCTGCGGGTGTTCCAGGCCTCCAGCGACGCCATGTTGATGGCCGGGCAGCGCCAGTTGGCCGGCTCGGAGTAAGCTGCGGTGCCCCCGGCGGGGCCATACGGTCCCCGCTGGTGGCTGAAACTGAATGAAGAAACCTCTCGCCAAACGGCTCGGGATCGCTAGAATGCCGGGCTTGTAAACGTTTTCATCAAGGACTGCCGGTGGCCTCCGATCGCATCGAATCCCTCATTGCCCAGATGACCGTCGAGGAAAAGGTCGGCCAGCTGGGTGTCTTCGCAGACATGGTCCGCCCGTTCGCCCCGGACGTGAACCCGGAAGCCAACGTGCGCAATGCCGACCAGGTGCTGCAGCAGGTGCGCGAGGGCAAGGTCGGGTCCCTGTTCAATGGTGTCGGCGCCGAACTGGGCCGCCGCATCCAGCAGGTCGCCACCGAGGAGAGCCGCCTGGGCATCCCGGTGATCCTGGCTGCCGACGTCATCCACGGCATGCGAACCGTGTTCCCGATCCCGCTGGGCGAGGCCGCCAGCTTCGAACCGGACCTGGCCGAGCGCACCGCGCGCGCCACCGCCATCGAAGCCACCGCTGCCGGCCTGCACTGGACCTATGCCCCGGCCGTGGACATCGCCCGCGACCAGCGCTGGGGCCGTGGCGCCGAAGGTGCCGGTGAGGACGTGGTGCTGGGCTGTGCGTTCGCCGCCGCCCGCGTGCGCGGCTTCCAGGGCAGCGACCTGCGCGCCGCCGATTCGCTGCTGGCCACGCCGAAGCACTTCGCCGCCTATGGCGCGGTGATGGCCGGCATGGAATACAACATGGTGGACATCTCGCCGCAGACCCTGCGCGACGTGCACCTGCCGCCGTTCAAGGCCGCCTTCGACGCCGGCGCGATCACCGTGATGTCCTCGTTCAACGACATCAACGGCGTGCCGGCCAGCGCCAATGCCGAACTGCTGACCGACATCCTGCGCGGCGAATGGAAGTTCCCGGGCGTGGTGATCTCTGATTACACCGCCGACATGGAACTGGTCGCGCACGGCTATGCCGCCGATGATCGCGATGCCACCGCCAAGGCATTCACCGCCGGCCTGGACCTGAGCATGCAGAGCGGCTTCTACGCCGAGCACCTGCCGGGCCTGGTCGAGAGCGGCGAGGTGCCAATGGCGGTGCTGGATGAGGGCGTGCGCCGCATCCTGTGGCTGAAGGAAACCATCGGCCTGTTCGACGACCCGTACCGTTCGCTGGACCCGGCGCGCGAAGCGGATACCTCGCACCTCGCCGCGCATGACGAGCTGTCGCGCGACGCCGCGCGCCGTTCGATCGTGCTGCTGAACAACCGCGACAACGTGCTGCCGCTGCAGAAGACCGGGCAGAAGATCGCGCTTATCGGCCCGTTCGTGCAGGACCGCGAGAACATTGAAGGCTGCTGGACGCTGTTCGGTGACAAGCAGCGCTACGTGGATCTGGAAACCGGCGTCCGTGCCGCCATCGGTGACGAAGCGCTGCTGGAAATCGTGCCGGGCTGCGAACTGGAAACTGCCATTCCGGGCGGCACCGAAGCAGCCGTGGCTGCCGCTCTGCGCGCCGACGTGGTGGTGCTGGCGCTGGGCGAACCGCAGCGCTACAGCGGTGAAGCGCAGTCGCGCGTGGAGATCACCCTGCCGCCGGCCCAGCAGGCGCTGGCCGAGGCCGTGGCGATGACCGGCAAGCCGCTGGTGGTGCTGCTGCGCAATGGCCGCGCGCTGGCGCTGCAGGGCGCGGTGCGCAATGCACAGGCGGTGGCGGTGACCTGGTACCTGGGTACGCAGACCGGCCATGCCGTGGCCGATGTGCTGTTCGGCGACTACAGTCCGTCCGGCCGCCTGCCGGTCAGCTTCCCGCAGGTATCCGGCCAGCAGCCGTACTTCTACAACCACCCGCGCACCGGTCGCCCGGAACTGCCGACCATGTCGGAGTTCAAGGCCCGTTGGCGCGAGATTCCGAACGAACCGCTGTACCCGTTCGGCCATGGCATCGGCTACACCAGCTTCGCCTACGGCGTGCCGCAGCTCAGCGCGGCGCAGTTGGGCTGGGACGACACCCTGACCATCACCACCACGCTGACCAACAGCGGTGATGTGGCCGGCGAGGAAGTGGTGCAGTTGTACATCCATGACCGCGTGGCCAGCCGCGTGCGTCCTGTGCGTGAGTTGAAGGACTTCCGCAAGGTGGCACTGCAGCCGGGCGAGTCGACCGAGGTGGTGTTCACCCTCACCCGCGAGCAGCTGTCGTTCACCGGCCGCGACGGCGTGCTGCGCGCCGAGCCGGGCGTGTTCGACGTGTGGGTATGCGCCTCGTCGGCGGCCGGTGAAGCGGTGCAGTTCGAGCTGCTGAAGGGCTGATTGCGCCCTCATCCACGCATGGCGTGGATCTACGGCAAGCGGTAGCGCCGGGCCACGCCCGGTGTTGCTGTGCTCACGTTGCACGAACACGCCGGGCGTGGCCCGGCGCTACCATCGGGTTCCCTGTTTCGATGGAGCGCGCGCATGCGCCGGATGGCCTGTCTGATTCCCGCCCTGTTGCTGGCCGCCTGTTCGCAGCCGGCGCCGCCGGCCGAGCCTGCGGCGGATGCTCCGCCGCCGATGGAGGCCAGTGCTGCAGCGACGCCTGCGGCACCCCCCGCTGAGCCCACCGCCGCCGCACCGGCCGCGTCCGAAGCGGAAGCGCCCGCCGAAGACGCACGCGCGCGCATCGAGTCGCTGCTTGGCGATGCGGCGCAGTACGAAAAGGTGTTCAACGCGTTCAAGACCGCGGTGGTCGGCGGTGATCGTGCTGCCGTGGTCGAGGAAGTGCACTTCCCGTTGAACATCAGCGGCGGAAAGAAGATCACCGGCCCCGGTGAGTTCCAGCGCAACTACGAGAAGATCATCACCCCGGCGGTGGTCAAGGCGGTGTCCGAACAGGACTTCGGCAAGGTCTTCGTCAACCAGCAGGGCGTGATGATTGGCGATGGACAGGTGTGGTTGAACGGGCAGTGCCTGGACCAGGCCTGCACGAAGACCGAGGTGAAGGTCATCACCATCCAGTAAACGGAAACGGCCCCGCATGCGGGGCCGTTCCGGGAAAAGGTGCCGATCAGGCCTTCGGCGTCAGCTTCAACAGGCGCGCCTTGCTGCCATCTTCCAGCAGCCACAGCGCGCCATCCGGACCCTGTTCCACTTCGCGGATGCGCTCGCCCATGTTGAAGCGTTCGGCCTCGCGCGCGCTGTCGCCATCAAAGGCCACACGCACCAGCGAGGTCGACGACAGGCCACCGATGAAGCCGCTGCCCTTCCACTGCGGGAACAGGTTGCCGCTGTAGATCACGAAGCCGGCCGGCGAGATCACCGGCGTCCAGGTCACCTTCGGCGCGGCGAACTCCGGGCGCGTGTCGTGGTCGGGAATCGGCCGGCCGTCGTAATGGTCACCATTGGAAACGATCGGGTAGCCATAGTTGGCGCCGCGCACGATCAGGTTCAGTTCGTCGCCGCCGGCCGGGCCCATCTCGTGTGCCCACAGCTTGCCGTTCGCGTCGAAGGCCATGCCCAGAATGTTGCGGTGGCCCAGCGACCACACCTGCGCGGCAACGCCGCCCTGTGAGGCGAACGGGTTGTCGGCGGGCAGGCTGCCATCGTCGTTGAGGCGGATGATCTTGCCGAGGTTGCCGCCCATGTCCTGGGCCGGATCGAACTTCTGGCGCTCGCTGGAACTGATCCACAGCTTGCCGTCGGGGCCGAACGCGAGGCGATGCCCGTAGTGGCCCTCGCCGCTGACCTTGGGGCTCTGCCGCCAGATCACCTTCAGGTCCTTCAGCTGGCCACCGCCGTTGGCATCCAGTGCCAGCGTGGCCCGGGCCACGGCAGCACCGCGGGTGTCCAGCGTGCCTTCCTCGGCGTAGCTGAGGTAGATCACGTGATTACTCGCGAATTGCGGGTGCAGGATCACGTCACCGAAGCCGCCCTGGCCGCCGTAAGCGACCTTCGGAACGCCGGTGATCTCATGCTTCTGGCCGCTGGCCAGGTCCAGGTGCTGCAGCTTGCCGCGCTTTTCGGTGACCAGCAGGCCGCCGTCCGGCAGGAAGGTCATCGCCCACGGCTGGTCGAACCGGCTGATTTCGGTGGCGGTGAACGGGCGCTGGTCGGCAGTGGTGGAGGCAGCGGGCGCTGCGGTCTGGGCGCCGTTGGCGGCGGGGTCAGCGGCATTGCAGGCGGAGGTGGCAAGGATCGGCACAAGGCCGAGGGCGAGCAGCAGGGGCGTGCGGGTCATGGGTGTCTCCAGTGCGGGGATGCGGATGGCCGGGCTGTCCCTTGTATACCACTGGCGCCGTGAGCGTCGTGGCCCGAAGGTCCTGCGACCCCTGTGCGAGCGCGGCGGGATCGTCTAGGGTGGGCACGCCCGGGCAAAGCGTGCCCGTCTGCCTGCCAAGGACCTGCAATGAACACTGCCATGCCCCACAAGCCGTCCACCGCCTTCATCGCCGCCTCGTGGGTGGCCCTGTTGCTGGGCGCGGCGGCCTACCTGATCGGCCTGTTCAACGCCGCCACGATGGCGCTCAACGAGAAGGGCTACTACCTGACCCTGTTGCTGTTCGGCCTGTTCGCGGCGGTGTCGCTGCAGAAGAGCGTGCGTGACCGCGTCGAGGGTATTCCGGTGAGTGGTTTGTACTATGCGTTGTGCTGGTTCGCGCTGCTGTCGGCGCTGATGCTGCTGCTGGTCGGCCTGTGGAATGCCACCCTGGCATCGAGCGAGAAGGGCTTCTATGGCATGGCCTACGCGCTGTCGCTGTTCGGTGCGGTGGCGGTGCAGAAGAACACCCGCGACCTGATCGCCGCCGGTGGCGGTGAGAGCAAGCGCAGCGCAGGCGTGCCGCCGCTGCCGGAACAGGAGTGATTCTGTAGAGCCGAGCCCACGCTCGGCTCTACAGGAGCATGGCGTTATCGCTTCAACCGCGGATCCGCCAGCTGTGCATCCTCCCAGCCACGACGCACCGCACCGCGCGCCTGCGCCCATTCCAGCCGGCTGCGGCCACGTTCATTGGCCCAGCGCGATTCCAGCTCGGCTTCGACCTGTTCGTAGGCGCGGATCATGTCCTGCGCACGCGCGGCGTGGCCGATGCGGTAGGCCGGTTCATAGTCCTCGAAGAACAACTGGTCGTCGTAGTAGGGCTCGGCCGTGTAGCGTTCGCGCCAGTAGTTGCTGACCGCGTCGCGCGGCGTGCTGTCGTCCGGTACGCGGCCGGGGATCTGGTACTCGGTCATGGAAGGCTCCGTTGTAGACGAAGCCCGATCGTGCCTGCGTGGCGGTTAACGGCCCGGTCCGGCAGCGTGATAACCAGATCAATCCGCCGGGCATGCCGCGGCGTTACCGATCACCCGGCGTCGGCATCCTTGCGCGGCAGCTTGTAGATCACCGCGCCGATGGCAAACGCCACCAGTGCCGCGGCGATGTTCTGCCAGCTGGCACTGGCGAACAGCGCCACGCACAGCAGCAGCGCCAGCACCGGAATAAGCGGGCCACCCGGCAGCTTCAGCGCACCTGGCCGGTTGGCGTAGCGCTTGGCCAGCACCAGTACTGCCGCGGCAGTGCCGATGTAGGCGAACAGGCGCGTGGTCATCGATAGCAGCGCCAGCTGCACGAACGAACCGGACAGGGCCAGGCCGAGTGCGATCAGGCCTTGGCAGAGGATCGAGGCGGCCGGGGTGTGGAAGCGTGGGTGCACCTGCGCCAGGATCTTCGGCCCGTAGCCATCGCGGGCCAGCGCGAACAGGAAGCGCGGGCCCATCATCATCGTGTTGCTGTTGGTGCCGAGGATGGAGATGGTGGCGCCGACCGTCAGGATCAGCGCAAGCGCTTCGCCACCGAAGCCGGCGGCGGCATCGGCCAGCGGCGTGGCCGAGCTGGACAGGCCGGCCAGCGTGCCCTGCGCCACCACCTGCACCGCGCCGTAGATGACGGTGACGGTGATGATCATGGTGATCAGCGCGAACGGAATGTCGCGGCGCGGATTGCGGTACTCGCCGGCCGCGGCCGGGATGTTCTCGAAGCCCGCGTAGGCGTACAGCAACAGGAGCGCGGCTTCGCCCATGCGCTGCAGGTCATGCGGGTCCGGGCGCTGGCCGGAGAACGCAAGTTGCGGATCGATGTAGAACGCGCCGATGGCCACGAACAGCAGCAGCGGCAGCATTTTGCCGATCACCAGCACCACGCCGGTACGCGCGGCCGAGCGCACGCCGATGATGTTGACGCCGGTGAGGAAGCCCAGCGACACCACGATCACCGCGATGCGGCCCATGCCGGCGCCGGCCCACGGCCAGAAGCGCGCGACCGCATCGGCCAGTGCATTACTCAGTGCGGCCGCCGAACTGATGCGGGTCAACCAGATCATCCAGCCGATCTCGAACCCGGCGAATCGCCCGAACGCCTCGCGTGCATACAGGTAGCTGCCACCGGGTTCATCGAAGTAGCTGGCGGCCTGCGCGTAGCACAGCACCAGCAGCGCGACCAGGATGCCGGCGGCGACCACGCCCCACAGGCTGAAGGGACCGAGCAGGGCGACGGTGGCGGCCGGCAGCAGGTAGATGCCGCTGCCGATCACATCGTTGATCGACAGGCCGACGATCTGCCAGCGGCTGACCGCGCGCTGCAGCTGCGGTTCGTCCTGCGCGCTCAACGGGCGTCTCCACTCAGTGCGGGCAGTTGCCACTGGGCCTGCAGGCGCGTGTACTCGGCACGCGGCAGCAGGACGAAGCGCGGCGCATCCTGCGGCCGCAGCCAGTCCAGCAGGGCCTGCATGCGCACCTGCGGCATGGCGGTGCAGCCGGCTGTGGCCTCGCCGGGCTGGCGCCACAGGTGGGCGAAGATGCAGCTGCCTTTGCCGGGCTGGTTGTCCGGGTTGTGGGCGATCACGAAGCCTTCCTGGTAACGCACGTCGCCCTTGTTGTGCAGATCCAGCCGCATCGGCTCGGTGGAGCCCTTGACCGCTGCATTGCCGACCTTCTTTTCATCAACGATGCGGTTGTAGAACGGCGAACCGGGCACGTCCATGCAGTAGCTGCTGTCCAGCATCGGCTGGTAGGGCATGGCGGTGCCGCGGCGGGTGACGGCATAGCCGAACGCACTGCCGAGCGCGAATATGCCGGCCGGGCTGCGGCCATCGCCTTCCTGCTTCTGCGGGCCGTCGGCCTGCGCCGGGTGCAGGCCCAGGCCCCAGGCACTGCCGGTGCGGCCGAGCGCCACCGGGAACGCCTGTCCATGCGCGTGCCAGCCCTTGCCGTCGCGCACATAGGCCTGCAGTTGCCCCTGGGTGCTGTCCCAGCCTTCGCTGGTGACCACGATCAGCTGGCGCGCGCCATCCAGCGGCGCCGCGTGAACGGACACCGCCGTAGCAAGCAGCAGTGCAGCGGTAGCGAGACGGACCAGTGATTTCATCAACAGGTGCTCCGGTCAGGAATCCAGCAGGTGGTCGATCCGCTCCAGGTTCACCGCAAGCTGCTGCTGGCGGTCCGGATTGGTGTGGCAGAGCAGCACGAACAGGAAATCGAGCAGGGCGTGCATGGCGCTACGGTACAGCAGCTGCGCGACCTGCGGCGTGCGATCGTGCGCGCACACCACCAGCGCTGCGTCAGCATGCGCGCGCAGCGGGTTGGCGGTATGGCGGGTGATGGAAATCATCTTGCCACCCATGTCCTGGAACTGGCGCGACAGCTGCGATAGCTGCGGCAGGTTGCCGAATTCGGAGAACACCAGCAGCGCATCGCCCGGGCGCGCGGCCGACAGGTTGGCCAGCATCAGGATCGGGTCGGTATGCGGCACCACCAGCAGGCCAAGCAGCGACAGCCGCATGGCGAACTCGCGCGCGAACAGGCCGTCGTCACCCAGGCCGTACACGAACAGCTTGGGCGCACCGTCGAGCAGCTGCACGATGCGCTCGATCTCCGCGCGTGGATTGGCCTGGCGTGTTTCCTCCTCGGCCTGCGCCTTGCTGCGGCGCAGCGCCTCGCCCAGGCGCAGGTAGTCATCGCCGCTGTCGGGTTCGTCGGGCGCCTGCTGCGGATCGGCACCGGCGCGGGCGACGTCCTGGCCGATGGAGTACTTCAGGTCCGGGTAGCCCTTGAAGCCGAGCTTCTGGCTGAACTTCACCACGCTGGACTGGCTGATGCCGAGCGCACTGGCCAGCTGCTGTGACGAGTAGTCGCGCAGCAGGTGGGCGTTGTCGAGGATGAAGTCGGCGATGCGGCGCTCGATGGCCGACATCTGCCCGCGCTCGGTGCGGATCTTCAGCAGGGGCGGCATGCGGGGTGTCCGGGCATGTGTGGGCGCGTTGCGGCTGGCAGCGTAGAGCGTGTCATGGAATGGGTCGAGCGGGTTCCAGCCTCGAAGAGGTTACGGAGCGCAGTTGTTGCTTTTGACGTTGAGTCCGCCTTCAAGCGAGCCGGGCACCGCAGGTCCGGCGAGGGCGAAGAGGCGCGAGTGTCTGAGCGTAGCGAGTTCCCGCGCCGTCCCTCGACGGGCCGAGGAGCGCAGGGAACCGGTGCATAGCACCGGCTCGCAGCCGGCGGAGCGTTTCTTCTGGTTACTTTTCTTTTCGCGAAAAGAAAAGTAACGCCCGACCCAACGTCAGTGGCACGCCAGGCCAGCCGCAAGGCAGAAGTCACCCCAGCATCTCCAGCCCACGCACTTCGGTGATGCCCAACCCCGGCACGTCGCTGATGCTGATCTCCGATTCGTTGAAATGCACGCCGCCGCTGACCGGGTCGAACTGGCCCAGCGAGGGACCGTCGAGGTCAACCTTGGTGATCACATCACTCTTGGCCACGGCCAGGTGCACGGCTGCGGCCACGCTGATGCTCGACTCGATCATGCAGCCGATCATGCACGGCACGCCGTAGATGCCGGCGATGTCGGCGATGCGGATCGCGTTGGACAGGCCGCCGGTCTTCATCAGCTTGATGTTGATGATGTCGGCCGCGCGCTGCTGGATCAGGTCCATCACCTGGCTGGGGCTGAACACGCTTTCGTCGGCCATCACCGGCGTGTTGACGCGGTCGGTGACGTACTTCAGGCCACTGATGTCCGCCGCCTTCACCGGCTGCTCCAGCAGCTCCAGTACCACGCCGGCCTCTTCCAGCGTGCGCATCGCATGCACCGCCTGCTTGGCGGTCCAGCCCTGGTTGGCGTCCAGGCGCAGCAGGGCGCGGCCTTCCACCGCCGCATGGATCGCCTTGACCCGTTCGATGTCCAGGCCGATGTCCTTGCCGACTTTGATTTTCAGCGACTCGAAGCCGCGCTCGATCGCCGACAGCGAATCGGCCACCATCTTGTCGATGTAGTCCACGCTGATGGTGATGTCGGTAGTAATCACCGGGTCGCCGCCACCGAGCATCTGGTACAGCGGCGCACCGTGCAGCTGCGCCCACAGGTCGTACAGCGCGATTTCCACCGCGGCCTTGGCGCTGGTGTTGCGCTCCATCGCGGTCTGCACCAGCGTGCACAGATGGTTGAGGTTGACCACGTCCTGGCCGATCAGGCGCGGGGCGATGAAGTGGCGGATCGCTTCGATGATCGAGCCGTGCGTATCGCCGGTGATCACCGCAGTGGCCGGGGCTTCACCGTAACCGGTGTGGCCGGTGTCGGTGCGGATCAGAACCACCACGTCTTCCACGGTTTCCACCGTGCGCAGGGCAGTCTTGAACGGCGTCTTCAGCGGCACGCGCAGCATGCCCAGTTCGATGGCAGTGATCTTCATTCAGGAGTCTTGGCCCGCAGGCGCTGGATGTTGGTGATGCGGTCGATGTAGCGGACGGTATCGCTGGCCATCATCGGCTCCAGCGGCGTGACCGAAACACCATTGAGGTGGGCCTGTACGCGCGTGCCGTCGGCACCGAACCAGCTGCCGCCCGCCGTATCGTGGATCACCCAGGTGCGGCCGTCGACATGGCCGATGGCCATCATCACGTGCCCGGGAATGTAGACGAGGTCGCCCACCTGCAGGTCGGTGACGGCGCGGTCGCGTACCGCCTTGCCGTCCTTGCCGGTGAAGGGCAGGCGATCCAGCGCGGGGCTGACCGCCTGTGCACTGGTATTGCGCGGCAGCAGCACGCCGAAGCTGCGGTAGATCTCGGAAACGAACCCGCTGCAGTCGCGGGTGTCGTAGTCGTGGCCCCATCCGTAGCGTTCGCCCAGGAACTTGAAGGCCTGCTGCAGCAGCAGGCGCGGGGTCAGCGGCAGGTAGTCGGCGGCGGTGTCCTGCGAGCGCGGCAGCAGCGCCGGCACCAGTTTCAGGCGGCCATTGGCCTCGCGCACCGGCAGCTGCACCACCCACGAGGCATGCGCCTGCTGGCCGTTCACCGGTTCGGCGGCGGGCCAGTCGGCCAGCACCGGCAGGCGTACGCCCATGTCCAGCTGCAGGCGCGAGACGCGCGGTTCCTCCGGGGTGTAGGCGGTCTGCGCGGTGGCGCCGGTGACGATGCGGTACGGGCCCTTCGTGCCATAGCCGAGCACCGTGGCCTTGTCGCCGCTGGCGATGGCATCGGCCTCGATCCATGCGCTGTAGCGCTCGCTGTGCACGAACAGCCAACGGCCATCGGTACTGCGATGGACCACCGCGACCTTGTCGCCGGGGAACAGTGCCGATTCCTGGAAGCGGTCGATGTCGGTGTCACCGGCAGTGCTGAAGACCCGCTCGCGGGTGGGGAAGGTACGCAGTGCCGCGCGCTTCACCACCAGCCCGTAGGCCGGTGCCACCTGGGCAGGAATCGCATCGAGGCCGAGGTTGGCTTCGATCGCGCTGCGCAGTGCGGTCGCGATCGCCTGGCCCTTGTCGTTGTAGAGGGCGCGGGTGGGCCAACTCGACAGCGCGGTGATGCTGGCACGCACCGTCGCTGCATCAAGCTGGGCGGGCAGTGCGGCGATGTCCTGGATGTGACTGTCCTGTGCCCGCATCCGCGCGTTCTGTGCTTCGATCTGCGCGCGATTCAGGATCGGCGCATCGGCGTTGTCCAGGCGCGCGGCCCAGTATTGCGGGGTCAGGTAGGCCTCGTGCAGGCCGATCACATAGGGCAGCGGTGCGCCGGGATCGGGTGCCACGGGAGGCTGTGCAAAGGCCGGGGCGGCCAGCAGGCACAGGGCCAGGGTCAACCGGCGCGGCCAACGCCGGCGCGGTTCGCGGGAAGCCAGGCTCATGCGGTGCACACCCTCCTCGAATGCCTGTTGGAATATTTATTCCTTTTGGCTTCGAAATCAAGAATAAATTATTGACCGGCATCCCGGCCCGTGTTACACAGCCGTTACCACCCGCGCTGGGGAAGTGTCGCTGTGGAGTCTGCCGTTCGCAAACCGTGTCTGCCTGCCGCCGCCGGTCTCTGTGCCGCGCTGCTGCTGTGGGTGTCGGCCGCGCACGCAGCAGACGAGCGCAGCAGCCAGCAGCGCGCGCGAGGAGTGCAGGTGATCGACCTGGTCGACAGCGGCCGTTTCCGCGACGCCGATGCGTTGCTGGCCACTGCACCCGCCGCCACAGACGAGCCGTTCCAGCGCGAGCGCATGCGCCGCATCCGCCTGGATTTTTCCCTCGACGAAACCGCCGCCAAGTCCGCCGTGCGCCGCTGGATTCCCGACCTCACCGACGAGGAATTCGCGCGCTGGGACCAGCTCGGCCTGATTGAACACCTCGATATCGATGGCGCGCGCTGGTACTTCAAGCGCGCACCGTCGAACCTGTTCCTGCTCAGCGATGAGGCACGCGCACGCCGCCGCGCGGATGCACCGATGCCGGCGCCGGGCCCGAACGAGGTGCTCAATGCACACCACGCGCGCGTGCTTGCCGCGGCCCAGCAGAGTGGGCAGGCGTCGGTACTGCCGCAGCGCATTGAATTCACCCAGTCGCTCACGGTGAAAGCCGACGCCGTACCGGCCGGCGAAACCGTGCGCGCCTGGATTCCGTACCCGCGCGAGATTCCGGGCCAGCAGGAGCAGGTGCAGTGGCTGGGCAGCGCGCCCGGTAAGGCACGCATGGCGCCAGCCAGCACCCTGCAGCGCACCGCTTATCTGGAAGCCAAAGCTGTGGCCGGGCAGCCGACCCGCTTCGAGATCCGCTACGCGGTGACGATCTTCGCGCGGCATACCGCGATCGATCCCGCCAAGGTGCAGGCCACACCGAACGATCCCGCATTGAAGCCCTACCTGGCCGAACAGCTGCCGCATGTGCGCTTCACCCCCGCGCTGAAGCTGTTCTCCGACCAGGTGCTGCAGGGCGAGGCGCGCCCGCATGAAGTAGTGCGCAAGCTGTTCGCGGCGGTCGATCGCATTCCATGGGCGGGAGCGCGCGAATACTCCACGCTCAGCAACA
The DNA here is from genome assembly GCF_052045015.1 of Stenotrophomonas sp. 22692. Classification (NCBI taxonomy): domain Bacteria; kingdom Pseudomonadati; phylum Pseudomonadota; class Gammaproteobacteria; order Lysobacterales; family Lysobacteraceae; genus Stenotrophomonas; species Stenotrophomonas sp. 22692. The sequence goes on from NZ_JBQEMR010000011.1 coordinate 42,617, forward strand.
TCAGCGATTACGCCCTGCGCGCTGGCCATGCCGACTGCGGCCAGCAGACCCTGCTGCTGATCGCATTGCTACGCATGAACGGCATTCCCGCGCGCTGGCAGTCGGGGATGGTGTTCTCCGACGATGGCAGTGGCTACAACAACCTGCATGATTGGGGGCAGGTCTACCTGGCGCCCTACGGCTGGCTGCCGATGGACGTGACCACCGGCGCGCTCGCCAGCGATGTGCCTGCACTGCGCAATTTCTATCTGGGTGGCCTCGACGGCTACCGCATCGCCTTCAACGACGATTTCGGCCAGCCCTTCGTGCCGGCCAAGCAGCATTACCGCTCGGAAACGGTCGACTCGCAGCGCGGCGAGGCCGAGTGGGCAGGCGGCAACCTGTACTTCGACCAATGGAGCTACGACTTCCAGTGGCGGGTACTGCCAGCCGGGCAACGCTAGCGCGACACATCGCAACTCACACCATTCAATTCTTGCAGGAGAGAGCAGGGGATGAAGGCTTACAGCATCAAGCGGGCGGCGTTGTGCGTCGCCCTCGGGGCGTGTCTGGGCGTGATCGCGCCCAGCGCATTCGCACAGGATGGTTCGGTGGTCGGCCGGTTGGTCAGCGATGCCGGCCAGGTGCCGGCCGGTGCCACGGTCACCGTACGCAACCCCGCCACGGGCTTTGTCCGATCGGTGCAGGCCGACGCCAATGGTAGCTACCGCATCCCGTTGCTGCCGGTCGGCACCTACGAGATGGACGTGAGCCTGCCGGGTGGAGCGGCCAGCCGTGTTGGCCAGGTCACCGTCAGCCTTGGCAGTGCGACCACGGTGAACGTGCCGCTGGGTGCGGTCAGCACGCTGGGTACGGTCGAGGTACGTGCACCGCAGGTGGTGTCGATGGTGGATGTCAAGTCCACCGAATCGGCCACGAACATCACCCGCGAAGAGCTTTCGCGCCTGCCGGTGGACCGTGACATCACCGCCGTGGCACTGCTCGCGCCCGGCGCGGTGAAGGGCAAGGGCTCGTTGGGCGGCCAGGGCATTTCCTTCGGTGGTTCGTCGGTGGCCGAGAACACCGTCTACATCAACGGCCTGAACGTTACCGACTTCTACAACCGGGTCGGCTTCTCGTCGGTGCCGTTCTCGTTCTACCAGGAATTCCAGGTCAAGACTGGCGGCTATTCGGTAGAGTTCGGGCGCAGTACCGGCGGTGTCATCAACGCAGTCACCCGGTCGGGCAGCAACGACTTCAAGGCCGGTGCCGAACTGGTGTTCGAACCGCGTGCCTGGCAGTCGCAGGCGCGCGACCGCTACGACGGCAGCGGCAGCCGCTACATCACAGCGAGCCGCGATGACTACAGTCGCAGTGCGCTGAACGTATTCGCGTCCGGTGCGCTGGTGAAGGACCGCTTGTTCTTCTTCGGCATGTATGAAGCTCGCGACTACCGCCCGACATCGACCAACGACGCTGGCACCCGCCTGAGCCAGGGCAAGGCCGATGATCCGTTCTGGGGCGGCAAGATCGACTGGCAGATCACCGACAACCAGATGCTGTCGCTGTTCGGATTCTCGGACAAGAGCAAGACGCTCACCGATGTCTACGATTACGACTACGCCACGGGACAGACTGTGGGTGAGCGCAGCAACCAGATCTACAACACGGTGGGCGGCAAGAACTGGTCCGGCACCTATAGCTGGCAGGTCAACAGCGACCTGACCATGAAGCTGATGTATGGCGAGAACAAGCGCAACCGCATGCAGAGCTCGTTGATGGACGAGAACTGCAACCGTGTGTTCGACAACCGAACGGCCAGCCAGGGCGTGCCACCCTCGCTGCAGGGTGACCGCAGCTGCACCAGCAGCTCGCAGCTGGAATCAGCATTGGATACCCGCAAGGCCGCCCGCGCCGATTTCGAATGGACACTGGGCAATCACCTGCTGCGCTTCGGCATGGACCGCGAGGAAAATACCTCCGACTACAGCCGTGCCTACCCCGGTCCGGGCGGCCTGCGCTACGACATCTATGCGCGTACTCCGGGAAGTTCACTCAACGGCGGCGTGGTGCCGGCCAGTGGCCTGGTGGCGCGTACGCGCCGCTATGAGGTGGAGGGTGCATTTGAGACCATCAACTCGGCCTGGTACCTGGAAGACAACTGGCAGGTGACGCCGAACCTGCTGCTGAACATGGGCGTGCGCCTGGAAGCCTTCGACAACAAGGGCGGCGATGGCAGCAGCTACATCAAGATCGATGACATGGTGGCGCCACGTCTCGGCTTCTCGTGGGACGTGCGTGGCGATGGCACCACCAAGGTGTTTGGCAACCTGGGGCGCTACTTCCTGCCGGTGGCCAACGTCATCAACATCAAGCAGGCCGGTGGCTTCCTCGACGAACGCACCTGGTATGAGTTCCTGGGCTACAGCGGCGCGGCCAACAATGTGCCGGTGCTGGGCGCGCAGATCGGACCGGTGGACAATTCGCAGGGCGATGGCAGCGTGCCGGACCTGCGCGCTGAAGTGAACCGGGACATGGATCCGGTCTACCAGGATGAAGCGATCCTGGGCTTCCAGCAGATGATCAACGAGGCCTGGTCGGTTGGCGCCAGCGTGACTTACCGCCGCCTGCACAACGCCATCGATGACATGAACATCACCGCCACCGGCCAATGCGGTGCCATCGACGGGGTGTGGATCATGGGCAACCCGGGACGCACCAACACTGTCTGGGGCGACACCAACTGTGATGGCACCAATGATGGCTGGATCAACATCGACACATCCAGGGAAGGCTGGGCGCTGTACGACGATGATGGCAACTACGTGGGCCAGCGCGGCTGGGTAAAGCCCAAGCGCGACTACAAGGCGCTGGAACTGCAGGTCGACCGTGCGTGGGATGGCAAGTGGGGCTTCAACGCGTCCTATACCCTGGCCTATGGGCGCGGCAACGCCGAAGGCCCGGTCAACTCCGATACCGACTTCGCCGATGCCGGCCGCACCGAGAACTTCGACAACCCGTGGGTCAACTATCGCGGCTACGGCTACCTGGCCAACGATCGCCGCCATCAGTTCAAGTTCCGCGGCAGCTACGCGTTGACCGAGAACCTGAGCGTGGCCGCCACCCTGGGCATACAGTCGGGCAGCCCGATCACGCGCTTCGGTGCCGGCAATCCTTTCGACGACACCGACTTCCACAGCTACTACGTGTGCGTGTCCAACTGCCAGGCGACGGTACCGTCCGAACGTGTGTTCGTGCATTCGCCGCGCGGCGGCGATGGGCGCACGCCGTGGACCTACGACCTGGACGTGAGTGTTTCGTACAAAGTGCCGATCCCCACCGACCTGCGCCTGAAGTTGGCGGTGTACAACGTTCTGAACCAGCAGCGCGTGGTGACCGTGGACCAGGATTACGAGCCGCAGGACAGCATCGGAACGCCGAACCCGATGTATGGTTATGGCACTGGATTCCAGTCACCGCGCTACGCACAGCTGACGGTGACCTGGAGCTATTGAGGACGCATCCATGCGCCGCCCTGCCGGGCGGCGCGGGTCTGTGATCGCCGGATATGATCCGGCACCGCCTGACGGAGACTGCCTTGCATCGTCTGTTGCTACTGGTCGCTGTACTGGCGAGCCCCGCTGCCCAAGCAGTGGATGGCGCACGACTGGATGCCGCCATCGCCTTTGTGGACCAGCACGAGCACCTGCCGGGGCTGGCGATGGCGGTGGTCGAGGATGGCCAGGTGGTCTATCGCCACACTGAAGGCGCGCGTGGTGACGGTGGCCGCATCGACGAGGACACGCTGTTCAAGATCGCCTCCAACAGCAAGGCGATGACCGCCGCGCTGCTGGCCACGCTGGTGCAGCAGGGCAAGCTGGGTTGGGCTGACCCGGTGCAGCGCCACCTGCCAGCGTTCCGCATGCATGACCCGTGGGTGGGCGAGCATCTGCAGGTACGCGATCTGCTGATCCACAACAGCGGCCTCGGCCTGGGTGCCGGCGACCTGATGCTGTGGCCTGAGCCCAATGCCTTCACCCGCAGCGACGTCATCGCCGGGCTGGCACACCTGAAACCGGTCACCAGTTTCCGCAGCGGCTATGCCTACGACAACCTGATGTACGTCGTTGCCGGTGAGGTGGCTGCGGCCGCCGGTGGCAAGCCCTATGACCAGCTGATGCGCGAGCGGGTGTTTGAGCCGCTGGGGATGACCCGCTGCCAGGTGGGCGCATGGTCGGTGAAGCAGATTGGCAATGTCGCCCAACCGCATGTGCGGCGCGATGGCCGCAACGTGGTGGTCGCTGGTGATGGAGCGCTCAGCCCCGATCTGACGTCGATGGCGGCCGGTGGCATCCGCTGTTCGCTGCGCGACATGACCCGCTGGATGCAGGTGCTGCTGGACCCGGCGCTGGTACCGGCGTGGTTGGGCGCCGAGCAGCGCCGCATGCTGTGGACGCTGCACATGCCAATGCCGCTGGGCGAGCGCCAACGCGACTGGGACAACACCCGTTTCTACGGCTATGGGTTGGGCTGGCGGGTGTCGGACATGGACGGGCACTGGAAAGTCGCCCATACCGGTACCCTGACAGGCATGTATTCCTCGCTGGCGCTGCTGCCGGACCGCAAGGTCGGTGTGGTGATACTGATCAACGGCGAGGCCGAAGACGCGCGTACCGCGCTGATGCAGTCGACGCTGAAACAGTTCACCGCGCCGGAAGACGCGCAGCATGTGGGGTACTACCTAGCGGAACTGGCGGCTGATCGGGCCGTGCGCGCCGCCACGGGGAGTCCTGTGCCCTCCACCAGGGGCGCACAACCGGCCGCCGTCACCGATCTGCAGCGCTGGCAGGGCCGCTACGCCGATCCCTGGCTGGGTCCGGCCTCGCTGTGCGCGGGCAAGGACGGCCTGCGCTTCAGCGTCGACAAGTCGCCAGCGCTGCAGGCGGCCGTGCTGAAGTTGCAGGGGCGCTGGCTGCTGCGCTGGGATACGCTGGGTGACGAGGCGCAGGCGTGGCTGCAGCCGGGCGAGGGCCCGGCACCGACACTGGACCTGCGCGCCATCGATCCGGACATCGACTTCAGCTATGACTTCCAGGACCTGCATTTCACTCGTACTGGCGACTGCGCTGGCAGCGACCGCCAGCGCCGCTGAGCCACCGCGTGTTTCACCGGCCACCGACGCGGCCAGCGCTGGTTTGGTGGAGATCCGCACGTTGTCGCCAGGCATCGACATGGACATCCGCTACGCCGGCGCCAACAACTTCACCGGCGCGCGCGTGCCCGGCTACGAGGCGTCGTCCTGCTACCTGCTGGCGTCGGTGGCGAAAGCGCTGGCGCAGGTGGAACAGGATCTGCGCGCTCAGGGCTTCGGCCTGCGCCTCTACGACTGCTACCGGCCGGTGCGTTCGGTGCAGGCCTTCATGGCCTGGGTGAACGACCCCGGCGAACTCTCGCGCAAGGCGCTGCAGTACCCGGACCTGGACAAGCCGCGCCTGCTGGCCGACGGCTATATCGCCGAGCGCTCCGGCCACAGCCGCGGCGCCACGGTCGATCTGGGCCTGCTGGATTGCCGCAGCAGAGCATGTACGCCGCTGGACATGGGCACCGACTTCGATTTCTTCGGGCCACGCGCGCATACGCAGACGAGCGGGCTGAGTGAGACGCAGCAGGCGAACCGGCGGCAACTGGTGCAGGCAATGGCACGGCGTGGTTTCGTGAACTATCCGCAGGAGTGGTGGCACTACACGTTCCAGCCCGAACCGGATCCCGGCACCGCGTACGACGTCCCAGTGCGGTAGGGGTATCGGCAGGGCTGCGCCCTGTACCTGCAGAATCTGGAGCAGCAACAGCAACAGCTTGCTTTCCGTGGGTTGGCGGGGCGGTGCCGGAGTGCGGGGACGCCGTAAATCCGTCCATGGAGGCTTGGCAGCCGCATCCATGCGGCTGACACCCCGCATTCCGGCACCGCCCCGCCTCTGACAGTTTCCCGCGTGGTCCGTTTTAGAGCCGAGCCCATGCTCGGCTGCTCCTTGTTCAATCGTCGAGATATTCGATTTGGATGGAGATTCATCCACGCATGGCGTGGATCTACTGTGGCTACCGGATTGGGTCCGGGGCAGATCCCTTACACTGGCCGCCTCTTCATCCCTGCCCACCCGATGAACCTTCCTCTGCACTTCGGCCTGCTCGGTACCCTGGAAGCCGGCGCCATCGCCCTGCTGGTCGGGCTGCTGGTGTACTTCCTGTGGTCGCAGCTGTGCCGGCTCCTGCACTGGACAGCGGGGCATGCGATCGGCTGGTCCTGCGTCATCGCCGTGATCATCTCCGCCGGCATCGATGCATGGAAGCTGTTCTACATGGGCATCGTGCGGCTGGAATCGCCGCTGTACGCGCGCATCTTCCTGGCCACCATCCACGATCCCAACGAGCTCGGCAGCCGTGTGGTGCTGGAAATCGCCGGTGCGCTCGCCGGTGTTGCTCTTGCATGGGTGTTGTTCAGTTCGCGGTCATCGGAAAAAACCGTCGACTGACGCAGGTTTTTCGTTGCCTGCCGGTTAAATGCAGAGGCGCTGAATGCGCATCTTATGAGCCACTCACTTCACCCTAACCACCGCGCTAAAGCATGCGTGGAGGCGAGTGGTTAATCGTGTGTGTGCACGCCGCTCGCGACGCAAAATCGATTCAGAAACGCGGTGGCAGGGTAGGTGCCGTGCGGAATCAACACGCCGCGCAACACCACCCAATCGGTAGGAGACACCCCTGATGACTATTCGCAACCGCAAGCCCCTGATCGCCCTGATCGTCGCCGCCGGCAGCGTGCTGGCCATTCCGGCGATGGCCCAGTCGGCCAAGCAGCAGGCCGCGCAGGCACAGAATGAAGCCGCGCAGGCGCAGCAGTCGGCGGCACAGGCAGGGCAGGCGGCTGACCAGGCGACCAATGCGGCCGCCGCGGCATCGGCGCAGGCCAATGGCGGTGGCCAGACCTGGGCCAGCATCGATACCGATGGCAACGGCACCATCAGCAAGACCGAGGCACAGGTGAACGCGGGCCTGGCCCAGGTGTTCGACCAGGCCGATACCAACAAGGACGGCGAACTGAGCGCCGATGAGTACAAGGCCTACGTGGCCGCGCAGCAGGCCGGTGCGGGTGCCGGCGCGGCCCAGGGCCGCTGATCCACGCCTGATTCGGGAAGACCGGTGCATGGGGACCCGGGCGGCTGCGGCCGCCCGGGTTTTTCTCGTCATCGCCACCCCTGTATCCTTGGCCGATGAACACCTCCACGCCTGCGCCGTCGCGCGCCATCGGCCTGGTCGGTTTTGACGGTGACGATACGCTGTGGAAGAGCGAGGACTACTACCGCAAGGCCGAGCAGGATTACCTTGACCTGCTGTCGCGCTACGTCGACGTGCATGACACCCAGACCGCGCGCCACCTGCTGGAAGTGCAGCAGCGCCACCTGGGCACCTTCGGCTACGGCGTGAAGAGCATGACCCTGTCGATGATCGAAGCGGCCATCGACATCACCGGTCAGCGTATCGGGGCCAAGGACATCCAGCGCATTCTGGACATCGGTCACGACACCCTGCGCCATCCGGTCGAGCTGATCGACGGTGTGCGCGAAGCGGTGGCGGCCATCGCCGAGCACTACCCGGTGGTGCTGATCACCAAGGGCGACCTGTTCCACCAGGAAGCGAAGATCAAGGTCGCCAACCTGGCCGAGCTCTTCCCGCGCATCGAGATCGTTTCCGAGAAGGACCCGGAGACCTACGCCCGCGTGCTGGCCGAATTCGACCTGCCGATGCAGCGCTTCGTGATGGTCGGCAACTCGCTGCGTTCGGACATCGAGCCGGTGGTCACCCTCGGTGGCTGGGGCGTGCATACCCCGTATGCAGTGACCTGGGCACACGAGACCCAGCACGGCGTGGCCGACGATGAACCGCGCATGGTCACCGCCGATACCGCCCACGACTGGCCGGCCGCACTGGCGGCGATCGAAGCCAAGGCCGCGGCGGCGGCCTGACAGGGCCCGGCGGCTGCGGCAGAATCGGGCCATGAACCACCGACTGCGCATGCTGCTGTTGTCCCTGCTGCTGGCGCCGGCCACCGTGCTGGCCCAGCAGACGGCCGAGCGTTCGGCCACCTATGAAGTGGACACCGGCGACAGCTGGGTCGATGCCCAGCTGCAGGACATCAATCATTACGCCGAGCGCTACCCGGATGCCTTTCTCGATGAGGTGTCGCGCTATGCCGACGTGCCGCGTGGCTACATCAGCGCGCTGTTCACCACCCACGGTTGGCAGGCTGGGGATATCTACTTCGCCTGTTTCTGGGCCAAGGCCAGCGGCCAGACCTGCCGTGAGAGCGTGCGCGCCTTCAGCCAGGACCGGGAAGGCGGCTGGGAAGCGGTGGTGAAGCGGATGCCAGTGAAGCCGCAGAACCTGCATGTGCGTGCGGTGCGCCACGCCATCGTGGCCAGCTACAGGCACTGGGACCGGCCGATCACCCTGGATGCCACCCTGAAGCGCCAGCTCAACCGGTAGTGCCGGCCGGTGGCCGGCAACTGCACCCTTCCAGGCATCCGGAGGTTGCCGGCCGGTGGCCGGCACAACCGGTATTTTTCATGTTGCTCTGCATATCGCGGCCGCCACGCACTCCGGCGACAATACGGGTTCGAGCTGGTCCCCGTTCCCGTAATCGAGTGACTGATGAGCGCCTCTTTCGTTTCGCCTGATGTGATCCGCCGCCTGTTCGCACAGGCCATGTCCCGCATGTACCGCACCGAAGTGCCGTTGTACGGCACGCTGGTGGAACTGGTGGAGCGGATCAACGCGCAGGTGCTGGAGCAGGACCCGGCGCTGGCCGCGCAGCTGCAGCGCAACGACGAGCGCGCACGCCTGGATGAAGAGCGCCACGGCGCGATCCGCGTCGGCACCGTGCAGGAACTGGCGACGCTGCGCCGCCTGTTCGCCGTGATGGGCATGTACCCGGTCGGCTACTACGACCTGTCGGTCGCGGGCGTGCCGGTGCATTCCACCGCGTTCCGCCCGCTTACCGGCGCCGCGCTGGCACAGAATCCATTCCGCGTGTTCACCTCGCTGCTGCGCCTGGAGCTGATCGAAGACGAAGCGCTGCGTGCCGAATCGGCGAAGATCCTTGCGCGCCGCCGCATCTTCACCGAGGGCGCGCTGGCACTGATCGACCAGGCCGAGCGTGACGGTGGCCTGGCGCAGGCCGATGCCGAGCGCTTCGTCGAGCAAGCACTGGAAACCTTCCGTTGGCACGGCGATGCCACGGTCGACCTGCCGACCTACCACGCGCTGCACAACGCGCATCGGCTGGTGGCCGACGTGGTCAGTTTCCGCGGCCCGCACATCAATCACCTGACCCCGCGCACGCTGGACATCGACGCTGCGCAGGCGGCGATGATCGAACACGGCATGGCGGCCAAGGCGGTGATCGAAGGCCCGCCGCGCCGCGCCTGCCCGATCCTGCTGCGCCAGACCAGCTTCAAGGCGCTGGAAGAGGCAGTGCATTTCCCGGACGCGGAAGGTGGCGATGCCGGCACGCATACCGCGCGCTTCGGCGAGATCGAACAGCGCGGCCTTGCGCTGACCCCGAAGGGCCGCGCGCTGTACGACCAGCTGCTGTCGCAGGCACGCGACGCCGGTGGCGAAGGCAGCACCGGCGGCGACTACGGCCAGCGCCTGCAGGCGGTGTTCGCCAGCTTCCCGGATGACCATGACACGCTGCGCCAGGAAGGACTGGGCTATTACCGCTACCAGCTGACCGACGCCGGCCGTGCCGCGCCCGAGCGCGTGGCGGATCTGCCGGCTGAAGTGCTGGTGGCCGCGGGCCTGGCGACGGCCGACCCGATCGTCTACGAGGATTTCCTGCCGGTCAGCGCCGCGGGCATCTTCCAGTCGAACCTGGGCGGCGAAGAACAGCGCGCCTATGCCGCGCACGCCAACCGCGAGGCCTTCGAGCAGGCGCTGGGCGTGGCGGTGAATGACGAGTTCGAGATCTACGAGCGGCTGCAGGCGGAATCGCTGGCGGCGCTGCGCGCCTGATCGGCACCGCTTTGGTGCGCGTGGTGGGTGCGGACCAAGGTCCGCACCCACTGGAAGCTGGTAGCGCCGGGCCATGCCCGGCGAACCGAGAATAATCAGCCCTTCATCGTGCCGGTATCCAGCCAGCGCTGGTGCCACGACAGCGCTTCCGGCAGCAGGTGCGGGGTGTGCTTGCCGTAGCTTTCGCGGCTGGCACGGTCGAAGTAATCCTGCAGCTGCGGGCGGAAATCCGGGTGCGCGCAGTTGTCGATCAGCACCTGCGCGCGCTTGCGCGGGGTCAGGCCACGCAGGTCGGCCAGGCCCTGTTCGGTGACGATCACCGACACGTCGTGCTCGGTGTGATCGACATGGCTGGCCATCGGCACGATCGCCGAGATGGTGCCGTTCTTTGCAGTGGACGGGCTCAGGAACGCCGACAGGAAACCGTTGCGGGCAAAGTCACCCGAACCGCCAATGCCGTTCATGATCCGCGTGCCCATCACGTGCGTCGAATTGACGTTGCCATAGATGTCCACTTCGATCATGCCGTTCATGCCGATGCAGCCCAGGCGGCGCACCAGTTCCGGGTGGTTGGAGATCTCCTGCGTGCGCATGATGATGCGCTCGCGGTAGAAATCGATGTTCTCCTTGAACGTCTCGTTGGCCTGTGGGCTCAGCGCAAAACCCGTGCACGAGGCATAGCTCAGCACGCCGTCGCGCAGCAGGTCGAGCATGCCGTCCTGGATCACCTCGGTGAACGCAGCCAGGTCGCGGAAACCGCTCTTGGCCAGGCCGGCCAGCACCGCGTTGGGGATGTTGCCCACGCCCGACTGCAGCGGCAGCAGGTTCGGCGGCAGGCGGCCCTTCTTCACCTCGTGCTTGAGGAACTCGATCAGGTGCGAGGCGATCTGTTCGCTGGTTGCATCGATCGGGCTGAACGGGCTGTTGCGGTCCGGGCCGTTGGTACGCACCACGGCCACGATCTTGTCCGGGTCGCAGCGCAGCGCGGTGTCGCCGATGCGGTCGTTGGCGTTCACCAGCGGAATCGGCTTGCGGTGCGGCGGCAGCGCGGTGCCGTAGTAGATGTCGTGCATGCCGTCGACGCCGGCCGGCTGCCATTCGTTGACCTCGACGATCACCTTCTTCGCCAGGTCCAACCAGGTCTTGTTGTTGCCGACCGAGGTGGAGGGCACCAGCGAGCCATCTTCGCGGATGGCCGAGACTTCGATCACCGCAGTATCGATCTCGCCGTAGAAGCCGAACCACACGTGCTGGGCCACGTGGCTGAGGTGGATGTCGATGTAATCCAGCTTGCCCTCGTTGATGCGGTTGCGTGCATCCGGGTCGCTCTGGAACGGCATGCGCATGGCGATGCCATCAGCCTTGGCCAGCGCGCCATCGAGTTCCGGCGCGGTGGAGGCGCCGGTCATCAGGCTGATCTGGAAGGGCTGGCCCTGGACATGCATCGCTTCGATGCGGCGGGCCAGTTCCACGGGAACGGCCTTGGGATACCCGGAGCCGGTAAAGCCGCTCATGGCCACGGTTTCACCGGGCTGGATCAGCGCGGCTGCGGCCTCTGCGGAGACCACGCGGTCACGGAGACGCGCGTTGGCGATGCGATCAACAGACATGACGACACGTGTTGCTGGGGGGGAATTCCGATTATCGGCCATCCTCATCCGTACGGGGGGTTCTACCTTCGTGGAATGGCTTTTCCCCGGAGGGCTCACCCATACCCGCCGGTTTTGTTTTGCAGTGCAGCGTGCAAAGTGCTTTCGCAGCCCGCACGATGGCCCTGCATCCCGACGTGGGGGAGGGAGCAGAGCCCGCTGGCAGTTCGCTGCAAGCGGGCTTTTTTATTGCCTGCCGCCCAGTATGAATACGCGGCACCCCTTCAGGGTCGGATCCTTTTGCCAACGGCAAAGGGCTCTGACCCCACCCGCGGCATCAAGCGGCGGCATCTCGGGGGCAGAGCCCTTTGCCGTTGGCAAAGGGATCCGACCCCGCGAGAATCAGGGCATGACCCTCGCCCCCGCCGAACTGTCCGCCGTCCTCCAGCCCGTTGTCGACCGCGCCCTGGCGCGCCTGGCCCAGGTCCTGCCCGAGCCCGTTCCTGCCGAGCTGCTGCCGCTGCTGACCCGGCTGGCGGTGACCAGTGACTTCGCGCTGGACACCCTCGTGCGGCAACCGGCGCTGCTGGCGCAGCTGGCCGCGCCCGGTTGCCCGCCGATCCCGGCGCCGGTGCTCGATCCGCTGCAGCCCAGCGACTGGCCGGCGCAGATACGGCGCTGGCGCACCGCCATGTCCACGCGGCTGATCTGGCGCGACCTGGCCGGCCTCGACGACGTGCCGCAGACCCTCGCCGGCGCCACCGCTTTGGCCGAAGACTGCCTGCGGCTGGCACTGGACGCCCTGCAGCAGGAATTCGCCCAACGCCACGGCGTGGTCCGCGATGGCGAAGGCACCCCACAGCAGCTGGTGGTGTTCGGCCTCGGCAAGCTCGGCGGTGGCGAGCTCAACTTCAGTTCCGATGTGGACCTGGTCTACGCCTACCCGCACGGCGGCGAATCCGACGGCGCGCGCGCGCTGGCCGCCGAAGAGTATTTCGCCCGGCTCGGCCAGCGCCTGGCCAAGCTGCTGGACGAAACCACGGTCGATGGCTTCAGCCACCGCGTCGACCTGCGCCTGCGCCCGTTCGGCAGCGCCGGCCGCGTCGCGCTGTCGTTCGCGGCGATGGACCAGTATTTCCAGCGCGAGGGCCGCGACTGGGAGCGCTATGCGTGGCTGAAGGCGCGCGCGGTGGCCGGCGACATCGCCGCCGGTGAAGCGTGGCTGCAGACCCTGCGCCCGTTCGTGTACCGCCGCTACCTGGATTTCACCGCACTGGACGGCCTGCGCGAGATGAAGGCGGCGATCACCGCCGAAGTCGCGCGCCGCGAGCTGCACGAGGACATCAAGCGTGGCGCCGGTGGCATCCGCGAAATCGAGTTCCTGTGCCAGGCGCTGCAGCTGATCCGCGGTGGTCGCGAACCGGCACTGCGCGAACGCCGCCTGCTGGTGGCGCTGGACGCGCTGGTCGCCGCCGGGCAGATCGCCCCCGAAGATGGCAGCGCGCTGCGCGAGGCCTACCTGTTCCTGCGCCGGCTGGAAAACCGCCTGCAGATGCTGCGCGATGCGCAGACCCACGTGCTGCCCAGCGATGCGCTGGACCGCGAGCGCATCGCCGTCGGACTCGGCTACCTGGACTGGGACGTGCTGCGCGCGGCGTTGGCCGAACAGCAGCAGCGGGTCAGTACTGAATTCGCCGCACTGCTGGCACCGCGCAAGGGCCAGGCCGCGCCCGATGCACTGGCCAACTATTGGCGCAGCCTGCCCGAAGGCGCCAATGCACCGCTGCTGGCCGAAGCCGGTTTCCTTGACGCCAACGGCGCCGACCAGTCGCTGCGTGATTTCGCCCAGGGCACCGGCGTGAAGTCGTTGTCCGACGCCGCGCGTGCGCGGCTGGATCGCGTGCTGCCGGCACTGCTGCATGCCGCCACGCGTTCGCCCCAGCCCGACGCCGCGCTCAAGCGCGTGCTTGGCCTGCTGCAGGCGGTGCTGCGCCGGACCAGCTATCTCGCGCTGCTGGACGAGCAGCCCAGCGCGTTGGCGCGGCTGGTCGATGTGCTGGCGCGCAGCGCACTGCTGGCCGAACGCCTGGCGGCGTATCCGCTGCTGTTGGACGAACTGCTGGACGTGCGCGTGTCCGGGCCGATGCCCGATGCCGCCGGCATGCTGGCCGAGTGCCAGCAGGTGCTGGCGGTGGAGGATCCCGAATCTGCGCTGCGCTGGCTCAACGAGACGCGGCTGGCGCTGAGCTTCCGCATGGCGATGGCCACGCTGGACGGGCGCCAGGGGGCGGTGGACAGCACCCGGCAACTGGCCGAGCTGGCGCAGGCGGTGGTGGTCACCGTGCTGGCAATGGCCGAGGCGGACATGCGCGCCGCACACGGCGAGATTCCCGGTGGCCGCTTCGCGATCATCGGCTACGGCAGCCTGGGTGGCCTGGAACTGGGCTTCGGCTCCGATCTGGACCTGGTGTTCCTGCACGACAATCCGGCCGGCGTGGACGCCAGCGACGGCGCGCGTCCGCTGGAGCCGGGGCGCTGGTATGCGCGCCTGGCGCAGAAGGTGATGGCGCTGCTCGGTGCGGTCACTGCTGCGGGCCGCCTGTACGACATCGACGTGCGCCTGCGCCCGGACGGTGGCAAGGGTTCGCTGGTGTCTTCGTTGGCCAGCTACACCGAATACCAGCGCGAACGCGCATGGACCTGGGAACACCAGGCCTTGGTGCGCGCACGCGGCGTGGCCGGTGATGCCAGTCTGCTGGCCGACTTCGAACAGGTGCGTGCGCAGACGCTGGGGCGTGAGCGCGATCCGGCCACGCTGTATGCCGATGTGCTGAAGATGCGTGGACGCATGCGCACCGAGCTGGACCGCAGCGATGCCGCGCGGCTGGACCTGAAGCAGGGTGCCGGTGGCGTAGTGGACCTGGAGTTCCTGCTGCAGACCGGCGTGCTGGCGCGCAGCGCGCAGCATGCGGCGCTGCTGCAACCACGCGATACGCCGTCGTTGATCGACGCGTTGGCGGTTGTCGGTTTCCTGCCGGAAGACACCGCAGAGGCGCTGCATGGCGCACATGCCACGTTGCTGGACGTAGGCCTGGCCTGCACGCTGGATCGACGTCCGCGACTGGCACCGACCACGCCCGCGATTGAAGAGGCGTGTGCCGCGATTACGGCAGCGTGCAGAGCCGCGGAGTTGCCGTTCGGGTGAGTGGGTGCACCCATTAGCGCAATTGCCCGGGGATGATCCGCTGTTGGTAGGTGCCGACCGTTGGTCGGCACAATCTGTCAGCGGTGATGAACTCTGATGGAGCGTGCCGACCAACGGTCGGTACCTACCAGAGCATGTGCGGTCAGCTGGTGGCGCGCAGCGGCGCCATCTTCCACAACAGCGCGCGGAACGGGGCCAGCAGGCAGACGCCGATGGCCAGCTTCACCGCCAGGTCGCCGGCGGCCCAGCTCACCCACGGCAGGGCGGAGCCGGCAAACGCGATCGACCAGAAAATGGTGGTATCCACCGTCGCACTGCAGGTGGTGGCCACCATCGGCGCGCGCCACCAGCTGCCACGGCGCAGGCGGTCGAACACGGTGATGTCCAGCAGCTGCGCCACGATGAACGCCGAGCACGAGGCAATGGCGATGCGCGGCGTGGCCACCCAGATCGACAGCAGTACCGCCACCGCGAAACCGATCCACGCCACGCGGCGCGCCGGGCCCGGGCCGAAGCGGCGGTTGATCAGGTTGCTGACCAGGAACGCCACCGGATAGCTGAAGGCACCCCAGGTCAGCCAATCGTTGATCGGGTACTGCACCAGTACGTTGGACAGCAGCACCACTGCGCCCATCGCCAGTACCGCCAGCACCAGGGCGCGCGGGGTCAGCGGGGCAAACACAGGGGCAGGACGCACGGACATGGCGAGCCAGGGGGACAAAGGGGATCGCCCATTATCCGCCCGGCCCGCGGCAAAGCCAAAACCGGTCGTTCAGCTTTACAGCACCTCGCTCATCACGTCGCCGGCGGCGTAGGCGGTCGGCACATAGGCCAGCGCCTGGCCCTGCGCGCTCTTCACGGTCCAGCCGGCACCGGCGTCGGTCGGGTCGAAGCGCACCTGCTGGCCAACGACGAAGCCGGCGACCGGGTCATCGCCTGCAGCCGCCGGCCATTGCAGCGTTGCGGTCTGGTCGGCCTTGCCAGGTACCTGCAGGTGCACCTGGCGATCACCGGCTGGCGTGGTGGCGACCTGCTTCACCTCCATCGGCGGCAGCGGAACCGCCGGTGTGCGTGCGGCGACCTTGCCGTTGCGCTCGCTGGCCTTGAACGGGGCCTTGGACAGTTCGGCCAATCCCATCGACGTGGCCAACGGAATCGACAGCACGATCAGCGACGTGACCAGCACGCTGGTCTGGCCGCTGTTCAACTGTGGCGCGGCGCCGGCATGGACGGTGGGCACCACCAGCGCCGAAAGCAGCAGGGCAGTGGCGGGAACGCGCAGGCAACGGAACATGGAGACCTCCTGGTCAGGGTGGGGACGGCGGCTCAGCGCCGGGTATCGAAGATGTCGCGCGGGCCGGTGGCCTCGGGCAGGTATTCCAGCGGGCGGCCCTGGTTGTCCTTCAGCTGCCAGCCCTGGTCGTTGCCAGTGGGCTCGAAGTTCACGGTCTGGCCCACGGTGAACTGCACGGCGGGATCGCCGATGCCGCGCGGGTACTGCATCGACGCGGTGTTCTGCGGGTCGTTGGCATCACGCAGCAGCACTTCGCGGCGGCCGTCGACGGTGGTGGCGATGGCGCTCACCTGCATCTGCGGCAGCTTGATCTGCTGCGGGCGCGCCAGCGGCTGGCCAGCATCGGCGGCATCCTGGGCTTCCTTCGCCGCCGCCGCACGGGCCGAGTTCACCATCTGCGAGGACATCTCCAGGCTTGGCCCCTGTGGGCCCGGATCGTGGATGATGACGATGCGGCGTTCTGCATGAGCGGCCGTGGACCAGGCCAGGCTCGCGACGATCAGCATCGGCATCAGGAAGGCAGGCAGGGTGCGCATGTCGTTCTCCTTGCTGGATTCAGGGCGTGGCGGCGGCAGCACCGGCCACCGGTACATGGGGGATCACCAGTTCCTGCTGCAGTTGGCTGCGCTGGTGCAGGAAGTCGAATACCGATTCCACCGTCACCACCGAATAGTTGCCGGAAATGCGTTCGCCGGCCGGATGGTCGGTGGTGGTGGCGTTGGCCACGAACAGGCGCGCACCCACGCGCTTGCCGAGGCCGATATGCAGCACGCTGGGCTGGTACTTCTGCTGGCGCAGCCACTGCTGGGCCTGTTCGCGCTTGACGATGGCCGGCGCGCCTTCGGCCTGCGCCATTGCCGCGGTCAGCACCTCCAGCACCCACTGGTTGGAGTTCTGGTAGTCGGTGGCGAACGGGTAGGCGACCACGTTGTACCTGGTCTCGTGCAGCGCCTTGGGCTGGATCGAGGGCGACACCAGCATCGCCTTCAACGCGGCACGCAGCGGCGCCGCCGGCACGCCGATGCGCAGGTCGGTATGGCCGCCGCTCTCGCCGACGAAGTTGCCCAGCCCTTCGTGGTACAGCTGCGAGCTGTCGGTCTTGCAGCGGTTGAGCAGGTGCATCGCGCGCCAGCGGCCATCGTCCTCGCGCAGCAGGAAGGCCAGGTGGCTGTGTCGCAGGCCGTAGCGGCTCAGATCCTGGCCACCGCGTGCGGCGACCACCACGTCCACATCGGGCAGCGCATCCAGGCGCTCGGCGGTGGTCCAGGCCACGTCCAGCATCGCCGCCTGCGAGGCGACGCTGGGGTAGCGTTCGCGGCACTCGGTGCTGTTGGCCCATGCCGGTGCGGTCGCCAGCAGGCTGGCGATCAGCAGGGCGGCGCGGGGCAGGCGGGAGAAACGATCCATGTCGATACCTTCAACGGCGGGCAGGCCCGCGCGCCGATCATACGCCGCTCAGCGCAGCGGGCGGTCCACGCCCTTGCGCTTGAGTTCCCTGTCGCAGGCATCGCTGATCGGCGCGATCGGCAGCGGCGGGCGCTCGCCAGTCTTCGGATCGCGCAAGGCCGGTTGTTCGCGATACGCGTCCAGCTGCTGCTGGCACTGGTAGGAAATCGGGTCCAGTTCGGTGGGCGCGGTGGAGCAGGCAGCGAGCAGGGTCAGGGGCAGCAGGAGCAGGGTGCGCATGAAGACGTTCAGCGTGATGGGGGAAGCTGGACTCTAACGGTGCGGGCGGATCGAAATGTTCAGAAATCGCTGCGCACCCGGCACCACCGTGATGCCGGGCGCCCAGGATTGCCGGCCAGCGGCCGGCACTACCCCAATGCCAGGCGCTGCTTCACTTCTGCCGCTACCCGAGCGGTCTCGCGCAGCGGCTCGATGCGGTCGTACTGCCAGTCCAGCCAGTGCGCCTGCATCCGCCCGCGCTCGCGCAGCTGCTGCTGGAAGCGCGCCAGCCGACCCTGCGCGGTATCGGCCAGCGCCACCATCACCGGCATGCGCGTGGCGCAGGCTTCAGACAGCAGGTTCACCGAATCGGGCGACACCACCACGCGGTTGGCCCAGCCGAGCAGGCCGCCATAGGGATTGGTGCCGTCGCCGCCGTCGCCCCAGATCACGTGCGGCAGGTCCGCGAAGGTCGCGCGCAGGATCTCGGCCAGTGCCGGCGGCGTGCGTCGCGACGTGGTGGCCAGCAGGCTGCCGCCCTCGCTGCGGATCTGCTCGGCCAGCGCCCGGAACACGCCCACCATCGCGGGCTCATCCCAGGGCGCCAGCGGTGTCGGCCCACCCACCAGCAGCGCGGTGCGCGGGCCCGGCAGGGTGCTGAAGCCGGCGAACGCGGCGCGGCCCCAGGCCAGCCAGTCATCGTCCACCGGGTTGAGGCTGCCGAGCAGGGTCAGCACGTTGCTGCCGCGCAGGGCGTCGTGTTCGGGCACCACCACCACATCCCAGTGGCGTGCGCCGATGCGCGGGTCGAGGATCTGCACCACCTGGCTGCCACGGGCACGCAGCACGCGCAGGGCACCGGCGGCCTGGCGGCCACAGCCGATCGCCAGCGCCGGGGCGTCCGCGGCCAGCGTCGCGAAGGCCTCGCCGTAGCCGTTCACATCACCGGGCAGGCGACGCGGCGACAGCCAGCGCCAGGGCGCGCGGGGCTGCAGGACCACCGGCCGATGGGTGCCCTGGCGCAGCGCCGAGGCCAGCGCAACCGCCTGGCGGACATTGCCTGCGCGGCCGTCAGTGACCGTCCAGGGCGCGCTCGATCGTTTCACCATTGGCATTAATTCGTTTCAGCCCTGCTGGGTGTTGCAACAGTCGCGACACTCTACACTGCGGCTCGTCGATTCGCCCCGCGCCGCCCGCGGGCACTGACTTCCTTTCGCCGCCCTGGAGATCCACCGATGTCCCACGCGCTCGACGCTGCTGCCCTCGATCAGCTGTTCCGTACTGCCCGTACCCAGAACGCCTTTCTCGACAAGCCGGTTCCTGAGAGCCTGTTGAAGGAACTGTACGACCTGGTGAAGTGGGGCCCGACCGCCGCCAACACCACGCCGGCCCGCTTCGTATTCGTCACCTCGAAGGAAGCCAAGGACAAGCTGGCCCCGGCCCTGTCCGAAGGCAACCTGGCCAAGACCATGGCCGCCCCGGTCACCGTCATCATCGGCTTCGACCTGGACTTCCACGAGAAGCTGCCGTACCTGTTCCCTCACACCGATGCCAAGGCCTGGTTCGACGGCCCGCAGGAAGGCCGCCACGAAGCCGCCATCCGCAACGGCAGCCTGCAGGGTGCCTACCTGATCCTGGCTGCGCGCGCGCTGGGCCTGGATGCCGGCCCGATGTCCGGCTTCGACCCGGCCAAGGTCGACGAAGCCTTCTTCGCCGGCACCTCCATCAAGTCGAATTTCCTGGTCAACCTGGGTTACGGTGACTCGGCGGGCCTGTTCCCGCGTCTGCCGCGCCTGTCGTTCGACGAAGCGGCGCGCATCGCGTAAGTCGTTGTATCGGTTTCGGGCCCGCCGTCCCGCGGCGGGCTCTTGCTGCACCGTGTACCCACCCTACGATCCGGAGAGTTCCTGAGATGAGCGCCACCCGTAAACTGCTGCTGCCGCTGGCCCTGACCCTGGCCATCGCCGCCTGCTCCAAGCCGGCCGACACCGCTGCCCCGGCTGCCGATGCCGCCGCCCCGGCCACCACCGAGCAGGCCGCCACCCCGGCTGCCGATGCCGCCGCCGCTGCGCCGGCCGCCGAAGCGATCAAGATCGCCTCGGGCACCTACAAGCTGGACCCGACCCACACCGACGTGCTGGCCCAGTGGAGCCACTTCGGCTTCTCCAATCCCAGCGCGCACTTCGGCAACGTTGAAGGCACCCTGGTGTACAACGCCGAAGACGTGACCAAGTCCACCGTGGAAGTGAAGCTGCCGCTGAGCGGCCTGAACAGCTTCACCGCCAAGTTCGACGAGCACCTGAAGAGCGCCGACTTCTTCGACGCTGCCAAGTTCGCCGATGCAACCTTCAAGAGCACCAAGGTGGAAGCCGCTGGCACCAACAAGCTGACCGTCACCGGTGACCTGACCATCAAGGGCATCACCAAGCCGGTCACCCTGGACGTCACCGTCAACGGCGGCGGCGAGCACCCGATGGCCAAGGTTCCGGCCGCCGGCTTCGATGCCACCACCACCCTGAAGCGCAGCGATTTCGGCGTCGGCGCCTATGCCCCGAACGTCAGTGATGAAGTGAAGATCCGCATCACCACCGAAGCCACCGGCGAAAAGCCGGCGGCTTGATGCCCCAACTCACTCGTCGTGAGAAGGCAGAAGGCCCGCTGAAAAGCGGGCCTTCTTTTTGGGTGTTGGGGAACACGCGTTGGTAGATGCCAACTTTGGTTGGCGCACGAGCACTCCGCAGGCCAACCAAGGTTGAGCACTACCGGGTATGCGCGCTCAGCGCAGCGCGCCCAACCATGCCACGCACGTTTCGCTCGGGCTCTGCTTGGCCTTCACCGTCATCCCGCTCACGCGCACGAAGGTCTGCGCTGCCTGCGCCACTACCTGGCGTGCGATCAACGCCGCCTGCTTGGTCGCGGCCTGCTGCTTGCGCAGCTGCACGATGTGCACCGACGGCCGGCCCACCGGTGCGTACTTCTGGTCGCGGCGCAGCACATCGGCCACCTGCGCCACTTCGAACTCGGCTTGCAGGTAGCGGTGCTGTGCTTCCACCAGTTCGCGCAGCGGCGTGCGCAGGGCAACGGTGTCGGCGAAGGCGGCCAGCGCCGCATCGCAGGCAGTGTCATCGGCGAAGCGGGTACGCAGCGCATCCACGCTGGCCAGGGTCAGTTTGGCCATGTGGGCCTCGTTGCTGCAGGAAAGGAGCGCGATTGTCGCATTGCTTGCCGGCTGATGCGTTGAACCGGGCGGCGGAATACCTGGAGAGCCGAGCCCACGCTCGGCTCATCGCGCGTAGCGCGAGGGTGAATCGAAAAGCAGCCGAGCGTGGGCTCGGCTCTACATGGTCAAGGGCGTGCGGACCAACGGTCCGCACCCACCCAGGAAGGTGCGTCAAAGGCGTGCGGACCAACGGTCCGCACCCACCAAGCAGGGTCCGCACCCACCGGCTGCCCGGTCAATCGCCGTCGGTTTCGTCCGGGTGGGCCTTCCAGTAGCCGGTCGAGCGGATCCAGTCGCGTGGCACGCCCAGGTGGCCTTCGATGAACTTGCGCATCATCCGCGCGCGACGCGATTCGGTGGCGATCCAGTAGAAGACATCACCTTCCGGCGCCTCGAAGTCGGTCAGCATGTCTTCCAGCAGGGTGCTGGTCGCCGCCGGGAAGCCGTTGCGCTCCAGCCAGTAGATGCGCACGTTCTCGTACTGCGGCAGGTCCTGGCGCTCGGCTTCATCGCTCACTTCGATGAAGGCCTGCACTTCGGCATCCTCCGGCAGCACGTCCAGCCAGCGGGCGATGGCCGGCAGCGCGGTTTCATCGCCGATCAGCACATAGGCGTCGTAGGTGTCGGCCACCACGAACGAACCGCGCGGGCCACCGATTACCAGCACGTCGCCCGGCTGCGCGCGCTCGGCCCACGGCCCGGCAATGCCCTGGTCGTGCAGCACGAAGTCGATGGCCAGCTCGCCGGTCTCGTGGTCCCACCAGCGCGGGGTGTAGTCGCGGGCGGGCGAGGGCTCCTTGCCGTCCGGGTAGCTGCGGCCTTCGGCGGTCAGCACCGGCAGCACCATCTCGCCCGCAGCGTTGGGGAAGAACAGCTTGATGTGGTCGTCGGCGCCGGGCGAATCGAAACCGGCCAGCGCGTCGCCGCCCAGCACGATGCGGCGCATGTGCGGGGTGACCTCTTCAGTGCGCAGCACGGTCAGTTCACGGAAGCGCACATCCAGGCGCAGGCGCGTGTTGTTGTGTTCGGTCATGGGGGTTACCTGTAAAGGTGTCGCGCGGGGGCGCGCGGCGTAGGGAAGACCTGGCTGGAGTCAGTCTGGCTGGGTCATTGAAATCGGTGGTTGCTCGTTACCGGCGGTACCGTTGAGCAGGGCAGACGCCCGCGTCAGCAGCGCCGCCACTTCGTCCGCCTCGCCCTCGGCCCAGCGGCCGTGGTGGTGCACCAGCGCCCGCTTGAACTCGCGCAGGGCGCAGGCCAGCGGCGGCGGCAGCGAGGCCTTGGTGATCTCGCGGGCACGGTCGAAGGCACGTCGCTGCGCCAGGCGCACCTGGGTGCGCTGCACCTTCAGCTCGAACTCGCCGGCGGCGGTGATGCGGAAGATCCGCTTGCCGTCCACTTCCTCGGCCTCGATCCAGCCGGCCTGCTCGAAGCTGGCCAGCAGCGGGTACATGGTGCCGGCGCTGGGCGTGTAGGCCTGCATGAACTGGTTGCTGATCAGCTGCATCAGCTCGTAGCCATGGCGCGGCTGCTCGCCGATCAGGGCCAGCACCAGCAGGCGCAGGTCGCCGCGGCTGAGCACGCGCGGCTGACCGTTGCGACGGGGTACCGCCGAATCGGTGGAACGGGCTCTGGGAGAGGGGCTTCGGCTCATTTCGATATATCGGTAAACGAGTGTGCAAACGATATATCGATATGTCGAAAGCGACAACACCCGATCCGGCCACAAGCAGGTGCAATTTGGGCCACGGCCAGCCCCACCCACAGCAAAAGGGGCGCCCCTTGCGAGGCGCCCCGGCGATGCTGTGGAAGGGAGCAGGGCCACCGGGCCCATCACTCACGGGCCACCTTGGGCCCACGGCCAGCGGCAATCCAGAGGCAGGTGCGACACGTTGTCGCCGGTTCAGTGGCGAAGCCCGGACGGCGCCCGCCGTGGCCCCGGCGCTGCCCTACAACCGTCATCGGCAGCGGTAACACTGCGTCCTGCACATGGGCGCAGCAGCCCGCAAGCGACAGCCCGCGCAGCCACCAAGGCCCGCCGCAGGGCCTTCAGCGGGCCCGGCAAGCCCCTTGCGGACACTGGCCAGTTGCATCCATACGCCTGCGTAGCCAAGTGACGAAAGCCCTTGGTGCGCTACACTTTGCGGTCTAGAAATCTATACAACAGTCGCGCGCGTGCGTGCGGTTATGGGAGCGCTAATGAACTGGTTGAACGAGGTGCTGAACAACGACCCGAATCCTGTGGAAACCCAGGAGTGGATCGAGTCGTTGAAGGCCGTTATTGATGTCGAGGGCTCCGAGCGCGCGCATCAGCTGCTGGAAGGCATGGTGGAACTGACCCGTCGTTCGGGCGCCTACCTGCCGTTCTCTCCCACCACCGAGTACGTCAACACCATCGAGCCGCAGCTCGAGGCCAAGAGCCCGGGCAATGCCGAGCTGGAATGGCGCATCCGTTCGATCATCCGCTGGAACGCGATGGCCACCGTGGTCCGCGCCAACCGCAAGCCGGGTGACCTGGGCGGCCACATCGCCTCGTTCGCCTCCGGCGCCACCCTGTACGACGTGGGCTTCAACCACTTCTGGCGCGCCCCGAGCGAGAACCACCCGGGCGACCTGCTGTTCATCCAGGGCCACAGCGCCCCGGGCATCTACGCGCGTTCCTTCCTGGAAGGCCGCATCAGCGAAGAGCAGCTGGACAAGTTCCGCATGGAAGTGGACGGCGGTGGCCTGTCCTCGTACCCGCACCCGTGGCTGATGCCGGAGTACTGGCAGACCCCGACCGTGTCGATGGGCCTGGGCCCGCTGGCCGCCATCTACCAGGCGCAGTTCATGCGCTACCTGGAAAACCGTGGCCTGATCGAGAAGTCCGACCGCAAGGTGTGGTGCTTCATCGGCGACGGCGAGAGCGACGAGCCGGAAACCCTGGGTGCCATCGCCCTGGCCGGCCGTGAAGGCCTGGACAACCTGATCTTCGTGGTGAACTGCAACCTGCAGCGCCTGGACGGTCCGGTGCGCGGCAACGGCAAGATCATCCAGGAACTGGAAGGCGTGTTCCGTGGCGGCGGCTGGAACGTGATCAAGCTGCTGTGGGGCGGTTACTGGGATGCCCTGCTGGCCAAGGACACCAACGGCGTTCTGAAGAAGCTGATGATGGAAACCGTCGACGGCGAATACCAGAACTGCAAGGCCTTCGGCGGCGCGTATACCCGCGAGCATTTCTTCGGCAAGTACCCGGAAACCGCCGCGATGGTCGCCGGCCTGAGCGACGACGACATCTGGCGCCTGAACCGTGGTGGCCACGACCCGCACAAGGTGTACGCCGCCTACCACCAGGCCGTGAACACCAAGGGCATGCCGACCGTAATCCTGGCCAAGACCGTGAAGGGTTACGGCATGGGCAGCGCCGGTGAGGCACTGAACCCGACCCACCAGACCAAGAAGCTGGACGACGAAGCGGTGCGCCACTTCCGCGACCGCTTCAACATTCCGGTGACCGACGCGCAGCTGGCCGATGGCCAGGTGCCGTTCTACCACCCGGGCCCGGATTCGCCGGAAGTGCAGTACCTGCAGGAACGCCGTGCCGCGCTGGGCGGTTACCTGCCGCAGCGCCGCCGCAAGGCCGACAAGACCTTCGTGGCGCCGAAGCTGGAAGCCTACGAGCGCCTGCTGAAGAGCAGCGGCGAGCGCAGCTACTCCACCACCATGGCGTTCGTGCAGAGCCTGAACATCACCCTGCGCGACAAGGAACTGGGCCCGCACATCGTGCCGATCGTGGCCGACGAAGCGCGTACCTTCGGCATGGAAGGCCTGTTCCGCCAGATCGGCATCTACGCGCCGTTCGGCCAGAAGTACAAGCCGGTCGACGCCGACCAGCTGATGTTCTACCGCGAAGATCAGAGCGGCCAGGTGCTGCAGCAGGGCATCAGCGAGCCGGGTGCGATCAGCTCGTGGATGGCCGCCGGTACCAGCTACTCGGTCAGCAACGTGCCGATGCTGCCGTTCTACATCTACTACTCGATGTTCGGCTTCCAGCGTGTGGGCGACATCGCCTGGCAGGCAGCGGACATGCGTACCCGCGGCTTCCTGCTGGGTGGCACCGCCGGCCGCACCACGCTGAACGGTGAAGGCCTGCAGCACGAAGATGGCTTCAGCCATCTGGTGGCCGGTGGCATTCCGAACGTGCGCAGCTACGACCCGACCTTCGGCTTCGAAGTGACGGTGATCCTGCAGCACGGCACCAAGCGCATGATGGAAGACCAGGTGGACGAGTATTACTACGTCACCCTGATGAACGAGAACTACACCCACCCGGAAATGCCGGAAGGCGCGGCCGAGGGCATCGTCAAGGGCATGTACCTGCTGACCGACGCCGGCAAGCCGAAGAAGGGCGAGCTGCGCGTGCAGCTGCTGGGCTCGGGCACCATCCTGCGCGAAGCCATTGCCGCCGCCGAACTGCTGGACAAGGACTTTGGCGTGACCGCCGATATCTGGAGCTGCCCGAGCTTCAACGAACTGCGTCGCGATGGTTTCGACGTGGAGCGTGCCAACCGCCTGCATCCGGAAGGTGAGCAGCGCAAGGCCTACGTGACCGAGCTGCTGGAAGGCCGCCAGGGCCCGGCGATTGCCGCCACCGACTACGTGCGTGCGTATGCGGACCAGATCCGCGCGTTCGTGCCGATGTCGTACACCGTGCTGGGTACCGATGGTTTCGGCCGTTCGGATACGCGTGCGAACCTGCGCCGGTTCTTCGAGGTTGACCGGTACTACATCGCCCATGCCGCGATTGCGGCGCTGGCGAAGGAAGGGAAGATGACCGCGAAGGATGTGGCCCGGGCGATCAAGCAGTACAAGATTGATCCGGAGAAGGCTAACCCTGTTGGGGTTTGAGGTCGTCAATTAATTGACGCGAAAAGGGCGGCCATTGGCCGCCCTTTTTTTCTACACAGTTTTCCCACAAAATCGGCCTACCTCTTATGGAAGGGACGGCAATGAAGGCTCTAAAGGATGTTGTGCCTACTCCGGAACAGTTAGCTCTATTTTCAAGAGTTAGACCGGGTGTGGAACTGATTCGTGGTGCTGCTGGAAGTGGCAAAACGACCACGGCATTGCTTAAATTGAAGGCAGCTGTCGGATTCTATGTAAACAGAGTAAAACGGAGTCCTGCTAAGCGACAAGTTAAAGTGCTTGTGCTTACATTTAATAGAACTCTGCGCGGCTACATCGCGGAGCTTGCTCGTTCTCAATTTGTGGAAGGGAATGAAATAAGTCTTGAAATTTCAACATTCTCTTCATGGGCTAAAGCCATGGTTGGAGCAGGCGATGTGCTTGGTGCAGCTCAGTCTCAGGGTATTCTTCAAGCGTTCGCGGCCGGTGGAACTATTGATCCGGAATTCGCAGCGGAAGAGGCAATGTATGTTCTGGGTCGATTTATGCCAGATCAGGTCGACGAATATCTGTCGACTAAAAGGGTTGGTAGAGGGCTCGTTCCAAGGATGGAGCGAACTCAGAGAAGCGTGTTGCTCAAAAGTGTTGTAGAACCGTATGTCCAACATAAGAAGAATCATGGTCTTCTTGATTGGAATGATCTGGCCGTACTGGCGGCTGAACAATCTGAAGAAATCTATGATGTTGTTGTAATTGATGAGGCGCAGGATTTTTCAGCCAATGAAATGAGAGCGGTTGTCGCCAAACTTAGAGGCGACCACACCATATGCATTGTCTTGGACGCTGCCCAGAGGATCTACGCAAGAAGCGGGTTCGGCTGGTCTGAGGTGGGACTGCACGTTAAGTCAGAGAATAGCTTTAGGCTCGATGTTAATTACAGAAATACGAAGCAAATCGCTGCTTTCGCCACAGGAATCTTGGATGGCATAGATCCCGGCGATGATGGGGCACTTCCTGACTTTACCAAGGCCAAGGTTGACGGCGATCTTCCCGTTATCCTCAAAGGAACGTTTGGGCGTCAGATGGATTGGGTGATGCAGTTTATGTCCGAAAAGGTAGACTTAAGCGAGGAGTCTGTAGCATTCCTCCATCCTGCTGGTGGTGGATGGTTTAGGCATATCCGGGAGACTCTCGATAATGCGGGCATAGGCTATGCAGAGATCAGTAGGAAGGCGGACTGGCCAGATGGAGCAGAAAGCATAGCCTTAAGTACAATGCATTCCGCTAAAGGGCTGGAGTTTGATTACGTGATCATGCTGGGCATAAGTAGTGAAAATATGCCGCTGGATGATGAAAGTACGGATGATGAGGCCCACCACCGTGCTCGCCGACTGTTGGCAATGGCTGTAGGAAGGGCGCGTCGGCAGGTTGTGATTGGCTACAAACCAGAGCAGGCCTCAGAGATATCTGCTTTCTTCAAGGACGAGCTCTGTCGAGTGATTAATCTATGACCATCGAGGATTTCTGCGAGACTCGAGGAGTGTCTAGGATTCTCCATTTCACGACGAATAGGGGCTGCATTGGAGTTCTTCATTCCAGGGCTCTGCGCTCGCGACAAAGGCTGACTGAAGACGAGCAGCTGAAGTTCGTCTTTCAGCCAAACGCGGCTTCAAGAACAAAGGATGCTGCTTGGCTGGACTATGTAAACCTCTCGATTGAAAGAATAAATAATACGTTCTTCGGGATCTGCTCTGAGCGATGGCACGATGGTCGCGATAATTGGTGGTGCGTACTTCAGTTTTCGCCAGAAATTCTTACTCATCCAGGTGTTTTTTTCTCAACCACCAATAATATTTACACTTCGGTCGTTCGCGGGGAGGGGGTTGCAGGAATTGCCGCGCTCTATGGCGACAAGGTGCAGCGCTGGTATGGTAACGTGGTGGCCCGGCCTGGAGATCTTCCGGATGCATATACAACCTGTGTCCAAGCGGAAGTTCTTTATCCTGGCGAGGTGAGTACGAGCTGGCTTGAGGCAATTCATGTCAGGACGTCAGAGGAGTCTGACGAGGTTGCGGCGCAGATTAGGGCAACAGGTCATCGGGACGTGCCGGTCTACGTGAACGGAGAGATTTTCGGAGAGAATGTCGATGAGTGCTAAGCAGCCCGTTAGTCTAAAACAGATAAGAAATTCAATGCTCTGGGCTGCTTGGGGCGACGCAGTGGGTTTTCCCGCGGAGCTTGTTTCAGACCGGGAATATTCGAAGAGAGTTGGCGCAAAGGGATGGGGAGGGACTCCGGCCTGGAAGAAAGTGGTCGGGGGCAGGTTTGGTGTACAGGTTCAGCTGCCAGCCGGTGCGTATTCTGATGATACGCAGCTCCGCTTAGCCACCTGTCGTGCAATATTTACAGGTGGGCGCTTCGATGTTGAGCTTTTCTCGAAGATCGAGCTGCCAATATGGTTGTCTTACGCGCTCGGTGCCGGGCGCGGAAGTAAGGCGGCTGCAAGTTCGCTTACTTCAAACAATGTCGCATGGTTTAGCAATTTCTATAGTGCGAAAGGAATTGATTATATGTACGGCGGCGGAAATGGCGCCGCTATGAGAATTCAGCCCCATGTGTGGTCATGTGCTGATTTGTCGTCACCTATTGCGTACATGGTCGACGTAGTTAGAAACTCGGTATGCACTCATGGGCATGTTAGGGGAATCATTGGGGCAGCGATACATGCTCGGTTTCTTGCCTATGCTCTAATGACGCGCAAAATTCCACCGCTCAATCTATGGAGTGAGCTTGCACATGACGCCGCGGAATCTGCAGTTGGAGCTATCGATCAAGACGAGCAATTGAGCCAAATTTGGCTGCCCACTTGGGAGGCAAAGTCAGGAGTAGCTTTCTGCGAGGCAGTTGAAGAGGTTCTACGCGAATGGGAACAGCTAGTGTTACTTGCGGGTGATATTCGTGCCGAGACAGAAGACTATAGAGCTGCATATAGACGTCTCGTCGATAGCTGCGGAGGGTTGGATTCTTCGTCTAGAGGTTCAGGCATTCTATCGGCTCTATTGTCTGCGGCGGGTTCGCTTTGGCTCGATCAAGCCGGAGAGCGTGGTGCTCTAGTTGAAATGGGTACCCTGCTAGGAAGTGACACTGATACCATTGCATCGATGGCAGGGGCTTTGATAGGGGCCTGTAGTTCGATCGAGCCCCCAGAGGTTATTCAAGACAGGGAATATTTGATTCAATGCGCTGATCGGCTTTGGCGATTGTCACAAAGTTTGGCTGTTGATGATTTTATTTATCCTGACTTACTCTATTGGCAGCCCCCAAAGAATGCTCTTGATGTGATGAGCATCAAGACAAAAATGATAGTTGTTCCGGGCCTGGGACGGGTCTCGCCTAAGGATGGGAAATGGGTTTTGCGGAAGGGTGGTGTCGCTTTTCAGTGGTTTGAGATTTGGTTCGGACAGACGATTTTATGTAAGTACCGGATTGGAGCGGAGGATCCTGCTCAGCGCTCACACGAGAGTGTTTTGATTGAAAATACCTTGCCTGATCTTTTTGTTGACAAGGTCGACGTGGGTTCAGTCGAGGCGCAGATCGATAATAATATAGATGCGCTGGTTTCGAGTGTGCTAGATTCTAATTTCAATCCCGGTATTTTGGGTGGGATTTTGTCAGAAATGATCAGGAGTGGGCGGCCCGTCGAGGATATTGTCTGTTTTTCCGCGCTGGTGACTCGATCCTTCCGGTCGCGTTGACATCTCTCGTTCACGGGAGCCCCTATTCCTGTTACAGGAGGGGCTTGAGGTAATTAATCACTGCAGCTTTCGTTACCAGGAGCAACGGGAACGATGCCAAGTCAATGATTCCGGGCTGGCAAGTACATCATTTGAGCTGGCGGGCGTTAGTTCTTTGCCCTCCAGCTCGACGTATGCGGAGTTCTGCAAAGCAGGTGCCACGGCGATCCGCAGAGAGTCTGGGTTGATGGTTACCAGATATAGATCGAATAGAGTGTGCACATCCGCACGGAGTAAAAGACCGTTCCTGACATCGTTACTCTTCAGTCCTGAGTAGGGGTGAATATGGGCGGCCTCAAGCGCATCCGGTACATTGCATCCCGTCATAGCACAGCGGCCGCCGTATGCGTCCAGCAGTGCCTTGCGGAAGGCAGGCTGCCCGCGGCGCCGAACGATAGCTGCCAGCACACGCCGCCTCTCGTCCACCTCGTCTGTTGAGGAGAAACTGCCAGATGCCTCTGCCGCTTTGGCCTCCTGCTGCAACAGTCCTCTTGTAGGACCAGAGACCGACGTGAGCGTCTCACCGGAAAGCCCGAGGAGTTTGGCAAGTTTCGGCTCAACCTTTGCACCCACGTTCGATGCTGGAAGAAGCCCGGGTAGCCAAGGCTTGCCTGCCTGATCCAGAACGTGGGAGATGTTCTGCATGCGGTACTCCCAGGCCTTGGACGTACGCCCGTGGCGGGCGGCCAGTTCCCGATAGACCCTTGCCTTCTCAAGGGCTGATCCATTGGCAAGACGGGCCTCCATTTGGCGATACGCCTCAACGGCAGCAGCCAATTCGTCTTCAGTCCACCTACTCACAGCCTTCCCCTATCCGCGACCGCACGTGGCGTTCTGGGGAAAGTATGCCGCAAACGACACAATGAGCCGCTAATGGCTTGAGGCGGAGGAGCGTAGTGTGTCAGCGCAAACCGCAGACTGTTCAGGCCCGTCGATGCGTCTCGTATGTGGAGCTCAGTTGCAAAGCTCTAATCGCCCGGAAGTAGTCGGCTACTCCAGCGCTGGAGTAGAGGTTGAACGCAAGGCGTCTCACTGGCTTGGCCTGTGAAGCCTAAGATGAGCAACTGTGATGATGAGTTGTCCACCAGCAGAGCGGGCTCGCCTCGGCAAGTGAGCTCGAAGTACCTTGCTTCGAAGCGCCCGGTGCCGAGCGTTGCATCTTCAGGCGCTAGGCTTAGGGCTTCCTCGCGCATGACAGCAAATTCGGTAGCCGAGACCTTGTGGTAGGTCTTCAGCTCCAAATCGTCTTTGGGCAGGTGGCAGTGGGTGAGCGCTGAACCAATCAGCGCTGCCAAGCACAGTACTGCGTACGTCAGAGACTTCATTGGAAGTCCTGCAGATCAGAGGCGAACGGATAGCGGGGCCGCGACGACAGCCCACAGCCTATTGCTTGAGGTTCAAGCCTTGGGCGCTACTCCCGCACGTGCAACCGCTCAGCCACTTGCGCGGTCAACGCCACACACGCCATCTTCAACCCTTCCATCACCCGATCCCCGAGGTACTCCTCGGGCGCGCCGTTCTGCCGAGTCCGCTCCGCAGCCAACATCAGCTCCGCCACCACGCGCAGCCCGGCCAGCGCGCAATCCGCATCCGCCAGCTGAAGACAACGCCCAGGCAGTTGATGCCGCTCCGGCCAAGGCTGGCCGTCCGCAGCCGCACCAGTGCCGATGCGATGCAACGTGGCGACGAAGGCGTTGGGATCGATGGACCGTTCGCGGTCGGGTTCGGTGTTGTCCGGATCGTACTGCGCGTGCAGGGAACGGAAGTCCGATGTGTTCATGGCAATGCTCCGTACAGGACAGACAGCAGCGCCACCGATAAAAGTGGCGGACGATGCGAGGCTCGAAAACCGGTCAACAACCAATCCGGCGGGTCCGAAGACCCCCACGCACCGCCCGCCATGGACCGCGAACGGATTGCCAGCCGGCGTCACACGAACGTGACGCCGGCTGGCAAGCGCAAACACATGGTTGTTGACCGGGTTTTCGACGCCCGTGCCACCCTGTGTGAGGTGGCATGCCAAGGTGTACTCGCATGGCTGCGAGATGCCAAGAAACCGTAGGCCGCAGAGGCCGCAAATGCTGACGCTTACGGCATTGTTGCATGGCGCACGCGCGACAGAACCCTTGCGGTGCAGCGGTTGGGGCCGTTGTTAAGCTACCGCCCGAATGCGCTTCAAAAAGTACGGTTTGCAGCCGTGTAGGATCCCAAAAGCGACACCTAGCCCGCCGAGCTGATAAGTGCAGCGGGCCGATTGCGACACAGCTTAACTTTGCAGCGCCACGCCCGGCCGTGGCCACAGTGCATCGTCGCGCTCCAGGTCGTAGTCGTTGCCGAACGCCAGGGCAGCCTCACGCGGCGGAAGGTCTGTGTAGCAGCCCAGCAGGTATTCATCCATGCCGGCATCGCGATGGTCGATGGCGAACAGGCGGAGGAGCTCTTTGTCGAAGGCTTCCAGCCATGTGGGGTCGATCTTGGTCATGGGCATCCTCCAGCGGAGGAGGGGAGGATGGTCTGCCGCCATCTCAGAGGATGCGATAACGGGTGGCACCTGCTTCTTGGTCATCACAGGGGCCCATCAGCGGAAACCGCGAACCCGTCGCATCTACCTCGAAACAGCCATGCTATGAAGGGTAAGCTCCATCTGCGGTGTCATTGAAGGGAATCCAGGGACGCAGGCGATGAAGCAAAGCCCCACCCAAGGCTCTCAAGCGGGCCTGTTCTACTTGTTCTCACCAGATCTGGAAAGCAGCCGTCCTTTCCGGGGCGCCGAGGTTGAGAACCTGTCGGTGTTGATCGATCCACCGCGCATCATTCTGCGCCCGGACAATGGGGGTTTCCCGGCGCTTTGCGAGACGCCACGCATCGTCTTCGACGCTTCCAAGGGCCCTGAGCCACGTGACCTGGAGGGCGGCTTCAGCGGGTACTGGCTCGTCTCGGAACGGCTATGGCGGGTAATGAAATCCGTGGATCCGCAGGCGTTCGAATTCGTTGAGTGTGATGTTCGCCTGGCTGATGGCACACCTATGCCACGACGTTTCCTGTGCGACGTGGTACGTGAACTGGACGCGATAGACGAGGGGCGTTCAAGGCTTGATATCGAGATCGATGAGGACTTCGTCAACGGAAAGTTCGATTCCATTGCAGGTGGGGCGAGTCTTGCCATTCGCTCTGAGGTGGTGCGAGATGCGCATGTCTTCCTGACCCCATTCAGCACCTTCGTGATCGCGAGCCGCGAATTTGTTAATGCAGTTCACGCAGCGGCGCTTCCAACGAATCCTCGGGATAGCGGCATCTCGTTCGTGGATGCTGCGGAAATCTGACCTTGGGGAGCAGGCAGCTGATGGCGAGCCAATTCCGGCGTGTTGAACGGCCGCACGGTTCAGTCAGGCACGCCCGGCTGTAGCCACCGCCCATCGTCCAGCTGCAGGTCGTAGTTGCTGCCGAACACCAGGACTGCCTCGCGAGGTGGAGGTCCGGGTAGCAGCCCAGCGGGTGCTCGTCCAAGCCGACGTCGCCATTGTCGATGACGACCAAGTGAAGGGCGTCCATTGGACGGGTGGTCTACGTGTAATGGATTTCGTTGTCATCCGATACCGGCTGCTGCAGACCGGGTTACAGGAAGTATGCCCATTCAGCACGTAACTTTAGGATTGCGAGTATTTGCTCCGTGACCGGCCACCGGTAAGCTGTGCCCAGTGCAGGAATCAGAATGAGATGGAGATAGCGCATGGATTCGACCTCAGCTAATCACCCCCGGAAGGGGGAGTTCTTTCTCCTTGAGGCCGGTGCAATCAGCGGCCCTGCATGCGGGGTAGTCTTCGAGAATCTGGATCGTCTGCTGTCTCCTCCCCGCATGATCCTGCTACCAGAGGGGGGGGGCATTCCACCACTCCGCGAAGTTCCGCGATTGGCTTTCAATCCCAGCATGGGCGCACCGCCGCGGGATCTGGAGCCGGGATTCAGCGGATACTGGCTCGTTTCGAAACGACTGCATGACGTGATGATTTCCGTTGATCCTCACGCCTTTGCCTTTGCGGAGATTGACTATCGGCTGGAAGATGGCAGCCAAGGTGACCGCCGCTACTTGTGCACTGTGATCCGGGTAGTTGATGCGTTGGACGAAGGTGCTTCCAAGCTCTTTATTGATACCTCCGAAGATTTTATCAACGGGAAGTTCTACGACCTGGGTGGTGGTGCAAGTGTGACGTTTGATCGTGGCGCGCTCGGCCAGGCGCACGTGTTCAAGACACCTTATACAGCCTCTGTCTTTTGCGACCACGTGTTCAAAGACGCTGTGGAAAGCGCTGGCGTGGCTACTGACAATGATGCCGATGGCATGTGGTTTATTGACGCTGCAGATATCTAGCCGCTTTGCAGCTACTGAGCAGGAAGGAGCCTGATCGATGCCTCGCAATGGACCTCACTTTCAAGACCATCACGCCATCGAGCAGCGCACACTGGCGCGTAGCCCGCTGCTCAGGATGCTCGCCGACACCGGTCATTTTGATATTCACGCCCCGGAGAATCGGATCTTTCTCCCGGCTGATCCGGCGTTCGCTCAAACGCTGGGAATCACTCCGCACAGTGGTGGCCCTATCGCCGACTATCAGATCGGCCTCCTGCAACGTTTGCGTCGCTTGGAGCAGACGCCCGATGGAGTGGGCGCGTTCAACGGAGACGCTGCCGCACAGGCGCGGATTTCCGGGCGGGTAGAGGCACTGCGGGACACGGTACGGGTTGGCTTGATCAATGGTGATCTCTACACCAACGCTCCCTATGGTCTGAAGCCTGACGATATTCGGCCACAAGTTCAGAGCTTCTTCTTCAACGAAGCCCGTTATGGCCAGTTAAACGCTCCCCAGCTTCAACAGCTCAGGAGCTTCACGCCGATCGATAGCGGCTGGGCGGGTGTTACTCATTCGGAGCATCGTGTAGTGGCCACGCTCCGGCACGTTCAGTCATCTCCCAATCCGTTAACACGTGGAGGTGGAGCGGAGTTGCAGCGTCAAGGCCTTTCGGAGGCAATCTCCAGCGCCTACCACGGTGGCAGGCTGAGCATATCCTCAGAGGGAGTCCTGATAGTTGAGAATGCTCTGGGTAAGGAAGCGGCAGACCCATTGCGCCTTCCGCAAGGTCAGCGAGGATTTGCAACTACCAGTATCCTCCTCGGCGAAGCCTCCACCAGCCAACTGATCCGCTCCGGCGGCCTGCTCGCCTCCGGCGCCGACGCCGTCATCACCGCCCGCCGAACCTCGCAGCTGCTGGAGGAAGGTAACGGCACCGCCGCCCAGTCCGAGCTCACCCATGCCCTGGCGCGCAATGGCGGTGGCTGGATCGGTGGCATGGCCACCGCATCGGTGATCGGCACCTCCAGTTTCGTCCCTGCGGCCGTCGTCGCGGGCGATGCGCTGCTGATGAGCAAGGCGTTCGACAAGGGCGCCGATCTGCTCGACAACCGCGCCGTCTACCGGCAGACCGACAAGGCCGATGTCACGTGGCAGTTCGATGGCCGCAACTGGCAGCGCCACGCGGTCATGGACAGCGCAGGCGACGGCCTGGGCAATCCGGCTGAGCGCAGTGTGGGCGCCAGTTACGAGAAGGCCCGCGAGCTGGGCGCATACGCCCATGTAAAAGCGGTAGAGCTGGCGCTGGGCAAGGCGCCGCCGCCGCAGGATCCTTTCAGCATCCCGGCGAAGGACGGCGAGGGCCGTCTGGACAATCCCAACTGGCACCGCGATGCGCAGACCGAGCAGTGGACGCGGCAGGTCAAGATTGGCGTGTCCGGTGCCAACGACCGGGGTGTGTATGAGACGCAGACCGCCAGCCCCGAACGCGCCAACGAGTTGAATCGTGAGGCGGTGCAGCGCATCGAGAGCAATATCGCCAACGGCAAGGCCGCCATTGCCGCCAGCTACCTGGAGACCTACGCCGCTACCCGCGCCAGCGACTTCGTGCCGCTGGTGCCGGAGGCGGTGGAGCAGGCCCGTGCCAGGCCCGACGCCATCCAGGGCTCGGACAACCAGCTCTATCAGCGCGATGAAGCAGGACAATGGAGCCATGCTGGCCAGATCGCGCAGGGGAACATGGCGCTGGAGCTGGAGCTGACCCGCACCATCCAGCAGCCGTCGCTCGATCAGTTCAACCAGACTATTGCCGCATTGGAATCGCGGCCGCTGCCGTCTGCGGCGGAGGTGAACCAGAACGAGCTGCGCCACAGCTACTACGCTGCGGGCGTCGCGCTGACCCCAGCGTGGGAGCAGGCCATTGCGCTGGCCACGGCGCGCACGCGCGAGCAGCACGGCATTACGGGTCCCACGCTGCAGGAACTCGGGCCTGTGGCCGAGGGCAACGCGGGCGCCTCTCGGCCCATCACCCATTACCAGGTAGGCCAGGATGGCGTGGCACGCGCCGTCGCGACCACCAGTACGCAGGAGCTGCAGGCAGCATGGAATGAGGTGCGCGCGCGTACCAATGAGCAGGCGCCGTTGCCCGACTCGCCCGAGCTGCGCATTGCTGCGCTGTCGGCGGGTGAGCAGGAGGCGTACCGGCAGGCACTGCAGGAAGCCAATCGGCTGGGTGCTGCGCAGGTAGATGCAGGACAGGCTGCACGAGCAGCCGCTCAGGTGGCACATGGCGACAAGCCATCCGAGCAGGATGGGAGCGTGGAAGTGCGGCCTGAAGAGCCGGCGACTGCGCAAACCATCGCGCCTGCGGCGGTTGCGGCAGCGCCGCCCGCGATAGGGGGCCCGCCACCACCTACGCCCGCGCCACAGGACAAGCCTGAGCCTCAACGGCACGCCGAGCAGCGCGATCCGCCGCGGCGTGAGGCGGAGCCGCAACCTCAGCCCCATCCAAATAGCGAGGCGCCCACCGAAAATCGTACCGCCTCACAGACGCCGGAGCAGGCTGGGCCGATGCAGGCGCCCCCGGCCGCACCTGAGCGCTCGACGCCACATGCCGCCGCACCTCTTCTGGATGCGGCAACGCAGGCGATGCCCACGCAGCGCACAGAGCAGGCATCGGAGCCGGAGCAGATGGCCCCGGTGCCTGCGGTTGCTCCCACTCCAAAGCAGGACATGGCAGTGCAGGAGGTCGAGCCGGTGCCGTTCAAGGAGCCGCTGCCTGCTGAGCCTGCGCGCGATCCATGGCCTTTGGAGCAGGAAGCGGCACAACACGTGCCAGAGCCCGAACCGGCTCCATCGGATGACCTCCAGCCCGTCACTGCGGCTTTCACTGTTCCTGCCGAGCCCACGATAGCGCCAAGCCCTGAGCCAGCCGCGCCCGCACCGGATGAGGCATCGGCCCCGAACCGGACGCTGCAGGACCCCACGCAGCCCGGCCACCCCGATCACGCGTTGTATCAGCAGATCCGTGAGGGCGTGGAAGCGCTGGACGCCAAGCACGGCCGCAGCTTCGATGAAGTCAGCGAACGCATGACCGCCAGCCTTCTGGTACTGGCCAAGGACAACGACCTGGAGCGGGTGGACCATGTGCTGGTGAGCAACGCTACGCACGAACACCCGGCCGGGCACACGCTGTTCGTGGTGCAGGGCGAGCCAAGCAATCCGGCACATCAGCGCGCTGCGATGCCGACCGAGCTGGCGGCGCAGACATCGGTGGAGGAATCACTGCAGCAGTTCGATGCGGTCAGCCGTGAAGCGAATCAGCGTGCGCTTGCGAATCAGATGGATCAGCAGCTGGAAGACCAGCGGGTGCAGCACGACATCCAGATTCGTGCGGCCAGCGGGGGATGATCAACGTGTGAGCTGCACTGGGCGACCTGCGAAAAGGAGCGAAGATGAAGCCACAGGAAAAGCGCCGGATCTGCATGCTCGCTGGACTGC
This sequence comes from Stenotrophomonas sp. 22692, assembly GCF_052045015.1. Taxonomy (NCBI): domain Bacteria; kingdom Pseudomonadati; phylum Pseudomonadota; class Gammaproteobacteria; order Lysobacterales; family Lysobacteraceae; genus Stenotrophomonas; species Stenotrophomonas sp. 22692. The sequence continues at coordinate 80,162 of NZ_JBQEMR010000011.1, forward strand.
TCGTTCTTCTGGCTACGGGGTGCCGACCCGAGGCGGCTCGCGACGCAGGCTCGATCGCAGAGGCCCATCGTCCGGATCTGGTGCCGCTTGCGCGCGCCATGCCCACCTCGTCAATGGATGAACCATTGGCGGTGGAATTCGATGTGGATGTTCCCAGCAAGAATTCCTCTCCGACGCTCATGATCGGCATTCGGGTCGATCGTACGGACGACATCGCGGCATTGGAGGCACTGGTCGATGTTCAGGCATCCGGGTTCCAGGCCAACGTCTCCATGCAGCGCCTGGAATTGGGTGGATGGACGGACGTGCCGTTGCACCGGCTGGAATCCATCATCGGGGAACCTACCCGGACGATTCCCATCCCCGCCGATGGTCGAGTAACCAGCGCGTGGCTGGACGATGCTGACGTACTGGCGCTGCAGAATGCTGGGCTGGAACGACCCGGTGATACCTACGCACAGCTGGCCTTCGCATGGGCACGCAATCCGTCGCCGGGCCGATACCGGGTTGAAGTGCAACTGCATTCGCCTCTGACGCAGCTTGATCCGTATCACCCCGAACTGCTGATTGCCTACCTGCGCAGGCCCAAGTAGCGAAGCAGTCAGCTTCTTGGATTGCTGGCTGGTTCACACATTCAGCATGCCAGTCGTGGCCCCAACTTTGTCCTCCACCTGCCCCCCATCCCACCTATGCCATCATCCAGCCAGGACCGCAGCACCCATCAAGGCTGAACAGGCATGGAGCAGGCAACACGCTACACCGCAACGCTGTACCTGGCCGCGCCCGGCACCCCGCTGAAAAGTGGTGGCATCTCGCCGCGCGGCCATATGTACCTTCAGGTGGCCGCGGGCGACGAGGCCCACAGCTACGGCTTCGCCCCGCCGCGCCACGCGCCGGGCGAAGCCCGCACCGGCGTGCAGTACGCGCAGGTGCGCCACGATGATGCCGACGAGCATCTGGACCCGTACTACAGCCGCACCTTGGAAATCACCGAGGAGCATTACGGCTGCCTGCGCGACTTCGCCGAGGAACCGGCCGAGTTCGAATTCGATGTGGATCGCCCGGCCACCATCAACCGCTGCAGCGATTTCGTCTGGGCCGCGCTGCACTACGCGGGCCTGCATCCGCTGCCGGCGCCGCTGGACGGCGGCAGCAACCTGGGCGAGTTCGCGGTGCTGTTCAACCTGCCGGAAATCCAGTGCATTGCTGCGCCGTTCCCGGGCAGCGATCTGAATGCCGAAACCCACCACGCGATGCCCGAGCGCGAGGCCGAGCATCATCGCCAGGGCGACCGCGCGATCGATGAACCGCCACCGACGCCGATCGAAGTGGCCGGCACGCTGCTGGACCCCTCGCATCCGGACCATCGCCTGTTCTCGCAGCTGATCCAGAAAGTGGCCGAACTGGATGCCGCGCACGGCCGCCCGTTCGATGCGGCCAGCCAGCGCATCAGCGCCAGCCTGCTGGTGCTGGCCAAGCAGAACAATCTCTCGCGCGTGGACCACGTGCTGCTCAGCAGGCCGACCCAAAGCAGCCATGCGGCGGAGAGCATCTTCATCGTGCAGGGGGACCGCAACGACCCGGGGCACCGCCGCGCCAGCATCGCCACCGAGGTGGCGGCCAAGATCGATGTGGCCGATTCGCTGCGGTTGAAGGAGCAATGATGCGGCCACTGCGGCGGGGGCTGGTGGTACTGGCGGTGCTGGGCGCGCTGGCGGCATGCCGTGCGTCACCAGCGCCGGAGGTTGCGCCGCCCCTGCTGACGCGCGCACAGGCCGAGGCGCGCACGGTTGTGCCGTTCACGCGGGCCGTGCAGTTGCAGAAGGCCGGTCGGATTGCCGAGGTCACGTTTGATTTGCCGGCGCCCCAGAAGCCGGCCATTCCGATCCTGAACATCGGGTTGCGGCTGCAGGATACCGATGCGCGACGGCTGCTGGATGCTTCGGAGAAGATCACGCTGGGACGGCTGCCAACGCGGCTGCGCCTGGAGCGTATTGATGGCGGTGCACCTGGTCCTGTGCAGCTCTGGCAGCGTACTCGCGATGGACGCGATTCTCAGAAAATCGGGGAGGATGGCGTGGTAACAGACCTGACGACGGGGAGCGTGGACATCAACAGCTTGGCCGAGGCCGGGTTGTACTCTGAAGAGGTGCTCTATCGCACGTTGCAGTTGGCGCAGGTCGGAGGCATTGCACCCGGGCGCTACGTTCTGCGGGTGGACTTTGTGGAGGATCGGCCCCGGCTGGAAGGCCTGAAAGCAGAACTGATCGTTGGCTACCAATCACTAGGAAAGTAGACATGCACAAGGACGATGCCGAACGCTACAGCGTAACCATTCATCTGGCGGCCCCCGGCACGCCGCGCTACGGCCGTGATGCTGAGGGAAACAGGTTTCTGCTGGAGCCATCGTTCGCGGGGCACATGTTCCTGTCGCTGCGCCGTTCGGGTGAACCCTTCCCGGAGAGCATGGGTTTCACCCACGCAGGCACCAAGGACGAGCCGAACAGGGGCAAAGTCGATGACATGGATGTGTTGGTCTACGACAAGCCCCGCTTCGAGCGCACGATCGAGATCAGCAAGGAGCAGTACGACCGCATCCTCGAGTTCTCGGCAGACCCGAAGAAGCACGGCTTCGACATGAACTACGACTTCTTCTCCAACGCCTGCACCGATTTCGCGTGGGGTGCCCTGAACCACGCAGGGCTGCGCCCGGTGGGGCTGGCCGGGGAGATCACCAACTACGAGGGCGCTACCAGGGTCCTGGACAACATCCGCGCGGTCAACGCCATTCCGCAGCAGGTGAAGGGTAGCGAACTGGACAAGGTGCAGTGGAACCCGATGCCGAAGCAGACCTTCCGCGAGTGGATGTTCACCGAGAACGGCGAGCAGTGGCGCGGCAACAGTGCACTCGCGGCAAGCGGCACGCCCGCAGACCCGGCGCACGACGATCATGCCCGCCTCAACCAGATCCACCAGCAGGTGGCCGACCTCGGCGCTTTCGGTGCACGCAACGGCAATGTCAGTGCCAGCCTGCTCGCGCTGTCGAAGGAGCAGCAATTCTCGCGCGTGGACGAGGTGGTGCTGGGCGAGCAGCGCGGTGATACCGCACCGAAGCTGTTCATCGTGCAGGGTGACCGCAGTGACCCGGCACACCAGCGCGCCAGCATGCCGGCGGAGTTGGCTGCGCAGGCACCGGTGGAGGCCTCGTTCGATCGCGTCGCGCAGTTGCAGCAGAACGAGCCGCAGCGAGACGCGCAGCGCCTGCAGGAGGAGCAGCAGCTTCAGCAGAGCCACGGTCCACGGATGGCATAGCCGCGGGCGCAGCATCGAGGTCGAGCGTCGGCCATGCCCGCGCCGGCGCACGTCACGCCCCCCACCTGCTACCATTCCCCCGCAACCCCAGCCAGCCCACCCGCGCAGACAGATGCAGGTCGGGCCGTCGCAGTACGGCCCAGCGAGCCAGGACACCCTCCCGTGCCCATTCAAGGACGCTCGCATGTTCCGTACTCCTCTCTTCCGCTCGGCCGCCCTGGCCGTTGCCGTTTCGCTCAGCCTCGGCGCGCCCTCGGCGTTCGCCGACAACGCTCCCGCCGCCAGTGCCACCGCCGCTGTGCAGCGCCAGGCCGTGGCCAAGGGCCTGTACGAGCTGGCCTACAGCCCGAAGCAGAACGCCGTGTTCGTGGCCTCGTCCGGCGGCTTCGGCGATGACGCCGGCCCTGCCCAGGTGCTGCGCCTGAACCCGGCCACGCTGGCCGTGGAAACCCGCATCCCGCTGGAGCGCAAGGCGTTCGGCGTGGTGCTGGATGACGCCCACAACCGCCTGTACGTGGGCAACACCGTGGACCTGTCGGTGACCGTGGTCGACACCGCGCAGAACAAGGGCGTCGGCACCATCCAGCTGATGGAGAAGAAGATCGGCAAGGACGGCAAGGCCGCCTACACCCACGACCTGCGCGAGCTGGTGGTCGACAGCGCGGCCAACCGCCTGTACGTGACCGGCCACAGCAGCCAGCCGGACGTGAGCAGCGTGCTGTTCGTGATCGATACCACCACGCTGAAGGTGATCAACACCATCGACGGCCTGGGCAATGCCAAGGCGCCGGGCCTGGCGCTGGATGCGGCCAACAAGCGCGTCTACACCAGCAACCTGCTGGCCAACCTGGTGGTGGTGGGCACCGATTCGAACAAGGTAGTGGCGCAACACAGGATCGCCGCCGAGCAGCCGATGAACATCGCGCTGGATCCGGCCGGCAAGCGCCTGTTCGTGACCGACCAGGGCTCGGAATTCCTGCGGGGTTACCAGGCCAAGAGCAGCGGCCTGGTCAGCAAGCACCCGGGCCAGCGCGTGCTGGTGCTCGACCGCAGCACCGGCAAGGAACTGGCCAGCATTCCGACCGACGCCGGCCCGCTGGGCATCCTGCTGGATGCACCGCGCAAGCGCCTGTACGTGACCAACCGCGAAGCCGGTACGGTGACCGCCTACAACAGTGACAGCTACCAGAAGGTGGCCACCTACACCGTGCCGACCCACCCGAACAGCCTGGCGCTGGATGCGAAGAACAACGTGCTGTTCGTGAGCATCAAGAACGGCGAGAAGGATGACAAGGGCGCTGACGAGAGCGTGGCGCGCATCCAGCTGTGATGCGCTGACGCCGGGTCCCGCCCGGCGACGTGCCGCGTGAAGAAGGCAGGGGGAAGACTCTGCCTTTTTCATTGGCCGGTTGCGGCGCCAGCAGCCGGCGGCTAGGGTTGAAGCCCATGGCAGGGAGCCAAAGGATCTGAATCATGCTGGGTATCCATCGCTGGCTGCGCGCCGGCCTGATCTTCACGCTGGCGGGCGCACTCGGCGCCTGCAGCAGCCGCGTACCGGATGCGCCGGAGCCACTGGATCTGGTCAAGCCAATTGTCGTTGCCGAGCCTGGCCGGGCGGTGCGGTTCGAGTTCGAGACGAATGCCCGCAACTTCCAGCCGGGTCGCACGTATGCGCTGGAGCTGGAGTTGCAGCGCCAAGGGACGCGAAGGCCGGACGAGCCTGACGTGGGCACATCAAGGGTCCCGTTCGAGGTGACCCTGCAGCAATGGGGCACTGATGCCTGGAAGGATGTTCCCACCTACGATAGCTATCAGGCCGGGGTGCTCAATGCAGGTGAACAGCTTCCGGAATGGCATGCATCCAGCGAATGGCGGTATACGTCGCCGCACATGGGCAGTGACGGCCAATACACGCTGAGCCTGGTTGCTCTGCCACTGGAGCTTGATACCCGCTATCGCGTACAGGTTCGCACTGCGCAGGCCTCGCCGGAACTGCAGCATTACTCGGCTCAGTTGCGGGTACACGCAGCCCGGCCGCCAGGCAAGTAATCACTTACCACTGGAAGGAACGAAAGAATCACCTTATGGACAAGCCGCGCTATACCGTAGAGATCGTTATTGCTGCACCTGGCACACCGCTGATCGACCCCAGGACGCACAAGCCGGCCGTCGACAATGAGGGTGTTCCGCAGACGTCCGCCCCAGGACATATGTTCTACGTCCTGCATGCACCCGGCGTGCCTGCGAAGAGCTATGGATTTGCTCCCAAGGAGCACGGAAGCATGAATGGTCCTGGCGCCATCATGGAGGATGACGCAACGGTCTATAGAGACCCGCGCTACACCCGTACCCTCGAGATCAGCGAAGATCAGTACAGGAAGCTCCAGCAGTTCGGCTCGGACCCGGAGAAATTCGGTTTCAGCAAGCACTATCAGGATGTTCGCCACAACTGCGTGGACTTCACTTGGGAAGCGCTGAATCACGCGGGCATCCAGCGGAAAAGCAGCATCGACGTGAACGTGTTGGGTGGTCCCGCCGGCCAGCTTCTTCCGGATGTTCGCATTCCTCTTGACATCAAGGGGGCAGGCAAGGATGCATTCCGACCGCTGCGCAACATCCACGGTGTGGATAGCATTGATCCGCCGTTTCCGGACAGCGAGCTCAACCAGAGGAAAACCAATCCCCTGCCGGAGCGCAGTCTCAAGCAACACATGCTGAGTGATGCCGAGGGCATGGGCGAACGAAGCGGTGATCTTCTGGCCCGGCACAGCAACGACCCGCTGCTCTCGCAGATCCACCAGGGCGTGGCCCGGCTCGATGCAGAGCGGGGCCGTGCCTTCGATGCCACCAGCGAGAACATCAGTGCCAGCCTGTACGCGCTGGCCAAGGCCAATGGCCTGACCCAGGTCGACCATGTGCTGTTGAGCGATCGCACCGTGCAGGCCGATGTGGCGCAGAGCATCTTCATCGTCCAGGGGGAGCGCAACGACCCGGCACAGTTGCGGGCCAGCATGCCAACGGCGGTGGCCGCGCAGACACCGGCAGAAATCTCCTTCGAGCGCGCTGAGCAGCTGTCGCAGTCTGGGCAGGCGCGTACGCAGGATGAGCTGCAGCAGCGCCAGGTGCAGGAGCAGTCCGGGCCGCGCATGGCCTAGGGCGGCAAGCGTACGGCGAGCCGACGTTCTCGCGGTGGGCCGCTGGTAACGCTGGAGGCGGCTCAGCCCAGGCGGTGTGCCGGGTTCTGCTGTTGTTCCTGCTCACGGGCCTGCTGTTCGGGCAGCTGCCCCATGGCCGGCTGCTGCGGGGCAATGCCGAGCTTCTGCATCGACTGCTCCACCGGCGTCTGCGCCGCCACTGCGGTCGGCATCATCGCCCGCAGGTGCGCCGGATTGGCCGGGTCGCCCTGTACCACGAAGATGTTGTGTCCCGCCGGCTGGTTGGCCGTGGCGTTGCTGACCAGCACGTGGTCGACCTGCTGCAGGCCCTGCTCGCGGGCCAGCACGGTCAGGCTGGCGGTCAGACGCTCGCTGGTCTGGTCGAACGGACGGCCATGCTGCGCGTCCAGGGCAGCCACGCCCTGACGGATCTGCTGGTTGAGGCCGTACTCGGGATGGTTGGGGGTGATCTCTGCCATGGGGCGATCTGCAGCGGTAGTCGTGACGGACCTGGGCAGTATAGAACCGGTCCGTGAACCACCGCATCGCGGCGATCAGTCCGCCGGCCGATGGTCGTAGCTGATCACCCGCTCGGCCAGCCAGCGCCCGTCCACGCGGCGCCAGACCTGGATGAAACGGGCCTGGCCGGTCCAGTGCTCGATGCCGTTTGCATCGCGCTCGTGGAAGCGGTGGTCGCCGATCTCCAGGGCGCGGTCATCGTGCAGCGGAAACACCTGCAGCGAGCTTTCCACCAGCTCGCGGCGCAGGTGGGTGTGGTTGACGCGCGTGCTCTCGCATAGGGCGGCCACGCTGCGGCGGAAGTCGTCGCGCTTGCTGGCGGACTTGCCCGCCTTGTCATGGAAGAACTCCATGTCTTCAGTGGTCATGGTTGCCGCCTTGTCAGCGTCGCAGTCGTCGAACGCAGCGGCGAACAGCTGTGCGTCGGCCTGGTGGATCTGCTCGCGCAGGTCATCGGAGGGCGCGGGTGCGGCGGCGAGGCCGGCGGCCAGCAGGGGCAGGGTGAGCAGCAGCATGGCGAGGCTCCAGGGCGGGATTCATGCAGGCTCGCACGGTGCTCCGAGGGCCGCAGCCGCGCTGCGACGAAACGGGATTTCCAGGGAGTGAATGCCCGCATCTATGGATTGGCCAGGGGGCGTCCCTTGTGCAGGCGGTGTCATGGCGGCCGGCGATTCCATCACGGTCGCGATAGGGGCCGGCCCATAGCCTGAAAGCCTCCCCTTCCACAGGAGCTCCCATGCCTGCTTCCCGCGTCCGCCTGCACGTTGAAGACACCGGTGGCGATGGCCGCCCGGTCATTCTGATTCACGGTTGGCCGCTGTCCGCCGATGCCTGGAAGACGCAGGTGTCGATCCTGCGCGACGCGCAGCACCGGGTGATCAGCTACGACCGGCGTGGCTTCGGCCGTTCTGACAAGCCGGCAGAAGGTTACGACTACGACACGCTGGCGGCGGATCTGGCCGGGGTGATCGAGGAACGTGACCTGCGCGACGTCACCTTGGTCGGCTTCTCGATGGGCGGTGGCGAGGTAGCGCGTTACGTGGCCAACCATGGCCAGGAACGCCTGCACAGTGTGGTGTTTGCAGCAGCGGTGCCGCCGTTCCTGCTACGCAGCGACGACAACCCGGAAGGCCCGCTGATCCAGGACAAGGCTGACGAAATGCGCAGTGGTCTGGAGAAGGATCGCGAGGCGTTCTTCGATGGCTTCACCCGCGATTTCTTCAGCGCCAATGGCCAGTTGATGGTGACCGAAGAGACGCGTCAGGCGGCCATCGCGCTGTGCCACCAATCCGACCAGAACGCAGCGCTGGGGTGCATGAAGGCGTTCGCCACCACCGACTTCCGCGAAGACCTTAAGAAGATCACGGTACCAACCTTGATCCTGCACGGTGACAGCGATGCCATCGTGCCGTTTGAAGGTTCTGGGCAGCGCACGCACCGGGTCATTCCGGGCAGCGAAGTGGTGATCCTGGAAGGCGCACCACATGGGTGCAATACCAGCCATGCGGACCACTTCAATCTGGCGCTGCTGAACTTCCTGAAGCGGTAAGCTGCGGCCATGCGCCAGACCAAGACACCCCCGTGGAAGAAGCCCAACCCCAAGGGCCAGACCTCGCAGCCGCTGTCGCCTGCGCAGAAAGAGGCGGCGCGACAGCGGGCGGAAGAGAATGGACGGCGTTACCCGAATCTGGTGGACAACATGTGGGCCGCGAAGCTGCCGCGCGGATCGTGATCTGTAGAGTTGAGCCATGCTCGACTCCGCTCTGCATCCATCCACGCATGGCGTGGATCTACTGCAAAAGCAGCCGAGCGTGGGCTCGGCTCTACAGGTTGGCCAGCGGCTTCCAGCCGGGTTCCAGCCAGGGCGCGATCTTGTTCTGGCGGACGGTGATGGCCTCAACTGGTACCCCAGCCAGGCGTGCAAGCTCTGCACGCAGCACATTGGTATCCACCGGCAAGGCCGCAGCCACCTGCAGCCGATCACCCTGATGCCTCACCTGTACCGGAAGCGTGGCGTGCGCGTCGTGCTCGCCGCCGGTGCGCCCGATCGGGTAGCGCATCGCTACCGGCCGCGACAGCTGCGCCAGTGCGGGCTGCCACGCCTGCAGCACGAGAGGCTGCCCGGCAGCGGGAACCTGTACTTCTGCAATCGTGGCCGGGTAGCCAGTGAGGCTCTCGACCATCACCTGGAAGCGCGCGCCATCCGGCATGACCAGAACGGTGGCGATCAATGCGGAGAACGAGACGAACACCGCCGCGAGGTTCCAGCTGCGTGGCGCGGTGGCCGGGCGCGTTGCGGTGCGCAGGCTGGGTCTGCGCCGCAGTTTGCGTGCGTAGATGCGCCGGTCCTTCCGGCGCGGGCTGGTGCTGTGCTCGGGCAGGTTCAAGGGAGCCCGTGGAAGGCGCGCCACGCGGGCCTTGATCAGGCGCGACAGCAGCATCCACGCGATGACGAATGCCAGCAGCGGAAGCAGCGTTCTCACCCACAGATACAGCGTGACCATCCACAACACCTCTACATACGACCATCCATGCTCATCCACATCCTACCGGGACCACGCGACGGTTGTCGTATCCGCCAGCCGACAAGCACAGGGCGCTTGGTTAGGATGGTCCTTTGTTGTCACGGATGAACCGATGGTCTCTGCTGCTACCCGCTTCTGTCGTATCTGTGGTCCTGGCCCGATCCTGCTGGCACTGCAGGTGGTGGCGCTGCTGGCGGTAGCGCTTGCAGCCGGCTTCTTCCACTACCGCGTGGAACTGCTGCTGGAGCCGGTGGATGACGCATGCGGTGGGCCTGACCCGGTCGCGCGCATGCAGGTGGCCGAACAGCTGCTGGCGCGGTCCACTGCGCTTGCACCATGGCAACCGTTGCAGTGGATTCCGATGGCAGGCGTGGCACTGGCGCTGCTGGGTGCGATGTCGATCAGCGTTTACCGCCTGGGCCGCCTGTCCGAACGCCTGCGACGCGCCAACTGGGGGTTGATGGCGCTGCACGCCGCGATCCTGGCGCTGGCCGTCAGGGCATTGCATCTGTACGACATGGCGTGGATCAGCGTAGCCAAACTGTCCCCAGCGGCGTGCCTGGTGGAACTGGGCGAGCAGGGCCGGCTGCCGCTGGCACAGGCGCAACAGGTGGTATTCGGAATCCTCACCCGCGAGCACGCGCCGCTGCTGCGCAATCCCGATGACCTTGCCCTGGTGCTGGTCGCGTTGATGCTGATGGCGATGGCTGCGGGATTCATGCTGTGGCGGGCGATCGTGCGCGAGCGTCAGGTGCAGTCGCGCAGCCCATAGCGGGTGCGTGGCCGACCATGCATCCACAATCGCGCTAAAGTCAGCACTTCGCTCCTGCAAGGATGTGCTGATGCGTTGGTTGCTGCGTGCTGTGCCATTGCTGCTGTGTTCGTTGGCGGTGCACGCCGCCGAAGTGGATCGTCGGATCGCGGTGACCATCGACGACCTGCCATGGGCGCGGGTGGACGAGATCGTTCCGCCGGACCTGCAGTCGCGGCATGAAGCGCTGATGGCGCAGCTGCGCCAGGCGGGTGTGCCGGTGGTTGGCTTCGTCAACGGGAACAAGCTTGAGATCGGCGGGCAGGTGCAGCCGGCGCGGGTGCAGATGCTGCGCGACTGGCTGGACGCCGGTTATGTGCTGGGCAACCACACCTACTCGCACATGGATCTGAACGCCAAGGGCGTGCCTGCGTTCCAGCAGGATTTCCTGCGTGGCGAGGCGGTGCTGCGGCCGTTGCTGGCCGAGCGCGGGCTCAAGCCTCAGTGGATGCGTCACCCCTATCTGCGTGCCGGGCGCACGCCGGAAGAACGCGCGGAGATGGACGCGTTCTTCAGGCAGCATGGCTACCGGGTGGCACCGGTGACGGTCGACAACGGCGAGTGGGTGTGGGCGTTCGCCTATGCCAACGTGATGAACGAGCAGCCCGATTCCCCGGCACGCGAGGCGACGTTGGCGCAGCTGCGCAAAGGCTATGTGCCCTACATGCTGAACAAGCTCGACTACTACGAGAAGCAGTCGCAGGCGCTGCTGGGCTATGCGCTGCCGCAGGTGTGGCTGATGCATGCCAACGAACTCAACGCGGCCACCTTCGCCGAACTGGTGGCCGCGACGAAGCGCCGCGGCTATCGCTTCATTTCACTGGACGAAGCGATGCGCGATCCGGCCTATGCACGCGGGGCGGAAGGCTACAGTGGCCGCTACGGTCCAAGCTGGCTGCACCGCTGGGCGATGGCGGAGAAAAAACCGAAGGACTTCTACGCCGGTGAACCGGAAGTGCCAAGGTGGGTGATGAAGCTGGCCAAGGTGGATTCGGAGTGAGGCTCAGCGCTTGACGGCCAGCACGCCGTCAAGCGCCAGCTCGGCCTTGAACCCGGCCTTTTCCAGGCGTTTGGCTACTTCACGCGGCACGTCGCGGCCGCTGGTCAGCTTGTTCGGCGCACCGGTGTAGTGAAACAGACGCCCGCCCTTGCGGATGACGCGGGCAAGGTGGTCGTAGAACACCTGTGAGTACAGCTCGCCGGCGATGCCGAAGCGCGGCGGGTCGTGCAGGATCGCCTCGACACTGTTGCTGGCCACCTGTTCGATCTGCCGCGAGACGTCGCCGTGGCTGAACTGCAGGCGGCCTCCGGCGGCGACCGAGTCCGGATCCGGCGACCACGGGTTGAGCGTGCGCAGCCACATCACGTCGGCATTCTTCTCGAATGAGCGGATCTGGCCGACACCGGCCTCCAGCGCGCAGGCGGCGAAGTAGCCCAGGCCGCCGCAGGTATCGAGGATGACCTTGCCGGCCGGGGCGACCAGCTCGACCTTGCGGCGCGCGTCCTCGAACGGTGACAGCTTGGAGGTCGGCAGCATCTTGATGCCGTCGATCTCGAAGGTCGGTGCGCCCCATTCGGTCGGCACCAGCTTGATCAGCGAACCGCTGTAGCGCGAGATCGGCGCGAAGTCCTCGCCGTCCCAGTAGTACAGCGTGCGGTCCTTCAGCTTGCCCGGCCACGGGTACGGCTGGCCACGGAAGTGGAAGCCGTCGGCATCCAGCGCCACGCTGTCCTCGCTGCGGCCAAGGTCGAGCGAGCCCTGCCAGTCGGCAGCGCCCTTGTCATGGGCACGGCGCAGGGTGTCGGCGCTGTCGCGGGTCAGCAGGGGGCCGGTGTAGTGGGGCACGGCGGGTACCGGGGCGGTTCGGGGGAGGGCATGGTACCGCAGCTTTTACCGGGGCCCCGGGGTGGCTGCTGCTGTAGATCCACGCCATGCGTGGATGAAGACGGCAGGAGCCGAGCGTGGGCTCGGCGCTACCGCTGGCGGGTGCAGCTGAAGCCGTGCGTGGCTCCTTCTCCTGAAATCATGTTGACGCCACGCGAGGGCTGCATGCCCTGCAGCGCGCACGACCGACGATGGACGTCCTGGGTTTCCGGTGGCTGCCGATCAAAGTCGTAGCGCAGGCTGCCGTCTTCCTGCAGCAGCCAGTGAACGGTAACGCGCTCGTGGCGGCCATCACCGAGATCCCAGTCCAGGGTGCGCATGATCAGGGTCTGGCCATCGGGCAGCTGCCGGACTTCGTCATAGGCACCCTGAGTCTTCGGCGCGCTTACTGCAAGCAGCAGAAACAGCAGCATTGGCATCGCTCCTCAAAGAAGACAGGATGTACCCATATTGCCCTGAGCCGCCATCAGAATCATTGCGTCCTACGGGCAATTCACTGCATACACCGGCCCGGCGCCGATCAGCATCAACGCCATGTAGTCACTATCACTGGCCTTGCCCTTCAACGTCGCGTCCTTGTTGAAGTGGAAGATGCCGAAGCCACCGGCCATGCGGATCAACGCGCTGTCGATCTGCTCGCCGTCATCACGGAAGTAGCGGCTGATCTCGCTGCGGGTGGCCTTGTGCAGCGCATTGGGCTCGCGCTGCCACTGGTCGCCGCGGCTGAAGGAGACGAAGTACTGGCCGCCTTCCTTGTCGATGCGGAAGTCGGCCGGTTTGCGGGCGCCGGTGGCGAAGCAGCCCTGCAACGGGTCGGCGCTGAAAGGAAGCCCGGCGTCGCCACCGCATGCAGTGAGCAGCAGGAGGGCACCGGGCAGCAGCAGGCGGAGCGTGCGCATGGGATGTCCCTACGGGGCAGGTGCGGCTAGTGTAGGCAGCACACGGGCGTGGCCCGTACAGAAATTCGGCAAGGACACAGGGGTTTTCGGATGGCGCAGGGCAAGGCACCGTGGTGCGGCGTGGCCAGTTGGCTGGGGATCGCTGTGGGTTGGGGCGCGGGCACGTTGGCTGCGCAGGCGGCGGTGGCCGCAGGCGGCAATGGCATGGCCGCCGGGCTGGGCGTGGGCGTGCTGGGTGCGGCACTGGTGGGCGGCGGTCTGGCGGTGGCTTCGCGCGTGCGCGGCGAGCGTTGGCCGTGGATCGGCATCGGTGGTGCGGTGCTGAGCGCGCTGCCGCTGCTGATGTACCTGCTGCGGATGATGCTGAAGCTCTGACTGTAGGGCCGAGCCATGCTCGGCTGATGGCCTGCGAGAGCCAAGCATGGCTCGGCGCTGCAAAGGCAACGGCAAGCCGAGCATGGGCTCGGCTCTACAGATTCGACCGCAGTCGCGCAGGATCAGCTGCGGTGTATCTCCACCGTCACGTGCACCAGCTCTTCGTGGATCGCCAGCGCGTTGCGCACGGTATCGGCATTCAGCGTGACGTCGCTGGTGACCACGCTGGCGCTGACCGCGTACTTGCCGCGACCGACCTGCCAGACGTGCAGGTCGGCCAGGCGTGCCGGCCACGGGCCCTGTTCGATCACTTCGCGTACTTCGGCCACCACTGGTGCGTCCATCTGCGCGTCGAGCAGGATGCGGCCGCTGTCGCGCAGCAGGCCCACTGCCCACACCGTGACCAGCACGGCGCCGACCAGGCCCATCACCGGGTCCAGCCAGGTCAGGCCCAGCAGTTTGCCGCCGAGCAGGGCGACGATGGCCAGCACCGAGGTGGCGGCGTCGGCCAGCACGTGCACGTAGGCCGAGCGCAGGTTGAGGTCGTGACCGTGCGCACGGCCGTGATCGTGGTGTTCGTGGTCATGCGCGTGATGATGGCCATGGTCATGCCCGTGGTGGTGATGCGCGTGGCCCGGGCTGTCGTGCAGCCACCATGCGCAGAGCAGGTTCACGCCCAGGCCCACCGCAGCGATGGCGATGGCTTCGTTGTAGTGGATCGGCGCCGGTACCCACAGCCGCTCCAGAGACTGCACGGCCATCAGCGCGGCGACGCCGAGCAGGGCGATGGCGCTCGTGTAGCCGGCCAGGATCTCGATCTTCCAGGTGCCAAAGGCGAAGCGCGGATCGTGCGCGTAGCGGCGCGCGCAGCGGTACGCGAACACCGAGAGGCCCAGCGCCAGCGCGTGCGAACTCATGTGCCAGCCATCGGCGAGCACGGCCATGGAGTTGAACCACCAGCCGCCGATGATCTCCACCAGCATCATGCCGACGGTGAGCCACAGGGCGCGGCGGGTATTGCGTTCGGCCAGCGGATTGCCGTCGTCGAAGCGGTGTTCGTGGCGGCGGGCGGCGGCGAGGGCGTCCAGGTGCATGGGGGGACCAAGGGGGGTAGAGTGGATACCCCCATAGGGTATAGGATCCAGTCATGGCCCATGTACACAAGAATCGAAAGCAGCTGCTGACCCGGGTGCGCCGTATCGCGGGTCAGGTGGCGGCGTTGGAGCAGGCGCTGGACAAGCCCGAGGGCGAGGCGGGCGACTGCGCGGACGTGCTGGTGCAGGTCGCCGCCGTGCGCGGTGCAGCCCACAGCCTGTTGATGGAGCTGCTGCACGAGCACCTGCAGGAACATGTGGTGGCTGCCGACGACCCGCAGCAGCGGGCGGACGAGGCCGCGGTGCTGGTCGAGCTGCTTCGCCGCTACGGCAAATAGGCCGAGGGGCGGTAGAGTCGACTGTTAGTCGACTGCTCTTCGCCCAGGCGGCATGAGATCCCGCGCTTCGCGCGAGAGTCGACTAACAGTCGACTCTACCCTGCGTGCCGGTGCCGTGCGTTCCAGATGTGCGTGGCGGCCAGCAGCAGGCTGCCGGCGACGGTCATCGGCGTTTCCCAATCATGCGTGGGCAGCGCCAGCGCGCCGGCCAGCAACAGGCCCAGACCGACGCCGGCGGTAGCCCAGGCCAGCACCGGTAGTGGGCGACGGCGCTCGGCCCGCCACAGTGCATAGCCGGTCAACGGCAGGGCGATGGCCACGAACAGCAGATGGACCCATTCCGCTTCGGCCCAGGTGCCGAACAGCGGCAGCGCGGCGGCAAGCAGGGGCAGCGCCAGGCAGTGCAGCAGGCACAGGCTGGACAGGGCGACCGCGCCGGCATCAAGCAGGGCGGCAGAAGGCGACTTCATCGGGGGAGTTTCCTTGCGCAACAATTGTTATACAGTAACATTTCCGTTCCGCAGCCAACCCGCTCCGACATGAACACTGTTTCCCGCGCCGACCGTCGCCTTCCGGTCACCGTGCTGTCCGGCTTCCTGGGGGCCGGCAAGACCACCCTGCTCAACCAGATCCTGCGCAACCGCGAGGGCCTGCGCGTGGCGGTCATCGTCAACGACATGAGCGAGGTCAACATCGACGCGCAGCTGGTGCGCGAAGGCGGTGCCGAACTGCGCCGCACCGAAGAGACGCTGGTGGAGTTCAGCAACGGCTGCATCTGCTGCACGCTGCGCGATGACCTGCTGCAGGAAGTGCGGCGCCTGGCCGATGCGGGCCGCTATGACTATCTGCTGATCGAATCGACGGGCATCGGCGAGCCGATGCCGGTGGCGGCCACCTTCGCGGTGCGCGACGAGCACGGCTTCAGCCTGAGTGACATCGCGCGGCTGGACACGATGGTGACAGTGGTCGACGGCAGCGCGTTCCTTGCCGACTTCGGCTCGACGTCGCGACTGGCTGAGCGCGGCCAGCAGGCCGGCCCGGAGGACGATCGCGGCGTGGTTGACCTGCTGTGCGAGCAGGTGGAGTTTGCCGACGTGATCGTGGTCAGCAAGGTGGACCAGGTGGATGACGAAGTGCTGCAGGACACGCTGGCCGTGCTGCGTGGCCTGAACCGCGACGCGAAGCTGCTGCTGTCCAGCTTCGGCAATGTGCCGCTGGCCGAGCTGCTGGATACCGGTCGCTTCGACATGGAGCGTGCGCAACGTGCGCCGGGCTGGGTGAAGGAACTGCGGGGCGAGCACACACCGGAAACCGAGGAGTACGGCATCGGTAGCTTCGTCTACCGCTCGCGACGTCCGTTCCATCCCGCGCGCTTCGCACGCGCGCTGCAGTCGGGGATGCCTGGCGTGATCCGCAGCAAGGGCTGGTTCTGGCTGGCCAACCGCATGGACTGGGTGGGCGAGCTGAACACCGTGGGTGCCGCGACGCGGACGCAGGCGGCGGGCTTCTGGTACGCCGCGCGCGATCGCGTGCGTGCGGGCATCGAGGACACCACACCGCTGTTGCCGCCGACACCGCTGCCGTACAGCGACCTGGGCTGGGCGCGCCAGCAGGCCGACTGCTGGAGCGCACCGTTGCCGGGGCTTGAGGAATTTCCGGACTCGGCCGCGTACACGGCGATGCAGCGGCTGTGGCACCCGTTGTGGGGGGATCGCCGCCAGGAGCTGGTGGTGATTGGCGTGCACATGGACGAGCGCGCCGTGCGCGCAGAGTTGGATGCCTGCCTGCTCAACGAACAGGAGCTGCGTGCGGGACCGCTGCTGTGGCAGCAGATGCCGCAGGCATTCCCGGTGTGGAAGCGTTGAGCTGCCGGTTCCTGTAGATCCACGCCATGCGTGGATGGCGGTTCAACCGGTCTTTGCCCGCCTTGTAGAGCCGAGCCCACGCTCGGCTGGCGGATCATTCCATCCACGCATGGCGTGGATCTACAAGGCGTCGCGCCATTGCCAGGCGTCGCCGGTGACCTGCAGCACCTGCGTCGGTCGCAATGCCTGCAGCAGGTGCCGGTCGTGGCTGACCATCACCAGCGCGCCCGGCCACGCCGCAAGCAGTTCCTCCAGCGCCTGCAATGCGCTCAGATCCAGCGCATTACCGGGTTCGTCCAGCAGCAACAGTTGGGGCGCGGGATCGGCATACAGCACGCTGGCCAGCGCACCCTTCACCCGCTCGCCATCACTGAGGCTGTGGGCCGCCCGCTGGATGCGCTGTGCATCCAGCCCGAGCAGGGCCAGCCGCGTGCGCAGCTCGCCTGGGTCCGCGCGCGGGTTGGCGGCCTGCACGGTGTCAAGGATGCTGCGCGCGCCGGACAGCCCCAGCAACTGCTGGTCGAGCAGGGCCAGTGGTGCATGCCGTTGCACGGTGCCACTGCATGCAGGCAGCTGGCCGGCCAACACACGCAGCAGGGTCGATTTGCCGCTGCCGTTGTCACCGACCACGGCGATGCGCTGCCCCCGGCGGATCTCCAGCTGCAGCGGGGCGCTGCAGCCATGTGGCAGCACCAGCGCCTCGGCCTCCAGCAGACGCGCGCTGCCACGCTCGCCCGCACCGGCAAACAGCGCCAGTTCCGGCGCCGCATGCACCGCAGATGCCGCTGCGCGCAGCTGCTCTGCGCTGGCCTGCAGGCGCTCGGCCTGCACCTGCTGTGCGCGGCCGTGGCTGGCCTCGGCGCGCTGCTTCTGCCGGCCGAGCAGGATCGGGGCCTGGTTGGCCTGCTTCGCATCACGATTGCCACGTGCCTGGCGCTGCTGCTGGCGTTCGTGTTGTTCGCGCGCGCTGCGTTGCTGCTGCCGGTGCTGTGCACGTGCATGGTCAAGCTGGGCGGCGGCGGCTTCACGTTCGGAGGCGCGCGCGTCGGCGTAGTGCTGCCACGGTCCGCCATAGCGATGCAGCCCGCGCGCATCGAGCTCGACGATCTGCTGCATGTGCGCCAGCAGTTCGCGATCATGACTGATCACCAGCAGGCCACCGCGCCACTGCTGCAACTGCTCGTACAGCTGTTGGCGATGGCGTGCATCGAGGTGGTTGCTGGGTTCGTCCAGGATCAGCCAATCGGCACCGCTGGCCCAGGCACCGGACAGCGCCACCTGCATGGCCTGGCCACCACTGAGGCGCGCGGCCGGCTGGGCCGGATCGAGGTCGTCGGGTAGCTGCAGCGTACGCCATTGCTGCTGCAGGCGTTCGCGCAGATCCCAGCGGTCGCCGACGCGGGCGAAGTCGGCCTCGTCCACGCTGCCGGCTTCGATGCGTTGCAGTGCGGCCAGTTCCGCGCCGACACCGGCCAGTTCACCGACCGTGCCGGCGGGGGGATAGCCGGGCGTCGGCAACAGGAACACGCGGCCACTGCCGCGAACCTGGCCGTTGTCGGGCAGCAGCCGGCCGGCCAGCAGGCGTGCGAGCACGCTCTTGCCGGCGCCATTGGCACCGACGAGGCCGGTGGCGACCGGTTCGAAGGAAAACGTCAGATCGGAAAACAGCGGGCGGCCGTCGGCCAATCGATACGACACGCGATCGAGCGTGAGGGAATGCGGGGTCATGCGACCTCCATGGATGCCGGGTTCTCCCCTGCGCGCAGGGGCGGGAAGAGTCAGGCCGTCTAGTGGGAAGACGGCGGCATCAATGGCGCATTGGTCGCGAGCCTCTTGGAGGAATGAGCGGCCAGTATAGCGGCAGTGGCTGAATGGTCGGGTGCGCGGCCGCCGGGCATGGCCCGGCGCTACCGATGGTCGGGCGGTTCTGTAGAGCCGAGCCGATGCTCGGCTTCCTTTCGCCGCGAGAAGCATCCACGCATGGCGTGGATCTACTGTGGGCCGGGCATGGGTGGATTGCTCGCGGCTACGGTACGGTACCCAGGCGGGCGCCGACGAAGTCGATGAACACCCGCAGCTTCGGCAGTACGTGTCGGCCCGACGGCCACAGCAGATGGAAGGTGCCGCAGGAATGCACGTGTTCGTCCAGCACGGTGACCAGGCGGCCGTCGGCCAGGGCATCGCGCACCGAGTGCACCGGCACGAAGGCCAGGCCGATATCGCGCAGTGCGAGCGCTACCCGCGCTTCGATGGTGTTGGCCACCATGTGCACCGGAAGCTCCTGCGGCGTTTCATCGTCGGGCCAGTGGATCGGCCACGGTTCCAGCTTGCCGGTGGTGGGGAAGCGATAGTGCAGCAGCGTGTGCTGCATCAAGCCTGCCGGCGTGCGCGGAACGCCGCAGCGCTGCAGGTAGCCCGGCGAGGCAACGACACGCCGCGGGAATACCCCCAGCCGGCGTGCATTCATCCGCGAGTCGCTGGGTTCGCCGACGCGCAGCACCGCATCGAAGCCCTCTTCGATGACATCAACCAGGCGGTCACTGAAGTCCAGGTCCAGGCGGATATCCGGATACGCCGCCATGAATTCGGCCATCAACGGCAGGGTGAGGTCGCCGACCAGGGGCAGGCTGATGCGCAGGGTGCCACGGGGCGAGGCGTGCGGTTGTGCCAGCTCGGTGCGTGCGGCATCGCGCTCGTCGAGGATGCGCCGGCAACGCGCCAGGAACAGCTGACCCTCGGCGGTGAGCGTGATGCTGCGCGTGCTGCGGTGGAACAGGCGCACGCCCAGTGCGTGCTCCAGCCGCGCCACGCACTTGCCCGCTGCCGAGGCGGATATGCCCTGCAGGCGCCCGGTCTCGACAAAGCTGCGGGTGTCGGCGGCATGCACGAAGGTCTGCAGGTTGGCGAGGTTGTCCAGGACTGACATGGGCGTGCGGGCAATGAAAGCGGCAGGGTAGGCCGGCGCGGCTGTAGCGGGCGGCCCCGCCATCGCAACACTGTGGTGCGGGGTGGCGTGGAGACCGTTGCGGCCTTGCGGTTCCGGCCATCATACCGATTGCGGACTACACGGTCCATGATGCCCGGAGCGGCAACCGGCTTTTTGCGCGGACGCCCGCTGCCTAACGTGGCGGCCTCTCCCCCACGGATCACCGCGATGAATGCCGCTCCTTCCTTCGAACCTGCGCCGACACTGCCTTCGGTGCAGCGGCTGCTGCAGCAGGTCCACCCGCAGCGCCTGGTCGGTGCGGTGGTGCTGGTGCGCGAGCACGGCGCGCTGCGCCATGCCAGCGCCACGGGCCTGGCGGATCGCGAGTCGGCCACGCCGATGCAGCGCGACCAGCTGTTCCGGCTGGCCTCGGTGAGCAAGCCGCTGCTGAGCACGGTGATCCTGGGCCTGGTGGCCGAGGGCGTGCTCGACCTGGATGCACCGGTGCAGCGCTGGCTGCGGGACTTCCGCCCGGCGCTGGCTGATGGCAGCACGCCAGCGATCAGCCTGCGCCAGCTGCTCAGCCACAGCAGCGGGCTGGGCTATCGCTTTCTCGAAGCCGATGCGAAGGGTCCCTACGCACGCGCTGGCGTCAGCGATGGCATGGACGCGAACCCGCTCTCTCTGGCCGACAACGTGCGCCGCATCGCGCAGGCACCCCTGCTGTTCGCGCCGGGCAGCCAGTGGCTGTACTCGCTGGGCGTGGACGTTGCCGGTGCCGTGGCTGAAGCAGCGACCGGTGAATCCCTGCAGGCACTGTTCGAGCGCTTGCTGGCCGCACCCCTGGGCCTGCGGGACACCGCCTTCGCTGCGCGCAACGCGGCACGGCTGGCCACGCCCTATGTGAGCGACACACCGCAGCCGCACCGCCTGCGCGAAGGCGAGGTGGTCGCTCCGTTCGAGGGTACCGTCGGCATCGAATACAGCCTCGCGCGCGCCACCGATGCCAGCCGTTTCCCCTCGGCCGGGGCAGGCCTGGTCGGTAGCGCCGATGAAGTGATGGCGGTGCTGGAGGCCTTGCGTGACGTGCAGCGTTCAGGCCTGTTGCCGCCCGCACTGGCAGCGGAGATGGCCAGCCCGCAGGTGGGTGAACAGGGGCCGCCGGAACCGGCCGGCTGGGGCTTCGGCCTTGGCTTTGCGGTGCTGCGCGATGCGGCCGCCAGCGGTACGCCGCAGAGCGCAGGCACATGGCGTTGGGGCGGCGCCTACGGGCACAGCTGGTTTGTCGATCCTGCGCGTGGGCTCAGCGTGGTGGCGCTGACCAACACCCTGTACGAAGGCATGGACGGTGCCTTCGTCGATGAGCTGCGCGATGCGGTCTATGCCGATCTGGAGACCGCGCGATGAGCGGCCATGCCATCGATACGGCTGGCCCGGCCGGTGAAGCCACGCGCCTACCGTGGGCGGGACTGCTGGCGCTGGCCGGTGGCGGCTTCATCACTCTGCTGACCGAGACCCTGCCGGCCGGCGTCCTGCGGCCGATGGGCGAAAGCCTCGGTGTGAACGACGCGGCGGTTGGCCAGCTGGTCAGCGTGTATGCGCTTGGCTCGGTGATGGCCGCACTGCCAATGACCGCACTGACCCAGCGCCTGCCGCGACGTCCCTTGCTGCTCGCCGCGATTGCCGGCTTCGTGGTGGTCAATACGCTGACTGCATTGAGCAGCAGCTACCCGCTGATCCTGGCCGCGCGCTTCCTGGCCGGCGTGAGCGGCGGGCTGCTGTGGTCGCTGGTGGCCGGCTACGCCGCGCGCATGGTGGTGCCCTCGCTGCAGGGTCGGGCAATCGCGGTGGCGATGGTCGGATCGCCGCTGGCACTGTCGCTGGGCGTACCGGCCGGCACGTTGCTGGGCCAGCAGATCGGCTGGCGCTGGGCATTCGCGCTGATGAGCGTGCTGGCAGTCGTGCTGCTGGCCTACGCGCGCTGGGCATTGCCCGCGTTGCCGGCGGCGGCGGCCGGTCAGCGTACGTCGTTGGCTACGGTGTGGCGCATGCCGGGCGTGCGCAGTGCGTTGGCGGTGATGGTGCTGTACGTGCTGGCGCACAACGTGCTCTACACCTACATCGAACCGCTGGCGGTGGAGGCCGGTGCCGGCCCGTGGCTGGACCGCCTGCTGCTGGCCTTCGGCCTGGCCGCCATCGCCGGCATCGGCATTGCCGGCTGGGGTGTGGACCGTCATCTGCGCACGCTGGTGTGGGCCGCGGTGATCGGCTTCATCGTGCCGGTGCTGACCCTGCTGCTGTGGCCGGGCGACGCGATCGCGCTGCTGCTGGCGACGATCCTGTGGGGCGTTGCCTTTGGCGCGGTACCTACGTTGTTCCAGACCGCATTGGCGCGGCGTGCCGGTGCCGCCGCGGATCTGGCGCAGTCGATGCTGGTGACCGGCTGGAACCTGGCCATTGCTGCCGGTGGCGTAGCAGGGGGTGTGCTGCTGCAGGCGGGCGGCCCGAACCAGTTGGGATGGCTGCCGTTGCTGCTGCTGTCGGTGAGCGTGGCGTGGTTGCTGGCACGGCCGAAGGCCTGGGCGTAGGCGGCGATCAGTGATGGCGCGGTGCCGGCCAGCGGCCGACACTACCGTGGTCCACGCCATCCACGCATGGCGTGGATACACCGAGCACAGCGACCCGCGTTTGCCTTTGCTTTTGCTTTCTTCTGTTGATTCCGTGGCGGGACGCCGCCGGAACCTGTCAGAGGCCGGGGCGGTCGGGTTCGCGGGGGTGTCCGCGGCATGGATGCTGCGGCCAAGCCCCCATGGACGGGTTTACGGCGTCCCCCGCGAACCCGACCGTCCCGGCCACCCCGGGGATAGCAGTACGCGACCCACCACGAGGGGCTCCGCCGTTCGCCGTCCTACTCCACTCCCTCACGCTCGATCGGCACGCTGCGCGGATTCTGCATGTGCTCCCGCGCCGCGCCATAGCGCTGCTGCCGCTTGTGATGGAACACCACGAACTCATCCCGTGGCAGCGGCCGCGAGAACAGCCAGCCCTGCGCGAACTCGACCTTGCGGGTATGCAGATACGCCAGCTGTGCCTCGGTTTCAACGCCCTCGGCCACCACCCACAGGCCCAGCTCCTTGGCCATGTCGATGATGTGCGGCGTCACCGGGCTGGTTGCACTCTCGGTGCCGATCGCATCGATGAACGACTTGTCGATCTTCAGCGCGTCCAGCGGCAGCTGTTCCAGGTACTGCAGGCTGGAGAAGCCGACGCCGAAATCGTCAATGGCCACGCTGTGCCCGGCCCGACGTGCCTGTGCCAGCATCGTGCGGGCGCGGTCCAGGTCGAGGAAGCCGCGCTCGGTGGCCTCCATCCAGATCTGCTGCGGCAGGATGCCGCTGCCGGCCATGTGCTTGGAGATCATCTTCAGCGCGCGGCCGCTGCTGATGTCTTCGGCGGCCAGGTTGATTGCGATGTGCGCGCTGCGGTCGGCCACCAGCAGCTCGCGCATGTCGCGCACCACGTTCTCGATCACCAGATCGGTGACCGCGCCGATCATGCCGGCCTCTTCGGCCAGCGGAATGAACAGGTCCGGCCGCACCTGGGTGCCATCCGGGCGCTGCCAGCGCACCAGCGCTTCGGCGCCGACGCAGATGCCGGTATCCAGTTCGATGATGGGCTGGTAGTGCAGGTACAGCTCGCGGCGGCGGATCGCCGTGGCCAGCTCGCCGCGCAGCGACAGGCGGCGACGCGACAGCCAGATCACCAGGCCGGCACCGACAGCGGCCAGCAGAACGCCGATGGGCACGAACAGCCACGCCTGCTGGCGGAAGGTCGCGGCGAGCGCGGTACGCGGTGTGGTCGCGATCGCCAGCCACTCTTCGTTGCGGGCGGTGGCGTACAGGGTGTTGTGGTCCAGGCCTTCACCAGGCGCGCGCAGCAGGGTCTCCAGCAATGCCGGATCCATGCCGTCCTGCCTGGCCAGGAGGCGGCCGTCCGGGCTGGCCAGGGCAAGGCGCACGTTCGGGTCGGCGATGACATCGACGAAGCGGCGCGGATCGACCAGCACGTCGTAGTTGCCATACAGGATCGACAGGACCTGGCGCCGTCCGCTTGCCTCGGGGCGCACATCCACGGCGATGCCGGCGCCATCACTGGTGACGTGGTCGGACTTGGGCTGGTTGACGTCGGACAGGAACGGCCCCCACGACGTACAGCGTAGCTTGCCACCCTCGAAGTAGCCCATCTGGTCGACCGACGGCGAGGTCATCACCAGCGTCTGCATGCGCCGGATATGGTCGGGCCCGCAGGCGTTGTGGGCGCCGACCTCGGCCGACTGCAGTGCCGCCAGTGCTTCCTGGTAGGACTGGTCGGCGCGGCGCAGGGCACGGCCGGCAATGTCGCGCAGGCGTTGCTGCTCGACGCTGACCGCACGGTCCCAGGTGGCATAGGCCATCACCGCGATCGGCACGGCCGCGGCCAGCAGCGCCAGTGCGGTGCCACCAATGATGACGCGCAGCCGGCTCATGGCCGGGGTTCCAGCGGGGCGGGCAGGGCAGGGCGCATGGTCGGGCCGATCCTTGGGCAGGTGCGGCTATCTGAGCATGGCGCCGGGCCGGGCGGAATGGGATGAATCCGGTATTTGGTCACATTGTGATGAAAGCGGCCAAGTTTGACGGGATTGGCTCATCCGGCGCTGGCGCTCCTGCCTGAGGAGGACTACCGTCGAACGCTTCGCCCGCCCTTTTGCCCGCGCCCATGACCGAGCCCGCAACGCCCCCCGAGCACCTGCGCCGCAGCCTGTCCAACCGCCACCTGCAGTTGATCGCCATTGGCGGTGCCATCGGCACCGGCCTGTTCATGGGGTCGGGCAAGACCATCAGCCTGGCCGGCCCGTCCATCGTCTTCGTCTACCTGATCATCGGCGCGATGCTGTTCTTCGTGATGCGCGCGATGGGCGAACTGTTGCTGTCCAACCTGCAGTACAAATCCTTCATCGATTTTTCCACCGATCTGCTCGGCCCCTGGGCCGGCTTCTTCTGTGGATGGACGTACTGGTTCTGCTGGATTGTCACCGCCATCGCCGATGTGATCGCCATTGCCGCCTACGCGCAGTTCTGGTTCCCCGGGCTTGAAGCCTGGAAACCGGCGCTGGCGTGCGTGATGCTGCTGCTGTCGTTGAACCTGGTGACGGTGAAGCTGTTCGGCGAGATGGAGTTCTGGTTCGCGCTGATCAAGATCGTGGCGATCTGCGCGCTGATCATCACCGGTGCCGGATTGGTGGCATGGGGCTTCACCTCGCCCAGTGGTCATACCGCGGCGCTGTCGAACCTGTGGAATGACGGCGGCATGTTCCCGATGGGCCTGGTCGGCTTCTTCGCCGGCTTCCAGATTGCAGTGTTCGCCTTCGTCGGCATCGAGCTGGTCGGCACCACGGCCGCCGAAACCGCCGACCCCGAGCGCAACCTGCCCAAGGCGATCAATTCGATTCCGGTGCGCATCATCATCTTCTACGTACTGGCGCTGATCGCGATCATGGCCGTCACCCCGTGGCGCCAGGTGGTGCCGGACAAGAGCCCGTTCGTGCAGCTGTTCGTGCTGGCTGGTATTCCGGCCGCGGCCAGCTTGATCAACTTCGTGGTGCTGACCTCTGCCACGTCCTCGGCCAACAGCGGGATCTTCTCCACCAGCCGCATGCTGTACGGCCTGGCTGAGGAAGGCCACGCACCGAGGGGGCTGTCGAAGTTGTCGCGCGCTGCAGTGCCGGCCCGCGGCCTGCTGTTCTCGTGCCTGTGCCTGCTCGGCGGCACCCTGCTGATCTACCTGATTCCAAACCTGGTGACCGCCTTCACCCTGGTGACGACGCTGGCGACGGTGCTGTTCATCTTCGTCTGGTCGTTGATCCTGGTGGCCTACATGGCCTATCGCCGCCGCTACCCGGAACGCCACGCTGCCTCGATCTTCAAGATGCCCGGCGGCGTCGCCATGTGCTGGGCCTGCCTGGTGTTCTTCGCCGCCGTGCTGGTGCTGCTGAGCCTGCAGGGCGACACCCGCCAGGCGCTGATCGCCAGCCCGGTGTGGTTCGTGCTGCTGGGCGTGGGGTATTGGGTGCGCCGCAGGACCGCGAAGTGATCCAGGTGTTCCGTCACATCGATTGATCCATCGTCTCCAGGCAGCTTCATCCACGCATGGCGTGGATCTACTGTCAGCCGCAGCAAACTGTCGAGGGCGGGTGGGTGTGGCCCGGCAGGACCGTTGGCGCCATGGATGGCGCCATCGAGCCCCCATGGATGGGTTTAC
>NZ_JBQEMR010000012.1:0-95241 GCF_052045015.1 Stenotrophomonas sp. 22692
GGCTGCTTTTCCCGCCAGTAGCAGCCGAGCATGGGCTCGGCTCTACAGAAGCCGGCTATCGGCCGGCTGACTGCCGGGCGTTGTCGCGCTGGGCAAGATCCTTGCCCAGGTAATAGCCGCCGCAGAACAGCACGAAGGCGGCGCTGAGGCTCCACAGGATGATCCTGAGGGTGCTTTGTGATGTCGGCTTGCTGTCCTGCATGCGGGTTCTCCCAGGGCGGCCCGATACCGCTTGGTCAGCATGCGCCGCGGTCAGTGGGTACGCAAGCCGGCGGTGCGCACACGCCGCTGCGCGGCGCCGGATTGATCCTGCTCAAGGCGCAGCCTGCACATCCGGTGTGTAATGGTGTCGTTCCCATCTGGCAGATCGCCACGGAGCCCCACCATGTACAAGCGCATCCTGATTGCCACCGACGGGTCCGAGCTGGCCGACAAGGGCCTGGCCAAGGGCCTGGAGCTGGCCAAGGACCTCAATGCCGAGGTCGATATCGTGACTGTGTCCGAGCCGTGGGCCGTCGGCATGTACGACGCCATGGGCTGGAGCGTGGGCTACATGAACAGCCCGGAGTACAAGGCCGACCGCGAGGAAGGCGCGCAGAAGGTGCTGCAGCCGGCGCTGGCCAAGGCCGCCGAGCAGGGCATTACCGCCAACCCGGTGCATGTGCTGGACCGCTACGCGGCCGACGGCATCATCGAGACGGCGGGCGAGCGCAACAGTGATTTGATCGTGATGACCTCGCATGGCCGCCGGGGCGTGACCCGGGTACTTCTGGGCAGCCAGACTGCCGAGGTGCTGGCGCGCAGCACGCTGCCGGTGCTGGTCATCCGCTGATTCAAGCGTTCCCGGGGAGGGGACCCGACGCCGGCCGCAGGATGCGCGCCGGCGTTGTTTTTTGTGGGGGCCGGGGGTGAATCACGCATGGCGTGGATCTACTGGATCGCAGGGATCCGTCCCCGGTCAGATCACCAGCTGTACAGCTTCCAGTACACCGGCGACACGCCATCCTTGTCGTTGTCGAAACGGCCGTCGCCGTTCTTGTCGTACATGTAGAACGGGGCACCGCGCGACGGGGTCACCTTGACCATGCGCAGCTGGCCGGACACGCGGTATTCCTCGATGACATCGCCGTTGTCCATGGTGCGCTTGGATACATCCGCGCCCTTGACGTCCACCGGGGGAGCGCCCGCACCACCCATGCTGGCGCAGCCAGCGAGCAGGAGCAGGGAAGCCAGCATCAGGGTCTTCATCGGCGGGGGCCTTTGCCTGGAAAGAGCCTTGATTATGCCCCATCGCCGGGCGCCTGCCGTGTCGCCGCGATGCAGGCACGGGCGCGTAGAATCGACCCATGAGCAGATTAGTCCTGATCGACGGGTCCAGTTACCTGTACCGCGCGTTCCACGCGCTGCCGCCCCTGTCCAATGCACAGGGTGAACCCACCGGCGCGCTGTTCGGCGTGGTCAACATGCTGCGCTCGACGCTGAAGGAACGCCCGGCCTACGTGGCGTTCGTGGTCGATGCGCCCGGCAAGACCTTCCGCGATGACCTCTACGACCAGTACAAGGCCAACCGCCCGCCGATGCCCGATGAGCTGCGCAGCCAGGTCGAGCCGATGTGCCGCATCGTCGAAGCGCTGGGCATCAGCATCCTGCGCATTCCCGGCGTGGAAGCCGACGATGTGATCGGCACGCTGGCCCTGCAGGGCGTGGCGCAGGACCTGAAGGTGACCATCTCCACCGGCGACAAGGACTTTGCCCAGCTGGTGCGCCCGGGCATCGAGCTGGTCAACACCATGACCGGCAGCCGCATGGATTCGGACGCGGCGGTGATGGAGAAGTTCGGCGTGCGCGCCGACCAGATCATCGACCTGCTGGCGCTGATGGGCGATACCGTCGACAACGTGCCGGGCGTAGAGAAGTGCGGGCCGAAGACCGCCGCCAAGTGGCTGGCCGAGTATCAGCACCTGGATGGGGTGATGGCGGCCGCGCCGACCATGAAGGGCAAGATCGGCGAGAACCTGCGCGCCGCGCTGGAGCGGCTGCCGCTGAACCGCGAGCTGGTGACCATCCGCACCGACGTGGAGCTGGACGCCAGCCCGACCATGCTGGCCCTGCGCGAGCAGGACGTGCCGGAGTTGACCGAGCTGTATGCGCGCTACGGCTTCACCCAGGCGCTGAAGGAGCTGGGTGCACCGCTGCCGGCGCCGACGGCCGCCAGCGAAGCAACGCCAAGCCTGCGCGGTACGGCAGCAGGCTTTGCCCGCGGCAGCGCCGAGGCACCGGCAGCGGGCACGCTGGATCCGGCGCTGGCCGCGCCAGGTGAATACGAGACCGTGCTGACCGCCGAGCAGCTGCAGGCCTGGGCCGAGCGCCTGCAGCAGGCGGACCTGATCAGCTTCGATACCGAAACCGATGCGCTGGACGCGATGCGTGCGCGCCTGGTCGGCGTCAGTCTGGCGGTCGAGCCGGGCAAGGCCGCCTACATTCCGGTCGGCCACGATTACCCGGGGGCGCCGGCCCAGCTGCCGATGCAGCAGGTGCTGGATGCGCTGCGCCCGATGCTGCAGGACCCGGCGAAGAAGAAGCTGGGCCAGCACGGCAAGTACGACCTGCACGTGCTGCGCCGTCACGGCGTGGACGTGCAGGGCTACCACGACGACACCATGCTCGAGAGCTTCGTGCTCAATTCCACCGCCACCCGCCACGACATGGATTCGCTGGCCCTGCGCTATCTGGGCTACAACACCATCAAGTTCGAGGACGTGGCCGGCAAGGGCGCCAAGCAGATTCCGTTCTCGCAGGTGGGCATCGACGAAGCCAGCCGCTATGCGGCCGAGGACGCCGACATCACCTTGCGCCTGCACCGCGCGCTGCAGCCGCAGCTGCTGGCCGAACCGGCACTGGACAGCGTGTACCGCGATATCGAGATGCCGCTGGTGCCGGTGCTGACCAGCATCGAAGCCAACGGCGTGCGGGTCGACACCGACGAACTGCGCCGGCAGAGCCAGGACCTGTCCTCGCGCATGCTGGCGGCGCAGCAGAAGGCCACCGAACTGGCTGGACGCAGCTTCAACCTGGATTCGCCCAAGCAGCTGCAGGCGGTGCTGTTCGACGAGCTGAAGCTGCCGGCGGTGGTGAAGACCCCGAAGGGCCAGCCCAGCACCAATGAAGAGGCACTGGAGGCGATTGCCGACCAGCACGAGCTGCCACGCGTGATCCTGGAGTACCGCGGGCTGGCCAAGCTGCGCAGCACCTACACCGACAAGCTGCCGGAGATGGTCAACCCGGACACCGGCCGCGTGCATACCAGCTACCACCAGTCCGGCGCCGCCACCGGCCGCCTGTCCTCGTCGGACCCCAACCTGCAGAACATCCCGATCCGCACCGAAGATGGCCGCCGCATCCGCCGCGCGTTCATCGCCCCGGAGGGCTTCCAGCTGCTGGCCGCCGACTACTCGCAGATCGAGCTGCGGATCATGGCCCACCTGTCCGAGGACCCGGGTCTGGTGCGTGCCTTCGAGCAGGGCGCCGACGTGCACCGTGCCACCGCCGCCGAGGTGTTCGGGCGTACGCTGGAAGAGGTGACCCCGAACGAGCGCCGCGCTGCCAAGGCGATCAACTTCGGCTTGATGTACGGCATGAGCGCCTTCGGCCTGGCCCGCAACCTGGGCATCGACCGCGGCCAGGCGCAGGACTACGTGGCGCTGTACTTCAGCCGCTACCCGGGCGTGCGTGACTTCATGGAGCGGATGCGCCAGCAGGCCCGCGACCAGGGCTATGTGGAGACCCTGTTCGGCCGCCGCCTGTACCTGAACGACATTCATGCACGTAACCAGGGCCTGCGCGCCGGTGCCGAGCGTGCTGCGATCAACGCGCCGATGCAGGGCACCGCCGCCGACATCATCAAGCGCGCGATGGTGGACGTGGACCGGTGGCTGCGCGACAGCGGGGCACCGGCACGGATGATCCTGCAGGTGCACGATGAACTGGTCTTCGAAACCGAAAGTAGTTTCGTTGAAGACTTGCGTTTGCAGGTGGTGGAGCGCATGTCGCAAGCGGCCAAACTGCGCGTGCCGCTGGTGGTCGATACCGGCATCGGCGGCAACTGGGACGAAGCGCACTGAGGGTGTTTCAGGCCGAAAACGACGTGAATTCGTTCATTCGTCAGAGGTTTCTGACTCGATCATGAATGTTGCCCTGATCGAGGTTCATTAAATTGGGCCCCTTCACGAACCGTTAGTGTTCGGAGTGCTTCTATAACTCTCGACAGGCGCAACGCCTGTTGTGGATCTCTCCCATCCCCTGGAGCAGATCTCGGAACGGGGACTCCTCCCCAAGTGCCCGTTCCCCGGCCCCGTTGACCTCCCCCTGGTCAGCGGGGCTTTTTATTTGTGCCGTTGCCAGACGCCATGGCCTGCGCCACGCTGGGCCACCGCTCCGCAGGGGAAGACCATGCCCGACCTGTTCGCACTGGCAATGCCGTGGTGGGAGTTCATCCTGCGCGCGGTGGTGGTCTATGTCGTGGTGCTGGGCATGGTCCGGCTTGGCGGCAAGCGGGCTCTAGGGCAGATCACGCCGTTCGACGTGCTGTTGATCGTGCTGCTGGGCAATGCGGTGCAGAACGCGCTGCTGGGCACCGATACCTCGCTGGGCGGTGGCCTGCTGCTGGCCGCAACCCTGATCCTGCTCAACTATGGGGTAGGCTGGGTGAGTACCCGCAGCCGGCGGATCGAGCGCCTGGTTGAAGGAGAACCCGTGGTGATCGCGCGTGATGGGCGCCTGTTCGACGCCGTTCTGCGTCGCGAGCAGGTCACGTGTGCCGATTTCGAGGCCGCCATGCGCCAGCAGGGCTGCCTGGGCGTGGAGGATGTGGAGCTGGCCCTGCTGGAGATCAACGGGCACATCACCATCATTCCGAGGAAGAGCACCTGACCTTGTAGAGCCGAGCCCATGCTCGGCTGCCTTGCGTCCGGAGCCGAGCGTGGGCTCGGCTCTACAGGTGCATGAGCCTCAGGGCGCGGCTTCGGCCTTCAGTGCCGGCCAGTTGCGGGTGGCGTCCACATCACAGGCCACGTGCGTGCCTTTGCCATCCTTCGCGCAGATCGCAGCCATGGCTTGCGGGATCTTCGGGTCTGCGGTGTGCGAATACACCGCTGCCAATGCCAGGCACCCTTCGCGCACACCCGCGCCGCACAGCGTCTCGAAGTAGGGCAGCGACGCGGCCCATTTTTCGGACTCGAACAGCGCTTCGCCGGCAACCTTGCAGCCCAGCAGCTTGCCATCGGTACAGCAGGCCTTGGCGCCGTCCTTGCGTGCCAGGGTCGGGCAATCCAGCGGCAGCGGGATCTCCACGAAGGCCACCGGCGGCGTGCAGGTGGCATTGCCTGTGGCGGGCTTGCGCTCGTAATAGGCGAAGCGGTTGCCGCCGTCGACGCTGGCCAGGTTTCCGTTCTTCAGCGGCTGCAGTACGAAGTCGCTGCCGACATCGCGACGGATGAGAATGCGGCCGTCATGCAGGCGCGCGCGCATGCGCTGGTCGCGACCCTCGGCCTCAACCAGGCCGCCATCGAGGAAGCGCAGCTGCGAGAGCACGCCGTATTCGGCTTCAAAGCTGCCACAGGGCAGTGCGGTGGCCGGCACCGGGGCCAGTGCAGCGGCTGGTGCGGTGGCCAGGCTGGCAAGTGCCTTGGCGCGGCCGCAGGCCACGCCGTCCGCGCGCTGCGCGCACGACAGCTGCAGTGCTTCGTGGGCCTGTGAAAGGCGTCCACCGCTCCACAGCACCTCGGCAACGTCGGCGCAGAAGGTCTCGCCGTGCTGCTGCCGGCACAGTGCGGCCAGCTCATCGAGCTGCGCCGACGGCAACGCAGGGTCGACCGCATGCTGTAGCCCGAGCAGGGACTTGCCGATCATCTCCAGCCCGATCACCTCGGCGATCGCCCGGCAGCCCTCGGCGTTGAAGGATGCGGAATCCTCCTTGCAGATCTCCGGTTTCGGCGGCTCGGCTCGTGCAGGCGCGGGGGCTGCGTCCTTGGCCCGCTGCTGGTAGGTCTCCAGCAACCGCATGCAGGCTGCGCCCACGCCCTCGGCACACCAGGCGTGCAGTTTCACGGGTGCGGCCTCCGGCAGCGCCTCCAGGCACTCGGAGGTGTTCATCACGCAACCGTCTTCGATGGGCTCCGGCATCGTCTTGCAGGCGGCGGCGTGCTCACGGGTGAACTCGCGATAGGGCGTGCTGATCGTGCGGTCGTTGTCCGAGAAGTACCAATTTTCCAGCTGGCCCGTGGACAGGTTGCCGGTACCCAGCACGTCCTCCTGGCGGGCGATGCGCAGCTCCTCTGTCGCCTGGTAGGGGCCGGACAGGAAGCCGTGGCCTTCGCTCTCGAGGGTCAGCGTGGTGTTGCCGCTGCTGTCCTTGTATGTGCCGCAGGCCATCGACTGCGCGGCGGCCGGCAGGCTGGCCGAGGCCAATGCAAGCAACAGCAGGGAGCGCCAGCCCGCAGCGCGGGGGCGAAGGGAAACAGCAGCAGGCATGGGGTCATCCTTGAAAGAAGTGGGGCAGGGCCTGTCCGGTGCGGGGCGCACCGCAGGCGGGGAAGGCGCCACGCGTCAGGCGTGGCGCCGGAAGATCAGAGCCAGTCGCGCGGCACCAGGTAGTCGGCCAGGCGCGCCTCGGCGCTGCCGGCCTCCGGGCTGAAACCGTACTCCCAACGCACCCGCGGCGGCAGGCTCATCAGGATGCTTTCGCTGCGGCCACCGCTCTGCAGCCCGAACAGGGTGCCGCGATCGTAGACCAGGTTGAATTCCACGTAGCGGCCACGGCGGTACAGCTGGAACTCGCGTTCGCGCTCGCCATGGGCGGTGTCCTTGCGCTGCTGCACGATCGGCAGGTAGGCGTCGAGGAAGCCATCGCCGACCGCGCGCAGGTAATCGAAATCGCGCTCGAAGTCGCCGTGCAGGTCGTCGAAGAACAGGCCGCCAACGCCACGCGTTTCATTGCGGTGGCGCAGGAAGAAATACTCGTCGCACCAGCGCTTGTGCGCGGCATAGCGTTCCTCGCCGAACGGCGCACACAGGTCGCGTGCGACCCGGTGCCAGTGCTGCACGTCTTCGTCGAACGGATAGAACGGCGTCAGGTCGAAGCCGCCACCGAACCAGCTGGCCACCACTTCACCGTCGCGCTGCGCCTGGAAGAAGCGCACATTCGCGTGGGTGGTCGGCACGTAGGGGTTGAGCGGGTGGAATACTAGCGACACGCCGGTGGCGCGCCAGGAGGCGCCGGCCAGTTCCGGGCGGTTGGCCGAGGCCGACGGCGGCAGGCGGCTGCCGGCCACGTCGGAGAAGCCGATGCCGGCCTGCTCGAACACCGCACCGTCGCGCAGCACGCGGGTGCGCCCGCCACCGCCCTCGGCCCGCTGCCACAGGTCTTCCTGGAAGCGGGCCTGGCCATCGACGGCCTCGATCGCCGCACAGATGCGGTCCTGCAGGTCGGTGAGGTAGGCGCGCACGCGCTCGAATTCGTTCATGGCGCGTACTTTACCGCAGGGCCCGCCCGAAGCTGCGGACAGGCCCTGGCCGGCTCAGCGCTTGCGGTTGGGGTTGCGCGGTACCGGAAGGTCGTCCACCGCCGCCTCGTCACCCGCCTTCTGCAGGGCACCGCCCAGCGTGATCAGCTCCCAGTTCTGGGTTTCGAGCACGTCGCAGGCCACATGCAGGCCGCTGCGGTCGGCCTTGCACAGCTGTTCCAGGATTCGACGCGCGTCCACCTCCGCACCGTTGCCTTGTGCGGTGACCAGATTCTCGCAACCCTCGCGGACACCGGCACGGCAGACCGTTGTGTAGTGCTCGACGGCCTGCAGCCAGTGCCCGGACAGCGCAAGACGGTTGCCGAGAATGTTGCAGCCCTGCAGCTTGCCCTGCGCGCAGCAGGCGTCGGCACCGTCCTCGTTGGTCAGTGCCAGCGGGCAATCCTGTGGCAGTGGCAGCACCCTGAACTGCTTCGGCGCACTGCACCGGGTCGGGCCCTCCCCGGTGGGGACGAACACCTGGAAGCGGGTCCAGTTATCCAGGCCCAGCAGCTGCCCGCCGGGCAGCGGGCGCAGCACGAAGTCGCCGTCCCGGTCGTGGCGGATGCGGATGTCGCCCGCTTCGACGCGCGCGCGAAGATGGCTGCTCCAGCCAACGCCGACCAGGCCGTTGTCACCGAAGTCCAGCGTGTCCATCAGGCCGCCGTCGGCCCGGTAGTTGCCACAGGGCAGGGCCGTTGCCGGCTGCGGTCGCAACGATGCACCCACCGCCTGCAGCGCAGGCAGGCGTTCGCAGCTGGCGGTGTCGTTGCCGGGTGTGCAGGCCGCAGCCAGGGCCTGCACCGCCTGCAAGTGGTCTCCTGCCTCCCAGGACAGTTCAGCCACGCGGGTGCAGAAGCCGCCATGGGATACCTCGCGGCACAGCCGCAACAACTGTTGCCGCCGCTCGGCCGGAATGATCACCGGCACGGTCGGCGCCGTCATCGTCACCATGGCTTCGGTCATGGTTGCCGTCATCGCCGCCTTGACCAGCTGCTCCTGCACTACGGAGTCGGCCTCGAGTGCGGCGGCACACGCCGGGGTTCCCTGTTCGAAGCCACCGTCGTCACAGGCGGCGGGGAGTTTGATGCCGGACAGGGCGGCGTCGAGCGCTGCCTTTGCCAGGGCAGGATCGGCCGCGACCGTGGGTTTGGCGTCCTCGTGCCAACGATCAGCCAGTTGCAGGCACATGCCGGGCACGCCTTCCCGGCACCCTGCCTCCAGCGCGGTCGGGCTCGCTTCACGGCGGTTGTCCAGGCACGCCGCCGCATCGGCCAGGCAGCTGCCTTCAGCCGGCGCGGCGGCTGCGGCGCACTGTGCAGGGGCCTGCAGGATGTAGACCGTGCCATCCACCTCGACCGTCCGGCCACGATCGCGCACCTGCAGCGCGCTGGGCAGGCCGTACTCCAGGTTCACCAGTTGCAGCTTTCCGTCGATCTGCTGGAACGCGACCGGAGAGGGCGCACTGCCGAAGTGTTTCTGCTCGCCGCGGTTTGGCGAGCTGATGCGCAGCGTACCGCTGCCTTCGTCGGCCTTGAACATGCCGCATTGCGGTGACTGTGCGGCGGCCATCGGCGCGGCCAGCAGCAGCGCCCAGGCCAGCCAGCGGCGGCGCGGTGCGGGTGAATGCATGTCGTCTCCTTGACGATCGAACGGAAAACTCCAGGCGCTACGGCGAACCACGGCCCTCGCGCGGGGGCGTGCATTGTGCCGTGCCGGGCACCGGCTGGTAACGCTGATATCCCGTCTGCGCATCCATGCCAAGCAGGTCGCCATTGCCGAGCTGACGCAGCACAAGGTTTTCGCCGTTCTGCTGCAGGTGGATCGCGCCGTCATGCAGACGGCCACGCGCGCCATCGCCGAAGTCGAGCCTGTCGATCACGCCACCGTCGGCCTGATAGCGGCCGCACGGCACCCGCTGGGCCGGGACGAGGCGCAGGTCCGCGCCGAGATCGCGCAGCGGTGCGATGCGTTCGCAGGCACTGATGCGGCCTGCATCGCAGACCACCTGCAGGGCCTGCACAGCCAACGCGGGTTCCAGCGCGATCAACTGCTGTTCGGCCACTTCGACGCAGAAGCGACCACTGCGGTGCTGCAGGCACAGCTGCTGCAGACGATCGCGTGCAGCGGCCGGAAGCGGTGAATCCAGTGCGTCTTCGTCTTCCTGTTGCAGGCGTTCACCCACCCGCTGCATCGCGGTGGCCAGCGCATCACCGGTCAGCGCCTCGCAGGCCTGCGGGTCATGCTCGGGCGTGTGTTCGCGGCAGGCGGACGGGCGTTCGAAGAGGGTGGCGCCGGTGTCACCAGCGGCTGCGGCGTTGCCATCTCGCAGTTGTCGCAACAGCGCCGAGCAGCCCGCGCCAACGCCCTCGCGGCACGCGCGCTGGGCCTGGCCGGGAGAGGCGGCGGGCAGCTGCGCAATGCAGTGGCTGCCGGCGGCGCGGCAGCTGCCGTCCGTCGCGCTGGGCTCGGTGGCGCAGGTGCGGGGCTGGCGCGGGGTATAGACCACGACGCCCTCGTCCTCGATGCGCTGGCCATCGGCACTGATCCGGATCGGCTCCGCCACGCCATCGTCGAGCATGACCAGGCGTGTCTGCGCCGCACTGCGATCAACCCACAGCGGCTGCGGCTCGCTGCCGTCATCGTGGTGGTAGCCGCTGCTGGGGGTGGTGAACACCAGCGCCATGCCGCCATCGGCGCTGCGGTATTCGCCACACTGCAACGCGTCGGCGCCGGCTGGCAGCGCGGCGAACAGCAGCAGTGCGGGGAGAAGAGCCTGCAAGCGCATGCGACGGTCCTTGTCGTGCGGAAAAGGGGGGCTCAGTGGAAACGTGAGCGGATGTCCGGCCGCAGCAGGCGCCAGGCCAGCCAGCCCTGCAGGCCGAGGAGCACAAATGACATGGCCACCACGGTCAGCGTGATCAACCAGCGTTTCAGATGGAGTTCCTGCTGCAGGAGGGCGTCGTCGGAGAGAAACGTGATGACGTCACGCATGAACACGTCCAACCAGCCGGCGATCGCAAAATTGGTCAATGCGCTCAGCAGCAGGATCACCACAAAGCTCCACAGGCCCCAGCTGCGCTCGCGCAGCAGGCCCCAGCTGGCCAGGGTCGAGGCCAGGCACAGCAGCGCGACGATCAACGACGCGGCCACCGGATGCGCCAAAAGCCAGATCAGGCTGTGCAGGTGCTGGTCTTGCACTTCCCTCTCAACCAGATGCCAGATCGGAAGGTTGTGCAGCGGCCACAGCAGCAGTCCCTGCATCACGAAGTAGAACGTGAGCAGCAGTGACAGCCAGAACGAGGCCTGTGCGATCGGGCGCACCCAAGCGTGATAGGCCGGCTGGACCAGCGAAGGAATCGGCGGGATCGACATTGACATCCGGTGTCCTTGCAATCGGTGCCCGCGCGGTCAGCGGGCCGTCACCCGGGTGGCGACCGCCGGCAGGATATGGTGTTCGCTCAAGGGTGCCAAGGGCAGGCCATGCGGTGGTTGCAGCGGCACCCAGGCCAGTTCGGCGATCTCGGCGCGCGCCTGCGGCGTGCCGTGCACCTGCACCCACCAGGCCTGTGCCTGTACGCGCTGGCCAGGCTCATTCACCGCCCAGTCCTCGAACGTGCCCAGCGCAACCGCTGAAGCCGTACGCAACTGCACGCCCAGCTCCTCGTCCAGTTCGCGGGCCAGTGCCTGCAGTGGCGTCTCGCCGGGTTCGGGCTTGCCGCCCGGCTGGATGAAGCGGCTGGCGCCCTGCTTGCGCACCACCAGCGCCTGGCCGCGGTCATCCAGGATGACCGCGGCCACGATGTGGATCGTGGCCGCGGCGTTGCTCACTTCAGGTTCTGCTCGAACAGCTTGAGGATGCGCTTGTACTGGTCCAGCCAGGAATCGGCACGGGTGTAGCCGTGGCGTTCCAGCGGGTACGGTGCGATCGACCAGTTGTCCTTGTGCAGTTCGATCAGGCGCTGGGTCAGGTTCACCGAGTCCTGGAAGAACACGTTGTCATCCATCATGCCGTGGGCGATCAGCAGGTTGTCCTGCAGGTTCTGCGCGTACTCGATCGGCGAGGACACGCGGTACGCCTCCGGATCGATGTCCGGGGTGTTGAGGATGTTGCTGGTGTAGCCGTGGTTGTACTGGTGCCAGTCCACCACCGGGCGCAGCGCGGCGCCGGCCTTGAAGGTGCCCGGCGAGCGGAACAGCGCCATGAAGGTCATGAAGCCGCCATAGGAACCACCGTAGATGCCGGCGTGGTCGCGGTCACCCTGCTGGGTGTCGACCAGCCAGTCCAGGCCGTCCTTGTAGTCTTCCAGTTCCGGGTGGCCCATGTTGCGGTAGATCGCCGTGCGCCAGTGGCGGCCGTAGCCCTCGCTGCCGCGGTAATCCATGTCCAGCACGATGTAGCCCTTCTGCACCAGCAGGTTGTGGAACATCTGCTCGCGGAAGTAGGCCGGGTAGCGCTGGTGCACGTTCTGCAGGTAGCCGGCGCCGTGCACGAACATCACGATCGGGTACTTCTTCCCCGGTTCCTTGTTTTCCGGTTCGTAGTACTTGGCCCAGACCACGCCGGCACCATGCTTGGACGGCACTGCCACCAGCTTCGGCTGGATCCACTGGCGCGCCTTGTAGTCGGCGGTGCGGGTGTCGGTCAGCACGCGTGTCTGGCCACCGGCACTGGGCAGCACGGCCAGCTGCGGCGGCAGGTAGGCGCCGGAGTAGCGCACCAGCAGCTGCTGGCCGTCCGGCGACAGCGAGAAGTCTTCCACGCCGTTGAGGCTGGTCAGCTCGCGCACCTGGCGGCTGCTGGTGTCGACCGCGCAGACTTCGTAGTCATGTGGCGCCTGCTGGTTGCACAGGAAGTAGAAGCCCTTGCCATCGGCCGACGGCACCGGCGCCGAGGTTTCCCACTTGCCGCTGGTCAGCGCCTGCGGCTTTGCGGTACCGGCCTGGGTGTACAGGTGCGAGAAGCCCGATTCCTCCGACAGCAGCCACAGCGTGCGGCCATCGGCCATCCAGCCGAAATCGTTGAAGCCCCAGTTGATCCAGGCGTTGTCGGTCAGGCGGTGGCGGTTCTGCACGCGGCCGTCGGCAGCGTTGACGCTGATGATCCAGCGGTCCTTGTTGTCGTTGGCACGCAGCATCACCGCAGCTTGCTGGCCGTCGGCGCTCCAGCGGATGCCACCGCCCATGAAGTCGCTCATCACCTGCAGGCTGCGCTCGCCCTTCAGCGCGTCCTTGCCGGCCTTGCGGCGCAGCTCGGCCAGCGGATCGGTGCCGATGCCCGGCAGGCCAGCCAGCGAAACCTTCTCGGCCTTGCCGGTGCGCACGTCCACGTACCACAGGGTATGCGGTTCGAAGCCGTTGCGGCCGACGCGAGTGCGGGTGTCTTCGGTTTCCTCGTAGCCCGATTCGGTCACGTATAGCGGCATCTTGCCGCCACGGCCGTCATCGAAGTCCTTCGGCTTGGTCACCACGATCAGGTGGGTCAGGTCCGGCGACAGCACGCTGTCGGCGATCTCCACGTCGGCGCCCAGGTACACCGGGCCCGGCGCGCGGGTCGGGTCGGCCTGGCGCCAGCGCTGGTCCTGGTCCTTCAGTGCTTCGCGCTGGTCACGGTCGCGGCGCAGGGTTTCCAGCGTGCGCAGCTGCTGGTCGCGCAGCACGTCGGCCTTCGGTGCCGTACGCGGATCCTTCTCGGCCTTCAGGCTGGCCACCTGCTGCACGCCGCTGGCGGCGGTCCAGTGGAACCAGTTCTGGCCGACGCGCCAGATCACGCCGTTGTCGGCGGCGAAGTTCACGTTGCCCGCGCGCTCGTTACTGCGGGTCAGCTGGGTCAGCGCGCCGCTGCGCAGGTCGCGCACGAACACGTCGCCATTGCGCACGAAGGCGCTGCGGCTGCGGCTGCGGTCGTAGACCGGCTCGGCCACGTCCAGGGTGCCGCGCTGGTCATCGGCCACCTGCGCGGCCACGCCACCGGCCAGCGGCTGGCGGAAGGTATCGCGCACCGGGCTGCCGTTGCGCTTGAGCTGGTACTCCACCTGCTGGCTGTTCCACGACCACCAGGCCTTCTCGACCGGCGGACCGATCCAGTCCGGGTCGGCCATGGCCTGTTCGATGGTGATCGGCGTCGGCGCGGCATGCGCAGCCGGTGCGGCCAGCACGGCCGACAGCAGGAGGGACAGGGGCAGCACTCGGGACATGGGCGGACGGCACCAGAAGAGGAAACCGGCCAAGGGTACCAGCCGCCCCGGCCCAGGGCAGGGGCCACAGGTCATGGCAGCGGGATTGGCAAAGTGGTGCAACCGGTTGCCGTGGTCGCGCATCCATTCTCCTGAACCCGCATCATCCACCGAACAGGAGCCCGACCATGCAGGAACTGATCCCGATCACCCTCTTCATCTGCATCGCCTACGCGATCCATGCCATTGCCGATGCCCGCGCCCGCAGCAAGCTGGTGGCTCCGCACGTGCCGGAGGAAGTGATCCGCTCGCTGGCGGTACTGGAAGAAGAACGCCGCCGCCAGGGCGCGCTGCGCTGGGGCATCAGCCTGGTCAGCCTGGCCGTGGCAATGGGCCTGCTGGAGGCGATCGGTGCACGCGAACTGACCTTCGGCGCCGCCGCCGCGATGGTCGGCAGTGCCGGCCTCGGCCAGCTGCTGGCCTGGCACTTCACCCGTCCTGCCGCACGCAAGGGCTGAGCCGGCCCATGCCATGGGCACAGGGGGCGCTCCATAGATGAGCCTGCTCGGCGAAGCATTGTCGGCACTGCGGGGCCATCGCCGCCACGATACGGCGGCGACGGCGGCACCCATCGAACCGCTGGATGCGGACCAAGCCTTGGTGCGGGCCATCATCGACGGCTCGCAGGCGGCCTTCGCGAAGCTGGTGGAGACCCACCAGCGCACCTGCGCGCATGTGATCGGGCGCATGGTGGGCGACCGTGATCAGGTGGCCGACCTGCTGCAGGAAACCTTCCTGGCCGTGTTCCGCCAGCTGCACCGGTTCCACTTTGAATCCTCGCTGCGCACCTGGGTTTCACGGGTGGCTTACACCACGGCGTTGCAGCACCTGCGCCGGCGACGGCTGGAGGCGCAATGGATGGTGGCGGTGGAAGTACCCGAGGAACTGGGTATCGGCGATGAAGGGCCGGGGCCGGCTGAACTGAGCGAGGCGCTGCAGGCTGGTCGCCATCTTGGAGCGGCGTTGGAACGGCTGAGTGCACCGCAGCGGCTGATCGTCGGCCTGCATTACCTGGAGGATTTCGATCTGGCCGAGATCGAGCAGGTGACTGGACTGGCCCGCGGTACCATCAAGAGCCACCTTCACCGTGCGCGCCAGGTCCTGAAGCAGGAACTGACGCGGCATGCGACCGCCGGAGAACTGCTGTGAACCCACCGACCGACCCTCGCGATGCGGAAAAGCGCGCGCTGGCGCAGGCGTTGCGTGAGCAGGCGAAGCAGGAACAGACACCGGATGTGAGCGAGGCGCTGCAGAAGCGCATCGCCGCTGAGTCGCGTGACAGTGGCGTGGGCTATGTGGTGGTGCAGGTGGTGTTGCTGGGCGCGTTGGTGGCTGCGGCGGTCTGGTACTTCTGGAATTAATCGATTGTCAGTCGTATCCGGCGTGAATTTTCCTCCGTCATTCCCAATGTCGCTGATTCGGAGAATCCCCCGCATCCGACGGATTGCGCCATCTCCAGACGCTACGAAGAGATCCCCGCACTGAGGATAGTTGCAAAGGAATCTGCTGCTATTGATGTCGATGACTCTGCTGGAAAAGTCTAGATCGTCAGCAATCGCTGACGCTGGCCAGGAGCCGCGCAAGCTCACGGCCATATCCAGCAGTATCTACTTCAAAGGAGCTGAATAATGTCGAAGATCTGCAAGTCCGTGCTTCTTCCTCCGGCGCTCATTGCAATGCTTGGTCTATCCGGAGTCGCATCTGCGTCGCAGGGAAGTGCGTCCAATGATCTCACGCAGATCCAGAACGCCTCCGTGCTGGACATCACTCTCGCCAGTGTGGAGGAGTTGCAAGAAGGAACCGGCGACAACGAGATCGCGGGTGTTCAATGTACCAACTACTCAAGCGGTGGTACTCACTGCGGTCACTACTCGTCAGGTGAAGAGCTCCAGCTTGCGCACGTAGTTCCTGACGCCCAGAAGTTCAACGTCTAAGAACGCGGACGGTCGCCCATGGGGGTGGCCGTCCGTCACCAAGGAGAGGGTGATGAGAACTTCCATAGAGGATCTCAGGAGAGCAATTGAAGATCCATGCAGAACGGTTGATGTTTGCTCGGTGCTGCTGGATGCATGGTTCGAAGTAGCTCCGCGTCGTCTGGGGGAGGCTCTTTCAAGATTCAGAGATGAGCGGCTTGAGAATCAAGAGCGTGTTGAGAATTTTGAAAGAACATTCAAGCAGCTGGATGCTGCGGCGAGAAGAAGATTGCTTGGCTCCCCGTGGGTTTCCGGATTCATGGATCATCCAGATGGAGTCTCCCATGAAGATACAGACGGAATGCCTGTCACAACCATCGAGGCGCTTCATCTCGCCGCAATGGCGGAGTGTCCAGTTGCTCCCATCCATGACGAAATGGGCAAATTTCACCAAGGGAGAGGGGTCGAAAGCCCCCTTGGGGAGTGGGTGATCAGGCGGCATGAATCCGGATTTGAGAAGGTCGAGCGCGCAAAGGTGGGTGGTGTGATCACTCTGGACGTGGACAGCGGGCTGGCGCGTCGGAACGAGCCAGAGAGCGGAACGTTCTGCAATCCATACCTGAGCATCTCATCAGAAGAGCTCGCCGTAATCAAAGAAAAGCTGGAAGCGGCCATAAGGCTTGTGGATGAAGTCACTCCACATCTGGGTCTCCTGATTCGAACATTCACAAGGCGTGTGCTCGTGAGGAAGTCGATCGAGTCGGGTGATCAGGCTTCACCTCTGAATCTTGGGTCCGAGTATCGACCGATTCATGCAGGTTGTATCCGAATCCTCAACGTTCACAGGCCGGAAATGACCGTAGATATCTGCGCAGAGGCAATTCTGCATGAGTCCGTCCACTCGTACCTCTCCGCCTATGAAGAGGTGCATGGGAAGTTCATGTCAGGTGCAATCAGAGTTCGCCCGGTTTCACCATGGTCAGGCAACTTCATTCCCAACCATTCACTGGCTCATGCGGTTTTTGTTTACTACGCCATCCACCAGCTTCTCGGGAGGTTGGTTGGTATCGGTGCTGGGATTGGAGAGGAATCCGGGAGGAGAATGAAGCGACGACTGATGCACGTAGCAGGCGGATTCTTCATCGAACGGAAGATATCGACGCTATTCGTACTGGAGTCACCCGCCTCGTTGCAGCTGATGGCGGTCGTGGATGAAATTCAGGAGGAGATCAGGGCCGGGTACAGCCAAAGAGTGCCAGGGGAAATGCTGGAGAGCGCGGCATGAAGATTCCAACCATTGTTATCCACTCCGATCCGGAAGACGTCGTCGCAGCCGTGCTCGGGGATGTTCGGGGTGTGAGTGTGATCCATCTGGACGAGCTGACTCGAAATTGGCGCGTTCAGGAGGCTGAGATCATTGAACCCGTACTGGAGAAATCGGTTCCGAGCGTGTGTTCTGCCTACATCATCAACAGAGTATTCGATCTCTCCTGCACCGAGATTGGCAAGCGTCTTCGTACATTCCGTCTGCATGAGAACTGGGCATACACGGCTTTGGGTTCGGTTCTGTCGCGAGCGCACGCACTGGCACACGGAATTGGTCCTCGCGGAGTGAGTAGATCGCTCCTCCCCTTGAATGTGCAGTGGAAGCTTCTTTCCGAGCGTATCCCAGACATCAAAACGCCACGGTTCGCTTTTGGGTTCGGTCATCGAATGCCTGATATGTCGCATCTGGAAAACTTCGTACAGAAGTCAGTCTGGTCCTACTTCCGGTGGAATGGTGACTCTGATGTCGCAGAAGGGGAGCAGCAGTGGCATCCATTTTTCGTCGAACAGCCGCAAGGCATCCCAATCATATGCAGTTATCACGGAGAAGCGTTCGCACTGAGTTTCCCAAGGGGGCGGCCCAAAGCGGATCTTGGGGATTTTCCAGCCCTTGTTCATGCATGCCGGGAGCTGTTCGACAGCAGGATGGGCGAGATCCTGGTGTACCAAGAGGACGAAAGCCTGACCTTCTGCGCCTGCAGTCCATACATGGCTGGAATAGGTGAGCTGAAAGAAGGAGAGCAACTTCTTTTACGGGGAGTTCCGTCGAGTTGAAGTTGAGGGCTCTGCAAAAGCCAAGGAGGGTACGTGCACGGTTATTACATCAGGATGTCGTTGATCCGTTTCAAGCAACGAATCGGCACTCATCTGGCAATTGCTCTCATGCTGGGTGCGGGGGTAGGGATCACCACCGTGATGCTCTCCATTGTTCTCCAGGCATCGTCGGATCCCGCACCAGGCCGGAGCTCCGCATTGTTCCGCCCGTACCTTGACGCGCGTCCAGATGCCCTGCGCAGTGGTTCCCCGGATCCTGGACAGGCACTGACCTGGCCAGATGCGAAGGCGCTTCTGGGCCAAGGCGGGACGTGGAAACAGGCAGCAATGGCAGGGGGGGCGGTGACGCTCTCCCGGCCGGGAGAGTCCAGCGCAAGGCTGCGTGCGAGGTTCGCTACGTCG
The DNA here is from genome assembly GCF_052045015.1 of Stenotrophomonas sp. 22692. NCBI lineage: Bacteria > Pseudomonadati > Pseudomonadota > Gammaproteobacteria > Lysobacterales > Lysobacteraceae > Stenotrophomonas > Stenotrophomonas sp. 22692. Next base: position 18,211 of record NZ_JBQEMR010000012.1, read on the forward strand.
GAAGTCTTCAGTGTGCTTGGCATTGCCGTTGTTCAAGGACGGGCATGGACCGCCGAGGAGGGGCATGCTGCGAGTCGAATCGTGGTGCTTTCGCGTGCGCTCGCCTCGCGTGAGTGTGCACAGGACTGTGTTGGTCATCGGTTGGAACTGGGCAGGCGCAGCTATACCGTTGTGGGTGTCGCGGAGGACTGGCATCCGGTGCCGATGTTTCAGGGAGATCTCACACGCCGGTCGTTTGTGGAACCTGACGAGATCTACCTGCCGGTTGAGACCGCAATCGCAGACAGGCTGACTGTTGTGGACGGGACGGCGATCTGGGGGGGGGACCAGGACACGGATCCTGCAGGGGCCAACGTGTCATGGCTTCAACTGTGGGCGTGGCTGCCTACCGCAGATGATGTCGCCGCCTACCGCGCGGGTCTGAACGCCTATGCGCAGGCAAAGGGCCTTCAGACCGCGCCAGGTACCCAACAGGTGGCACTCTGGCCGTTGATGGGGTGGCTGGACAGGCTGGGACTGGTTCCGGAGCGGGCCAGGATGCAGCTTCGGCTGTCACTGATCCTTCTCGGTGTGTGCGTCGTCAATGCGGCGGCACTGCTGAGCTTCAGTCTGGGGCGCCGTAGGCGGGAGCTCGCGATACGACGTGCACTGGGAGCGCGACGCCGGGACGTGTTCATCCAGCTCATGTGGGAATCCATCGCGGCGGGAGTCGCAAGCAGTGCACTCGCTGTCGGCACCTATGCACTGGGAATCCGGGTGGTTGCTGCGGGAGACGTTCTGCCCAGCGCGATCACAGCGATGCATGCTGGGGCAATGCTGATGGCGGCTGCCCTGGGAGTCGTCACGACGTTGCTCTGCTCATTGGTCCCATCGTTTGAAATCTGCAGGGTCAGCTCACTGTCGAGTGCCTTCGCGAAGGGAGCTGCCTGAAATGTTCGAATCGATGAGGGAGACCCGACGACACCTGGGAAGCGCCGCACTGCTTGCAGTGCAGGCAGCGCTTGCAAGCCTGGCATGTGCGTTCGCACTGCAATCTACGCTGGACAGCTTCGCCAGATTGAACACCGGGAGCATCCGGGAGGCAGCATCGATTGGTGTGGTCAGAGTCTCGGATGTCGAAGAAGGCGCGGATGAAGCAGTGCTGCGGGCAGACCTGTCCGCGATCCGGCTACCGGGTGTTCAGGGCGCGGCTGTGAGCGACTCCGTTCCGTTCGGGGGAAGAGCTCATCGATACGGCGTGTGCACCAGCGAGTCGGCCATGGCGCACTCGATGAGCTCCGGCACGACAGACATTGCTGGATGTGATCGCATTCCCGTGGTAACTGCCAGCGCTGGCTTGCTGGCGATGCTGGGCGCGGGAATCGTCCTGGGGCGGGATGCCGCAGAGGACGACATGCTTGAAGGCGCTCCGGTGGTGCTGATAAGTGAAACGCTGGCTGCACATTTGTTCGGAACGGAGAGTGCTGTTGGCCGCCACCTGTACTTCGGCCCCGGCAGCAGCCGGGTCGTCGTGGGCGTATTTGCGTCTGTTGCTGGGCCGGCGCCAGGAGGCAATGAGCGAGACTCGCAGTGGGCGTTGCTTCCGGGCCTTCCCATGGGCGCGAGTCGCTATTATCTGGCGAAGTGGAGGTCTATGGTCGATCGTTCATCGCTTGATCGCATTGTCGATGCGCTGCAACGGCCTTATCGGATCGTGAATCCGACCGGTGTCGAGACGCTGGCGGGATATCGCGACGCCTACGTCAAAGCTGATCGCTTCGCTACGACCGTGCTCGCGGTCATGACGGCCGTTGTTCTCGGTGTGCTGATGGCCGGAATTTCCGGAGTTGTAGGTGCATGGCTTGATCGACGCCGGCACTCCATCGCAATCCGACGCACTTTGGGTGCGCGCGGATCTGTGATCTTTGCCGAAATCATGTTCGAGGTTTCACTGTTCACCACGTTGGGCGCCCTGCTCGGTGCGTTGTCGTTGCAGTGGGTAGGGTCTCCGCAGGACGGCATCACAGGTTCACCGTGGTTCTCGATATCGAGCGCTGTCGTGCTGGTGATGGCGGCCTGCTTGACTGCACTGATACCCCGGGCCCTGCGAATCGCCAAGGAGCCGCCCTTGACCTTGCTGAAGCCTCTGTAGCCCATTCATCCTGTGATTCGGGTCCCCCTGCGACAAAGTGAAGCAGCGCGTCACCCGGTCGCATCCCACCTTAACGAAATCCTCCTAAAGTGGTCCGGTATCCCACCGGTCTCAGGCAGGAGGCGTCCCTTGGACGCGTTGTTGTTGTCCCGGATCCAGTTCGGATTCGTCATCAGTTTCCACGTGCTGTTCCCCGCCTTCACCATCGGTACGGCCAGCTGGCTGGCCTTCATCGAATGGCGTTGGCTGCGCACGAAGCTGCCCGTGTGGCGCGAGCTGTATTTCTTCTGGCAGAAGATCTTCGCGGTGTCGTTCGGCATGGGCGTGGTCAGCGGCATCGTCATGGCCTTCCAGTTCGGCACCAACTGGCCGCGGCTGAGCGAGGTGGCCGGTACCGTCATCGGACCGCTGCTGACCTATGAGGTGCTGACCGCGTTCTTCCTGGAAGCCAGCTTCCTCGGCGTGATGATGTTCGGCTGGGGCCGGGTCTCGCCGCGCCTGCATTTCCTGTCCACCTGCATGGTCGCGCTGGGCACGCTGTTCTCCACGTTCTGGATCCTGTCGTCCAACAGCTGGCTGCATACACCGGCCGGCTACGAGATGGTCAACGGCATCGTGCATCCAGTCGATTGGTGGCAAGTGGTGTTCAACCCCTCGTTCCCCTATCGCCTGGCGCACATGGCGCTGGGCTCGTTCATCACCACCTGTTTCGTGATCGGTGGCGTGGGTGCGTGGTACCTGCGAAAGGGAACGCACGTGGAAGCGGGCCGACGCATGCTGATCGCGGCGGTGGGGTTCGCAGCACTGACCGTGCCGGTGCAGATCTTCGTCGGCGACATGCATGGCCTGAACACGCTCAAGCATCAGCCGATGAAGATCGCGGCGATGGAAGCGCACTGGCATGAAACCAAGGAAGGCGAGGGCGTGCCGCTGGTGGTCTTCGCGTTGCCAAACGAGAAGGAAGAGCGCAACGATTTCGAAGTTGCCATCCCGAAGCTGGGCAGCGTGATCCTCACCCACAGCCTGGACGGTACCTTCGATCCTCTCACCTCGGTACCCGCCAGCGAGCGGCCGCCGGTGACGCCGGTGTTCTTCGCCTTCCGCATCATGGTCGGGCTGGGCACGCTGATGCTGTTGCTGGCCTGGGTATCGGCCTTCCAGTTGTGGCGGAAGAAGCTGCTGGATTCGCCGTGGCTGCTGCGCGGCTGGAACTGGATGCTGCCCAGTGGCTTCATCGCGCTGCTGTCGGGTTGGTTCGTTACCGAGATGGGGCGCCAGCCGTGGGTGGTGTATGGCGTGCTGCGCACCGCTGATGCAGTGGGCCCGCAGAGCGCGTGGATGACCGCGCTGTCGCTGGGCGTCTACGTTGTTGGCTATGCCTTCGTGTTTGGCTGGGGCATCTGGTACCTGGTGAAGATCCTGCGCCATGGGCCGCAGCCGTACGCCGAGGGGCCGTCGCTGGACCACGGCAGCCATACCCCGGCACGCCCGCTGTCGGCCGCCGACGAACCGCTGGAGGAACGCTGACATGGACCTGATGACCTGGCTGCCGGTGGCATGGTTCGCGGTGATCGGCTTCGGCGTGCTGATGTACGTGGTGCTGGACGGCTTCGTGCTCGGCATCGGCATCCTCGCCCCGTTCGCCGAGGACGAGGAACAGCTGGACCTGATGATGAACACCGCCGCGCCGATCTGGGACGGCAACGAGACCTGGTTGGTGCTCGGTGGCGCCGGCCTGCTGGCGGCGTTCCCGAAGGCGTATGCGGTGCTGCTGTCGGCGCTGTACCTGCCGGTGCTGCTGCTGGTGGTGGCGCTGGTGTTCCGCGGCGTGGCGTTCGAGTTCCGCTTCAAGGCGCATCGTTCGCGCAGGCTGTGGAGCGTGGCGTTCGGCCTCGGTTCGCTGCTGGCGACCTTCGCCCAGGGCGTGATCCTCGGCACCCTGGTGCAGGGCATCCCGCTGGTGGACGGTGTCTATCAGGGCGGGCCGTTCGCCTGGTTCAGCCCGCTCGCGATGCTGACCGGCGCTGCGCTGGTCGCCGGCTACGCGCTGCTGGGCAGCACCTGGCTGATCCTGAAGACCGAAGGGCGCGTGCAGGCGCTGGCGCGGCAGATGACCCGGCCGCTGGTGGTGGCGGTGATCGCGGCGATGGGCCTGGTCAGCAGCTGGCTGCCGTTCCTCGATTCGCGGTTGATGGATCGCTGGTTCAGCGACGGCAACTTCTGGTGGCTGTCGCCGGTGCCGCTGCTGACCCTGGCGGTAGCCGCCGCGCTGTGGCGCAGTGCCACCCACCCGCGCCGTGACCTGCCGCCGTTCCTGCTCAGCCTGGCCCTGTTCGTGCTCGGCTTCCTCGGCCTGGTGCTGGGCATGTGGCCTTATCTGCTGCCACCGTCGATGACCCTGTGGCAGGCCGCCGCGCCGGCGTCGTCGCTGGGCTTCACGCTGGTCGGACTGGTCATATTGCTGCCGGTCATCCTCGGCTATACGGCGTGGTCCTACCGGGTATTCCGCGGCAAGGTGCACGCCGACACCGGTTACCACTGATCGATTGAAGACGGGGCCTGCGCTTGCCGGGCCCCGTGTTGGGGAATGTGAAACCTGCACACCCCGCGCGGGACGTGCTAGCGTGCGCTCCTTTCCGGCGGCCAGGGGGGCAGCCGGCGACGTCCTGGACGGACGCACGGCTGCAGGAACGGGGGGCCGCCGCGCGTCGCCGTAATGGCTCGTGCCTATCGTTCTCCCGTTGAAGCACCATCGCCAAATGATCGAATTTTCCATCGTCGACTGGGCCGCCTGGGCGCCCGGCCTGAGTGAGCGCAGCCAGTGGCTGGGCTGGGCCGATACGCCGTACCTGCCGCATGGCGGGGACACGCCGGCGCTGGCCGAAGTGCCGGCGATGCAGCGCCGTCGCATCGAGCGGCTGGGTCGTATGGCGATCCAGGCCGCGTGCTGGTGCGAGGACGGGCAGGGCGCCGACAGTGACGTCCCGCTGGTGTTCGCCAGCCGCCACGGCGACGTGGCCCGTTCGATGGACCTGCTGGGCGCGCTGGTCGGCGACCAGCCGTTGTCGCCGACCGGATTCGGCCTGTCCGTGCACAACGCGATCGCCGCGCTGTATTCGATCGCCCGCGGTCACCGCGGCAACTACCTGGCGCTGGCGGCGGGCCAGGCCACGGTGGAGACGGCGTGCCTGGAGGCCGTCGGCCTGCTGGCCGATGGCGCCCGCGAGGTACGGGTAGTGGTCTACGAGTCGCCACTTCCTGAAATTTACGCGACGTTCGCCGACGAACCCGATCCGTTCTTTGCATGGTGCTGGCGTTTGACCGCTCCGGCAGAGGGCCGGCCGACGCTGTCGCTGCAGTGGCAGCCGGCCGACGGCCAGGCCAGCACTGCGCCCGGCCCGCTGCCGCATGCGCTGGACCTGCACCGGTTCCTGTTGTCCGGCGCGCCGGCACTGGAACACGTGGCCCACGGCCAGCGCTGGTGCTGGAGCCGCCGTGGCTGAGCTGCTGCGCCGCCTCGACCATGCCTGGCGTGTGTTTGGCACCGGCCTCAGCTTCGTCGCGTTTGGCCTGGGCGGGCTGCTGCTCGGCGTTCTGGTGATGCCGGTACTGCTGCTGATGCGTGACCCGGTGGCGCGCCGCCGCCGCGCCCGGCGCGTGGTCCAGGTCGCGTTCGCCAGCCACCTGCGGCTGATGCGCGGGCTGGGGGTGATGACCTACGAGATCGAGGGCGGTGAGCGCCTGCAGCGCGACGGCCTGCTGGTGCTGGCCAACCACCCGACCCTGATCGACGTGGTCTGCCTGATCTCGCTGCTTCCCAACGCCGACTGCGTGGTCAAGCGGGCCGTGGCCTGCAACCCGTTCATGCGCGGTCCGGTACGGGCCGCCGGCTACATCGCCAATGACGATGGTGCCGGCCTGGTCGATGACTGTGTGGCCGCAGTGCGCGCTGGAGGCACCCTGGTCATCTTCCCGGAGGGCACCCGCAGCGTGCCCGGACAGCCGCCGCGGCTGCAGCGGGGCGCGGCCAACATCGCTGTGCGCGGCCGCCTGGACATCACCCCGGTGCGGATCACCTGCAGCCCGCCAACGCTGACCAAGGGGCAGAAGTGGTATCGTGTCCCCTCACGTCGCTTTCACGTTCGGCTGCAGATCGGCGAAGATATCCCGATCGCGCCATTTCTGGCCGACTCGCCAAGGGGGGATGCCTTGGCAGCCCGTCGCGTCACCGAGCACCTTTCTCGTTATTTCGACCTGTCTGGAGATCCGAACCGTGCAAGCACTTGAGCACGAGATCAAGGAATTGATCATTTCCTCCCTTTCGCTGGAGGACATCACGCCGGAGGACATCGATCCGACCGCGCCGCTGTTCGTCGAGGGCCTTGGCCTGGATTCGATCGACGCGCTGGAGCTGGGCCTGGCGCTGCAGAAGAAGTACGGTGTGAGCCTCTCGGCCGATTCGGAAGAAACCCGTCGCCATTTCTCCAGCGTGCGCGCGCTCGGCGAGTTCGTCGCCGCCCGCCAGTCGTAACGGTGCCAGGACCTGCCATGACCAAGAATGAACTGTTCGAACGCATCGTCAGCATCCTGACCGACAGCTTCGAGATCGAAACCGCCCGGATCACGCCCGAGGCCCGCCTGTACGACGACCTGGACATCGACAGCATCGATGCGGTGGACCTGATCGTGCAGCTCAAGCCGCTGCTCGGCCGCAATCTGCAGCCGGAAGCATTCAAGGCCGTGCGTACCGTGCAGGACATCGTTGATGTGGTGCACAGGCTGCTGCCGGACCAGGCAGCCGCCTGACCGCAGCGCCGGCGGCTCCACCATGGCACGCGCACGCACGGTCGTGGTGGCTGCGATCTCGCTGGCCTACCCGGTACTGGTGTACCTGGCGATGGGCCGTTTCGAGCCACGCTGGCTGTCGCTGCTGCTGTTCACCCTGGCCCTGCTGCGCGCGCTGAGTACGCGCCAGCCGCTGTGGTGGGCCGCGGCCGCGGGCACCGGCCTGCTGGCGGTGCTGGCCACGGTACTCAACCAGGCCCTGCCGCTGAAGCTGTACCCGGCGCTGGTCAATGCAGTGATGCTGGCGGTGTTTGGCACCAGCCTGCGTTTCGGCCCGCCGCTGGTGGAACGCCTGGCACGGCTGCAGGAACCGGACCTGCCAGCGTTCGCAGTGGCCTATACCCGCCGCGTCACCCAGGTGTGGTGTGGCTTCTTCGTTCTCAACGGCAGCCTGGCCCTGCTGACCGCGCTGTACGCGTCGGACCGGGTCTGGATGCTCTACAACGGATTGTTGGCGTACGTGATGATGGGCGTGTTGTTCGCAGGTGAGTGGCTGGTGCGGCGGCGGGTGAAGGCGGCGCACGCGCATGGCTGAGTGGATTGCCCTGGACCGGCTGCTGCTGGAGGCGCGGCCGCAGCGCAATGTTGGCGTCTGCGATGGCGAGGTGATCGACCACGCTCGCTTCCGCCAGCGCGTGCTGGCCTGGCGCGCGGCCTTTGCGGCCGCCGAAGGCCGTGACTGGGCCCTGTATTTCGACGATGCCGTGGCCTTTGCTGCGGCGCTGTTCGGCGCCTGGCATGCCGGCAAGCGGGTGTTCCTGGCCGCCGACAACCTGCCGGCCACGCTGCAGGCGCTGCAGCCGCAGGTGAGCGGTTTCGCAGGCGACGTGTCCGTCGATTACCGCCCGCTGGCGGCGCTGGACGCCGCGCTGGACGACGAACTGCAGGCGCTGGACGAGCGCGCCTGCGAACTGTGCGTGTTCACCTCCGGCAGCACCGGCCAGCCGAGCGCGATCAGCAAGCGCATGGACCAGCTGGCGCGCGAGGTGGATGCGCTGCAGGCCGCGTTCGGCGCGCAGCTGGAAGGCGTGCAGGTACATGGCACGGTGTCCCACCAGCACATCTACGGCCTGCTGTTCCGCGTGCTGTGGCCACTGGCCGCCGGCCGCCTGATCCATCCACGCCGGTTCTTCCATGAAGACCTGGTGGGCGCGCTGGCCGGTACCGACACGGTGCTGGTGGCGACCCCGGCTCACCTCAAGCGCCTGCCCGAGCAGCTCGACTGGGCCAGCCTGCATGGCCGCCTGCGTGCGGTGTTCTCCTCCGGTGGCCCACTGCCGGAAGAAGCTGCACGCCAGGTACGGCAGTGGCTGGGCGTGGCACCGACCGAGGTCTATGGCAGCAGCGAGACCGGTGGTATCGCCTGGCGCCGCTGGGACGCCGACCTGCCGCCGTGGCAGCCGCTGCCGGGCGTGCAGTGGTGCATCGAGGATGGCTGCCTGGCCGTCGCCTCGGCGCATCTGGAAACCCTCGACTGGTGGCGCACCCAGGACCGCGTGGAAGCCTTGGCCGACGGCCGCTTCCGCCTGCTGGGCCGTGCCGACCGCATCGTCAAGATCGAAGAGCGCCGCGTTTCGCTGGATGCGCTCGAACGCGCGCTGCGCGAAGACGCCGAAGTGGACGACGTGCGCGTGCTGGTCCTGCCCGGCCAGCGCGAGCAGCTGGCGGCCGTGGTGGTGCCGGCCGACCTGGCGCTGCTGGAGGGCGGTGACGCCGCGCGCCGCGCGCTGGGCCAGCGCCTGGGCGCGCGCCTGGCACAGGCACATGACGCGGTCACCCGGCCGCGCCGCTGGCGGCTGGTGCCGACGCTGCCGATCAACGCACAGGGCAAGGTCACCCAGGCGGCGCTGGCAGCGCTGTTCCAGCCACTGATGCCGGTGCCGGTCTGGGACCGCCGCGACGCCGCCAGCGCCACCCTGCGCATGACCCTCGACCCGGCGCTGCGGCCGTTCCAGGGCCACTTCCCGCAGGCGGCGATCCTGCCCGGCGTGGCGCAGCTGGACTGGGCAGTGCGTTTTGGCCGCCAGATGTTCGCGATGCCGGCAGCGTTCCTGCGCATGGATGCGGTGAAGTTCCAGCATGTGGCCCGCCCGGGCGATGAGCTGACCCTGCAGCTGGACTGGGATGCCGCACGCAACGTGCTGGCCTTCCGCTACACCTCCAGCCACGGTGTGCATGCCAGCGGCAAGGTGGTCTTCGCCGATGCGGACTGATCCGGCCGTTGCCAGTGCCGCGTTCGCGCCACTGGTGGTGATCCCCGTCTACGACCACGAGCACGCCATCGCGGCGGTGGTCGACGGCGTGCAGGCCGCCGGCCTGCCGTGCCTGCTGGTCGATGATGGCTCGCATGAGGCGTGCGCGAATGCACTGCGCTCGCTGGCACAGCGCCAGGGCGTCGACCTGCTGCGCCTGGACATCAACCAGGGCAAGGGCGGGGCAATGCTGGCCGGTTTCGCCGAAGCCGGTGCACGTGGCTACAGCCACGTGCTGCAGATCGACGCCGATGGCCAGCACGACACCGCTGACCTGCCACGCTTCATCGAAGCGGCGCGCGCCCATCCCGAGGCGGTGATCTGCGGCATTCCGGCCTACGACGCCAGTGTTCCGAAGGCGCGCCTGTACGGGCGCTACGCGACCCACATCTGGGTCTGGATCAACACGCTTTCGCTGCACCTGCGCGACACCATGTGCGGCTTCCGCGTGTATCCGCTGCCGGCGGTGCTGCGCCTGATCGATGAAGAGACCATCGGCCGCCGCATGGATTTCGATACCGAGGTGATGGTGCGCCTGTACTGGCGGCAGCTGCCGGTCGAGCACCTGGCCACGCGCGTGACCTATCCCGCCGATGGCGTGTCGCACTTCGATGTGTGGCGCGACAACGTGCGCATCAGCCGCATGCATACCCGCCTGTTCTTCGGCATGCTCTGGCGCGCACCACGCCTGCTGTGGCGCCGCCTGCGGGGGCAGCACTGAGATGGCGACCGCGCAGGGTGCCCCGCACTGGGCCGACATCGGCGAATCGACGTCGGTGGCCGGCGTGCTGTTCCTGTGCTGGGTGCACCGCTGGTTCGGGCGCTGGCCGTTCCGCCTGTGCGTGTGGCCAGTGGTGGCCTGCCATTGGCTGGGCAACCGTGTAGGGCGCCAGGCCTCGATGCAGTACCTGCAGCGGCTGCAGGCGCACAGCGGCGTGCTCGGCCGCACGCCAACGCGGCGTGACAGCCTGCGCCATTTCTTCGCCTTCGCCGACACGATGCTGGACAAGATCCTCGGCCTGGGCGGGCGCTATCCGGCCGAACGCATCCACCTGCATCGTGACCTGGTGCTGGAGAAGATCGCGCGCCGCGAAGGTGGGCTGATCCTTACCGCGCACATCGGCTGCCTGGAACTGTGCCAGGTGCTGGCCGAACAGGTGCCGGGGTTCCGCATCACCGTGCTGGTGCACACCGCGCATGCGCAGCGCTTCAACCGCCTGCTGCAGCGCTTGGACCCGCTGGCGGCGGTGGAACTGGTGCAGGTCACCGAGATGGGCCCGGCCACGGCGGTGATGCTGGCCGAGCGCGTGGCCGCCGGTGGCTTTGTCGCCATCGTCGGCGACCGCACGCCGGTGCAGGGCGGTCGCAGCGTCACCGCCGATTTTCTCGGCCACCGGGCGCCGTTCCCGATCGGCGCCTACGTGCTCGCCGCCGCGCTGGGCTGCCCGGTCTACACCATGGCCTGCCTGCACGAAGGCGACGGCTATCGGGTGGCATTCGAACAGTTCGCCGAACGCATCGTGCTGCCGCGTGGCTCGCGCGACGCCGCGCTGGCCGAACAGGCACAGCGCTTCGCGCGCTGGCTGGAACTCCAGCTCATCCAGTCCCCGTTGGACTGGTTCAATTTCTTCCCCTTCTGGGATCAGGCTCCGCATGACGACTGACGCCGTACCCGTGTGCCGCTTTGGCGATGCACCGTTGACCATCGAAGACGTGGTTGCCCTGGCCCAGCGCCAGTGCGAGGCCGCACTGAGCGACGCGCCGGCATTCCGTGCGCACATCCAGCGTGGTGCCGACTTCCTCGACCGCCTGCTGCGCGAGGACGGCGTGATCTACGGTGTGACCACCGGCTATGGCGACTCGTGCACGGTGAACATCCCGCCGGCGCTGGTGGCCGAGCTGCCGCACCACCTCTACACCTACCATGGTTGTGGCCTGGGTCGTTACCTGGACCCGGTCGAGACCCGTGCGGTGTTGGCTGCGCGCCTGGCGTCGCTGGTGCGCGGCATGTCCGGTGTCAGCGTGCCGCTGCTGGAAGGCCTGGCCACGCTGCTGCAGCACGACGTGCTGCCGATGATTCCGGCCGAAGGCTCGGTCGGTGCCAGTGGCGACCTGACCCCGCTGTCGTACGTGGCGGCAGTGCTGTGCGGCGAACGCGAGGTGCTGCACGAGCGCCGCGTGCAGCCGGCGGCCGAGGTGCTGGCGAAGATCGGCATGACCCCGCTGAAACTGCGGCCGAAGGAAGGCCTGGCGATCATGAACGGCACAGCGGTGATGACCGGCCTGGCCTGCCTGGCCTGGCAGCGCGCCGATTACCTGGCCCGCATGGCCACGCGCCTGACCGCGTTCAACGTGCTGGCCAGCGACGGCAACGCGCACCACTTCGACGAAACCCTGTTCGCGGCCAAGCCGCACCCGGGCCAGGGCCGCATCGCCGCGCGCCTGCGCAGCGACCTGCACAGCGAACGCCCGCCGCGCAATGAACAGCGCCTGCAGGACCGTTACTCATTGCGCTGCGCGCCGCACGTCATCGGCGTGCTGGAAGACAGCCTGCCGTTCCTGCGCCAGCTGATCGAAACCGAGCTGAACAGCGCCAACGACAACCCGCTGATCGATGCCGATGGCGAGCGGATCCTGCACGGCGGCCACTTCTACGGCGGCCACATCGCGCTGGCGATGGACACCCTGAAGAACACCGTGGCCAACGTTGCCGATCTGCTCGACCGGCAGCTGGCGCTGGTGGTCGATGCCCGCTACAACCATGGCCTTCCGGCCAACCTGTCGGCGGCCACCGGCCCGCGCGCGGCCATCAACCATGGCCTGAAGGCGCTGCAGATCAGCGTGTCGGCCTGGACCGCCGAAGCGCTGAAGCAGACCATGCCGGCCAGCGTGTTCTCGCGCTCCACCGAGTGCCACAACCAGGACAAGGTCAGCATGGGCACCATTGCCGCGCGCGACTGCCTGCGGGTGATCGAGCTGACCGAGCAGGTGGTGGCCGCGATGCTGATCGCTGCCCGCCAGGGCCTGGCGCTGCGCGAACGGGTTGGCCTGAATGCGCAGCTGCATGGCAGTCTGGCCGACATGTACGCCGACCTGGGGCAGCGCATCGCCCTGGTCGAAGAAGACCGCGCGCTGGATCGCGAACTGCGGGAACTGCTGGTGGAGATCCGCGCGCAACGTTGGGAGCTGTACGCCGGTGAATGAGGCCATCGAACGGGTTGGCGAAATCGCGTTGACCCCTGCCTTCCATGACTGCGATCCGATGAACGTGGTCTGGCATGGCAACTACTTCAAGTACTTCGAGATCGCGCGCTGCGCGCTGCTCGGGCGCTACGGCTACGACTATCCACAGATGCTCGAATCGGGCTACCTGTGGCCGGTGGTCGATGCGCGGGTGAAGTACGTGCGGCCGCTGCTGTTCAACCAGGCCCTGCGCGTGGTCGCGCGCATCGTGGAATGGGAGAACCGGCTGAAGATCGAGTATGAAATCCTCGATGCGGAAAGCGGCCAGGTGCTGACCCGCGCGATGACCATCCAGGTCGCGGTGGACGCGGCCAGCAAGGAAATGCTGTACCAGTGCCCGCCGGTACTGTGGGAACGCCTGGGAGTGCCTGCACCGTGAACACCCTTGTCCGTCTTTCCAGCGCGCTGCTGTGCGCGCTGATCTTCGTTGCCGCACCGCAGGTGCAGGCGGCCGACCCCGCCATTGATGCGATCACCCAGGCGGTGGCGCGGCCGGACGTGCTGCGTGGCCAGTTCAGCCAGGAAAAGCAGGTCAGCGGCTTCAGGAACCCGCTGCGCTCGCAGGGCCAGTTCGTGGTCGCGCGCCAGCATGGCGTGATCTGGACCACGCTCAAGCCGTTCCCCTCCGAAGTGGTGGTCACCGCCGACCGCATCCTCAGCCGCCAGCGCGATGGCAGCACCCGTGTCGAGCTCGATGCACGGCAGCAGCCGGCGATGCGTTCGGTGAACGCGATCATGTTCGCGCTGATGAGTGGCGACGTGCAGGCGCTGTCCGGCCAGTTCAACGTGGCGGCCAGCCGTGAAGGGCAGGGCTGGCGGCTGCGGCTGACGCCGAAGTCGGCGATGCTGGCCAAGGCCTTCGAGTCGCTGACCCTGCAGGGCGACCGCTACGTGCGCCAGGTCGAGATCGTCGAGGCCAACAAGGACCGCACGCAGATCCAGTTCAGCGCGTTGAGCGAGGCCCCGGCTACGCTCAGCGCCGACGAGGCCCGCCGTTTTGAGTGAGGCCGTGGCATCGAACGCACCGGACCGCCTGCGGCGCTGGTGGCACTGGCTGGGCATCGCCTGGCTGGTGTTGCTGCTGGCGCTGGGCGCACAGCAGTGGCAGCTGTGGAGCCAGCAATCGCGGATCGACACCGACATCCTCGCCCTGCTGCCGCAGGATGCACATGACCGCCTGTTGAGCGATGTCACCCGGCGCATCGCCGATGGCAGTTCGCGGCAGGTGGTGGTGCTGCTCGGCAGCCAGGATGGCACCGCCGCCAAGCGCGCGCAGGCGGCGTTCGCCGCGGCGATGGCTGCCGATGCCGACAGCGCGTTGCTGGTGCCCAGCGGGTCCATCGAGGGCTGGTTCGATGAAGCGCGCGCGTTCTACGCGCCGTACCGCGATCGCCTGCTGACTCCCAGCCAGCGCAACCAGCTGCAGAACAGCGAAACCGGGGTACTGGCCGAGCAGGCGCTGGCTGCACTGTACGGCCCGATGGGCGCGCCGCGCCTGACCGACTGGCGACAGGACCCGCTGTCGCTGTGGCCGCAGTGGTGGCAGCAGCAGGCGCAGGGTTCGGGCCTGCGGTTGGGCGATGATGGCCTGCTGGAAGCAGAAGGCAAGCATTGGGCGGCGCTGCAGTTCGATACGCCGGGTTCGGCGTTCCAGCTCGATGGCGAGCGCCATCTTGATGGCCTGCTGGAGCGGGCCGGAAAGGCGGCCAAGACCGCAGCGCCGGAGCTGGAAATCCTGCATGCCGGCGTGCCGCTGCATGCCGAGGCCGCCGCAGTGCAGGCCAACCAGGAGATCAACACCATCGGGTGGGGTTCGCTGGCGGCGGTGCTGCTGCTGGTGTGGCTGGCATTCCGCTCGCTGCGGCCGATCCTGCTGGTCGCCGCCTCGCTGCTGATCGGTTGTGGCGTGGCGCTGGCGGTGACCGTGCTGGTGTTCGGCAAGGTACACGTGCTGACCCTGGTATTTGGTGCGTCGCTGGTGGGTGTGGCCGAGGATTACGGCATTCACTGGTTCGCCTCGCGCCAGGCCGAACCGGCCGATCGCCGCTGGAAGCTGCTGCGCCACCTGCTGCCGGGCCTGTGGCTGGCCCTGCTGACCAGTGCGCTGGCCTACCTCGCGTTGGGCCTGGCGCCGTTCCCGGGCCTGCGCCAGATGGCGCTGTTCTCGGTGGTGGGCCTGGCCGCTGCGTTCCTCACGGTGATCTTCTGGTTCCCGTGGCTGGATGGTGGCGAGATCCGCCAGACCCGCTTCTCGCAGTGGCTGGGCAACACGCTGGAGCGCTTCCCGCGCCTGCATGGCCGTCGCGCGGTGACGATGTTCGTGGTGATCACGCTGGCACTGTCTGCAATCGGCATCGCACGCCTGCAGAGCAACGACGACCTGCGCAGCCTGCAGTCATCACCGCCAGCGTTGATGGCGCAGCAGATCCGCCTGAGCCAGCTGCTGGGCATGCCCAGCCCGGCGCAGTTCTACCTGGTGCAGGGCGCGGATGCCGCGCAGCTGCTGCAGCGCGAGGAAGCACTGACCGAGCGCCTGCGTGTACTGGCCAACGACAAGCGCATTGGTGGCTATCGCGCGATCAGCGATTGGCTGCCGTCGCCGGCGCGCCAGCAAGCCGATGCCGCGCTGACCGCGAAGGTGGAACCCGGCGTGCTGTCGGCCGTGTCCGAGGCCGTGGGTGAACCGCTGCAGCGACCGCAGTTCGCGGCTGCACCGCTTACCGCCGAGGCCTTCCTCGCTTCGCCGGCGTCGCAGCCGTTCCGCCATCTTTGGGTGGGTGCGGTGGGTGGGCAGATGATCAGCGTGGTGATGGTCGATGACCTGTCACGCGCCGATGCACTGACGACCCTGCGTGGCGCGGCCGAGGGCCTGCCGGGCGTGCGCTGGGTCGACCGCACCGCCGATTTCTCGCAGCTGCTCGGCCACTATCGCAAGCTGATGGGTGGGCTGCTGCTGGTCGGCATTGCACTGGTGTTCGGTGCGCTGTGGCTGCGCTACCGCCGCCAGGCCTGGCGCGTGTTCGCCCCGACCCTGATCGCCGGCGCGCTGACCCTGGGCCTGCTGGGCCTGTTCGGCCAGCCGCTGCAGCTGTTCAACGTGCTGGCGTTGATGCTGCTGCTGGGCATGGGCATCGACTACGGCATCTTCCTGATCGAGCACCGTGGCGATGCCAGCGCCTGGCTGGCGGTGTGCGTGGGTGCGGCCAGTACCTGGCTGTCGTTCGGTCTGCTGGGCCTGTCGCAGACCCCGGCGCTGCGCGCGTTCGGCCTGACCCTGCTGTTCGGCATCGGCCTGGTCTGGTTGATCTCGCCGTTGTTCCGGCCGCCGCCGCATGAGCTGCCGCCAGCCTGAACCTGTCTTCCGACTTCCTTCTTTCCACCTGATCGAGCAACAAGGACGCACCGATGAATACTGCTGTGGATGCTGTCGAACGTACTGAGATCCTGATCATCGGTGCCGGCCCGGCCGGCTCCGTGGCTGCGGCGATGCTGCGCCAGCAGGGCCGCCAGGTGCTGATGCTGGAGCGTCAGCAGTTCCCGCGCTTCTCCATCGGCGAAAGCCTGCTGCCCCAGAGCATGGAATACATTGAAGCCGCCGGGCTGCTGCAGGATGTGGTCGAGGCCGGCTTCCAGTACAAGAACGGCGCCGCTTTCGTGCACGGCGAAGCGCGTACCGCCTTCGACTTCCGGAAGAAGTTCTCGCCAGGCTGGGGCACCACCTACCAGGTGCAGCGCGCCGACTTCGACAACGTGCTGGCACGCGGTGCCGAGCGCATGGGCACCACGCTGCGTTTCGGTGATGAAGTGCTGTCGGTCGAACCCGGTGAACAGCCCACGGTGAACGTGCGCCGCCCGGATGGCAGCGAATACCGCATCGAAGCCGACTTCATCCTCGATGCCTCCGGCTTCGCACGCCTGCTGCCGCGCCTGCTGCAGCTGGAATCGCCATCCAACTTCCCGGTGCGCGGCGCGATCTTCTGCCACGTGCGCGACAACATTCCGGCCGAAGCGGACTTCGATCGCAACAAGATCCTGATCACCACCCACCCCGAGCACGTCGACGTCTGGTACTGGACGATCCCGTTTTCCAACGGCTGCTGCTCGCTGGGCGTGGTCGCCGAGCCGTCGTTCTTCGAGCGCTACGAGGGTGACGACCTGCAGAAGCTGCAGGCCATCGTCGGCGAGGACCCCAACCTGACCCGCCTGCTGGCCAACGCCGAATGGGCGGTGCTGCCGGTTCGCCGCATCACCGGCTACTCGGCCAACGTCAGTTCGCTGTGGGGGCCCGGCTATGCCCTGCTGGGCAACGCCGGCGAGTTCCTCGACCCGGTGTTCTCGTCCGGTGTGACCATTGCCTTCAAGTCCGCGCAGCTGGCCAGCGAATGCCTGGCGCGCCGCTATGCCGGTGAAACCGTCGACTGGGAAGCTGAATTCTCGATCCCGCTGCGCGCCGGCGTGAAGACCTTCCGCCGCTTCGTCGAAAGCTGGTACGAAGGCGGCTTCCAGAAGATCATCTACCACCCGCAGCAGCAGCCCGAAGTGCGCGACATGATCAGCTCCATCCTGGCCGGCTACGCCTGGGACACCAACAACCCGTATGTGGCCGACGAAAGCGGCCGTCGCATGCGCGTGCTGGAGGAATTGTGCAGCGCCTGATCTTCCGTACTGCGGCCCTGCTGCTGTGCCTGCTGCTGGCCGCCTGTGCCGGGCGCATGCCCAAGCCACAGGTGGAACTGCCGCCGCTGCGCCTGTCGCCGGCCAGCCTGCCGGCGCCGCTGGCGCTGCAGCAGCAGCTGCATTTCCGCTTCGGCAGCCATGAGCGCGACCTCGACGCGCTGCTGGAGGCCGACGCGCAGCGGGTGCAGCTGGCGGTGCAGGCGATGGGCCAGACCGGCGTGCGCCTGCAGTGGGACGGCCAGCAGCTGACCCAGCAGCGCGCGCCGTGGCTGCCGCCGCAGGTACGTGCCGAGCGTGTGCTGGATGACCTGCAGTTCGCGCTGTGGCCGACCGCGGCCATCGCCGCCGCGCTGCCGGCCGACTGGCAGGTCAGCGACGACGGCCAGCAGCGCAGCCTGTCGCGCGATGGCACGGTGTGGCTGCTGCTGCAGCGCCTGGACGATGGCAGCGTGCAGCTGGACAACCGTGCCGAAGGCTATGCGCTGCGCATCGAATCGATCGATATGGCCGGACAGGACCGATGAGTGCACCGATCTACCTGAACGACCTGGGCGTGGTCTGCGCGCTCGGCGATGGCCGCACTGCGGTCGCGTCGGCGATGTTCGCCGATGTGCCGGGCGGGCTCAGCGACAACGACAGCCTGCTGCCGGGGCGCACCCTGGCGCTGGGAGAGGTCCGCACGCCGCTGCCGGCGCTGGAAGACCTGCCGGTGGCCCTGCGCGGGCGCAACAACGCCCTGCTGGACGTGGCGCTGGCGCAGATCGCACCGGCGGTGGCCGCGGCGATTGCCCGCCATGGTGCCGAGCGCGTGGCGGTGGTGCTGGGCACCAGCACCTCGGGCATCGGTGAATCCGAGCAGGCCCTGCGCAGCCACGCCGAACAGGGCCAGTGGCCGCAGGGCTTCGATTACGCCCAGCAGGAAATGGGCACCGCTGCGCAGTTCGTCCGCCAGCGCAGCGGCGCACAGGGACCGGCGTGGACCCTGTCCACGGCGTGTTCGTCCAGTGCCAAGGCACTGATGTCAGCCGCGCGCATGCTGCGCGCCGGCATCGTCGATGCGGTGATCGCCGGTGGCGCCGATTCGCTGTGCCGCTTCACCGTGGCTGGCTTCAGCGCGCTGGAATCGGTGTCGGCGGCACGCTGCAACCCGTTCTCGCAGCACCGCGCCGGCATCAACATCGGCGAAGGCGCCGCGCTGTTCCTGCTCACCCGCGAGCCCGGCCCGGTGTGCCTGGCGGGGTGGGGCGAATCGGCCGACGCGCACCACATGTCCGCTCCCGACCCGCAGGGGCTGGGTGCCATCGACGCGCTGCAGCAGGCACTGCTGCGCGCAGGCTGGGGCGCCGACGAAGTGGATTACGTGAACCTGCATGGCACCGCCACCGGCCACAACGATGCGATGGAAAGCCTGGCGGTCTCGCAGGTGCTGGGCAACAGCGTGCCAGCCAGTTCGACCAAGCCGCTGACCGGGCACACGCTGGGTGCCTCGGGCGCGATCGAGGCCGCGCTGTGCTGGATCCTGCTGGCCGAGAACCCGCAGCAGCAGCTGCCGCCGCACTGGTGGGACGGCGTGGCCGACCCAGCGCTGCCGGTGTTGCCGCTGGTCGCACCGGCCACCCGCCTGGCGCAGCCGCCGCGACGGGTGCTGAGCAATTCGTTCGCTTTCGGCGGCAGCAACGCCGTGCTGGCACTGGAGCGTCGATGAACACGCTGTATGCAATCGAAGAGGTGGTGCCGCACCGCCAGGACATGTGCCTGCTGCAGCGCATCACGCATTGGGACCAGGACACCCTCGAGGCCGAACTGGTGGTGCCCGAGGCCGGCCTGTTCGTGGAGAACGGCGAAGTGCCGGCGTGGGTCGGCATCGAATACATGGCGCAGGCCATCGCGGCCTGGGCCGGCTGCCGCGCGCGGGCGGCCGGCAAGCCGCCGCAGCTGGGCTTCCTGCTCGGCAGCCGCCGCTACAGCAGCGCGCGCAGCAGCTTCCCCGCCGGTTCGCGGCTGCGCGTACAGGCGCGCTGCGAGCTGTTGGGTGACAATGGATTGGGGATGTTCGCCTGCCGCATCCTGGCAGGTGAGGACGAATGGGCGACAGCCAACGTGTCGGTGTTCGAACCGGCCGACGCGATGGCCTATCTGGAGAGTGGACAGGCATGACAGGGAATCGAAGCGTGCTGGTGACCGGCGCCAGCCGGGGCATCGGCCGGGCCATCGCGCTGCGCATCGCGCGTGATGGCTTCGACGTGGTGGTGCATTGCCGCAGCCGCCTGGAAGAGGCACAGGCCGTGGTGGCCGAGATCCATGCACTGGGCCAGCAGGCCCGCGTGCTGGCGTTCGACGTGGCTGACCGCGAGGCCGCACGCGCCGCGCTGGAGGCCGATGTCGAGGCGCATGGCGCGTACTACGGCGTGGTCTGCAACGCCGGCATCGCCCGTGATGGTGCTTTCCCGGCACTGTCGGCCGAGGATTGGGACCAGGTCATCCACACCAACCTGGATGGCTTCTACAACGTGCTGCATCCGCTGATCATGCCGATGGTGCGGCGGCGCAAGCCCGGCCGCATCGTCACCCTGTCGTCGGTGTCCGGACTGGCCGGCAACCGCGGCCAGGTCAACTACAGTGCCGCCAAGGCCGGCATCATCGGTGCCACCAAGGCCCTGGCGCTCGAACTGGCCAGCCGCCAGATCACCGTCAACTGCGTGGCTCCGGGCCTGATCGAGACCGAAATGCTCAACGATGAAGTGATCGAACACGCGCTCAAGCTGATTCCCGCTGGCCGTGTCGGCCGCCCCGACGAAGTGGCGGCGACGGTGTCGTTCCTGCTGTCCGAGCCGGCCGGCTACATCACCCGCCAGGTGATCTCGGTGAACGGGGGCATGCTCTGATGGGCGCCGATCGTCGCGTGGTGGTTACCGGTGCTGCGGCCATCAGTCCGCTTGGCCACGACTGGCCCACCATAGAAGCGCATCTGCGCAGCTGCCGCAATGCCGTGCGCACGATGCCCGAATGGGATGTCTATGCCGGCCTGAACACCAAGCTGGCCGCGCCGGCGCAGGACTTCGAGCTGCCGCCGAACTACAACCGCAAGACCACCCGCTCGATGGGCAAGGTCGCGGTCATGTCGGTGCGCGCCACCGAGGTGGCGCTGCGCGAAGCCGGCCTGCACGAGCATCCGGTACTGCGCAGCGGCCGTACCGGCGTGGCCTACGGCTCGTCCTCGGGCAGCCATGAGGCCACCGGCGAATTCGGGCGCATGCTCAACGAATTCACCACCGAAGGCATCAGTGCCACCACCTACCTGAAGATGATGAGCCACACCGCGCCGGTCAACATCGGCGTGTTCTTCGGTTTGTCCGGGCGCGTCTACACCACCTCCAGCGCCTGCACCTCGGGCAGCCAGGGCGTGGGCGCGGCCTATGAAGCGATCCGCAGCGGCAAGCAGACGGTGATGGTGGCCGGCGGTGCCGAGCAGCTCGATGCCACCGCTGCGGCGGTATTCGACACCCTGTTCGCCACCAGCGTGCGCAACGATGCGCCGCAGACCACGCCGCGCCCGTTCGATGCTGGCCGTGATGGCCTGGTGCTGGGCGAGGGTGCCTGTACGCTGATCCTGGAAGACCTGGAGCACGCGCAGGCGCGCGGTGCCACCATTCTTGCCGAGGTGGTCGGCTACGGCACCAACAGCGACGGCCAGCACGTCACCCAGCCCAGCGCCGACACCATGGCCCAGGCCATGCGCCTGGCGCTGGAGGATGCGGGCCTGGAGCCGGCGCAGATCGACTACGTCAACGCCCACGGCACCGCCACCGATCACGGCGACATCGCCGAGACCCAGGCCACCGCGCAGGTGTTCGGCAGCCGCATGCCGATCAGCTCGCTGAAGAGCTATGTCGGCCACATGCTCGGCGCCTGTGGTGCGTTCGAGGCCTGGATGAGCATCGAGATGATGCGTGCTGGCTGGTTCGCGCCGACCCTGAACCTGGCCGAGGTCGACCCGCGCTGTGGCCAGCTCGACTTCATCACCGGTCAAGGCCGCGAACTGCAGGCCGAGTACGTGATGAGCAACAACTTCGCCTTCGGCGGCATCAACACCTCGCTGGTGTTCCGCCGCTGGCGCGAGTGATCCACCGCCCCACCGCCGTTGTTCCCGCAACCTACCCGCACCCTCGACAAGGAGATGTTCCGATGCGCCGCACCCTGATGATCGCCACGGCCACCGCACTGCTGGCCCTGGCCTCCACCGCTTCTGCCCGCGATACCCGCGTGGAGCAGTCCCTGCAGGAACTGGTCAGTTCGCAGGCTGCCAAGGACGCCGGCATCGACGGCAGCGTCCGCTTCTACCTGGCCGGCCAGCCGGTCAGCGTGCAGCAGCGCCTGGGCGAAGACGTGACCAACAAGAAGACCAACGCCGCCAACAAGAGCGATGCCGAAGCCTGCCGCTGGGTCGCACTGTCGGCGCTGCGCGCGCTGCAGGACGGCGCCAAGTCGCGCGGCGCCAACGCCGTGGTCGACATCGTCAGCTACTACAAGAAGAACGAGTTCAAGAGCAGCACCAACTACGAATGCTACGCCGGTGCGATCCTCGCCGGCGTCGCGCTGAAGGGTACCTACGCCAAGGTCAAGTAAGCGCCTGCGTGGTGCCGGCCGTGGCTGAACGCCGCCGCTACATTGCTGAACCCCGCCGGGGAAACGCCGTCGATCACGCCGTCATCGTCGGCTGACGGCTTTCCCCGGTGTCGGCTTTCCGACACAATCATGGCTCTTCCCGGGTTATCGTCCCGCGGACATGCACGCCTACGTCTATAAAAGCCAACTCAAGCCGGACACCTACGTCTACGTTCCCCGTCGCGATGATTTCAGCGCGCTGCCTGCGCCGCTGCTCACCTCGCTGGGGACGCTCGCCTTCGTCCTGGACGTGGCCCTGGATGCCCAGCGCCGCCTGGCCCAGGCCGATCCGGAAAAGGTCCGCAGCGAAATGAGCGAGCGCGGGTTCTACCTGCAGGTGCCGCCGTCGGTGGCCAGCCTGATGCCGCGCCACTATGACTGACACGTCCCGTCCGCGCGCCCTGTCGATCGCCTTCGCTGTGGGCGCCGTGCTGGCGCTGGGCGCCGCCGTGGGCGGCGTTCCAGGCGCCATCCTTGCTGCACTGGCGCAGCCGGCGTTCGCGCTGGGTGTGTCGTGGTGGCGGCGCAGCCGCGCGCTGCTTCCGCTGAAGGTGGTCGCGCGCCAGGACCTGCCGGCGCTGCTGGCGTTGTGGACGGCAGCGCCGTTGTTGCTGGCGCTGCTGCTGGCCTGGCCGTTGGCCGCACTGCGTGACAGCGGCAGCCTTGCGGCGGTGCTGGGCCTGAGCGTGCTGGTCAGTGCCGGCCTGCTGGCGGCCTGGCGCACCTGGCCGCTGTGGAACGATGTCGAACGCCTCGATGGCAGCCTGGCCCAGCACTGGCAGGCGCTGGCCGGGCGCGACCTGACCGCCTGGCGTGGCCTCGGCGTGGCCGCGCTGGTGATCGCGCTGGCCGCGCTGGTGGTGCTGCCGGCCTGGCCGGGCCTGCTGCCGGAAAGCGCACGCTGGCCTGCCGCACTGGCGGTGATGCTGTTGTCTCCAGTGCTGCACCTGCTGCTGCAGCGGGTCGCGCCGGCACCGCTGGTGTCGCTGCGCGCGAGCCCGTTGGCCACCGCCAGCAACGAGCACGAACCGATGTTCGCCACCGCGGCCGAAACCGCGCCGCTGGAGGCGATGGCACCGCAGGAGCTGACCCCGGCGCTGTATGAAGCCGCCCGCCAAGGCCGCATCGAACGGGGCCTGCAACTGCTGCAGGCCGGTGCCGATCCGTATGCGCTGCCGGACCCGAACTGGCGCGACCAGCGCAGCCTGGCGGTGCTGGCAGCGGTGCTGCCGGACCTGCGCCTGCTGCGCGAGCTGATCGCCCGCGGCGTCGATGTGAACGCACCGCACCGGGGCATGACCCCGCTGCTGGCCGCCACCCGTGACAGCTGGCATGGCCGCCCCGAGGCGGTGATGACCCTGCTCGCCAACGGTGCCGACTCGCGTGCCACCGACAGCGATGGCAACACGCCGCTGCACCATGCCGCGCGCAGTTCCGACCCGGGTGTGGCGGCGCTGCTGCGCGATGCCGCCGCCGAAGTCGATGCGTTGAACAACGAGGGCTGGTCGCCGCTGGCCGTGGCCTGCCAGGTCGGCAACTGGCGCCTGGCCCGTTTCCTGCTCGAACGCGGTGCACGCTGCGAACCGGCCGATGGCACCCCGGTGCTGCTGGCCGCCGCCGCCACCGAAGATGACGATCCGGCCGGGGTGCAGCTGCTGCTCAAGCACAAGGCGCGCGCCGACGCCCGCGATCGCCAGCGCCGCAGTGCATTGCATGAGGCGGCGCTGGCCGGCCACGTGGAGATCATCGGCGTGCTGCTCGGCGCCGGTGCCAATCTGGAAGCGCGCGATGCGCTGGGCCGTACGCCATGGCTGGAAGCGGCCCGTGCCGGTCGTGCCGCCGTGGTCGAGCATCTGCTGCCGCACAAGCCGGACCTGGTCGCGGTGGACGGCGAAGGCCGCAACGCGGTGCAGCTGGCGGCGATGGCCGAGGATGTCTCACCGCTGCTGATCAAGCGCCTGGTCGAACTGGGCATCGCCGCCGATGCCGCCGATCCGCTCGGTCGCCGTGCGGTGGACTACGCTGCCGAAGCCGGCCGCTGGGCGATCGTGGCCCTGCTGGACCCGTCCTATCCGTTGCCGGCCGCGGTCAGTGATGGCCTGGCCGAGCGCGGCGAAGCCGCCAGTGCCAGTGGCCTGCTGCCGGACCGTCCGCCGTTGACCCTGCTGCGTGAAGCGCTGGGCTTCGGCAACACCGAAGGCATGGCCGCGCTGGCCAAGCTGTGCCAGCCGGAAGAACTGGGTGGCCTGCTGCTCGATCCGGAACTGGCGCTGGAGCCGCGTGCGGTCGATTGGCTGCTGGCCCACGGTGCCGATCCCTACGTGCGTGACGCCTGTTCCGACACGCCGATGTTCGCGCTGTTGTCGCGCGGCATCGACGCGGTGCCGGCGCTGCAGGTCATGCTGCAGCGTGGCCTGTCGCCGGCCGGACGCGGTGGCCTGGCGCGCTTCCTCGCCGCCTGCGCGCAGCACGACCAGGCCGCCCGTGGCCTGGAACAGCTGGCACTGGAACTGCTGGAACGTGGCGCCGATCCGTTCGCCGCTTCGCCGGCCGGTGATCCGCCGTTGTCGCTCGCGGTGCGCCTGGGCTGGCTGCGCCTGCAGCAGGCCCTGCTCAAGGCCGGTGTCGATCGCGAAGCGCGCGACAGCCATGGCATGACCGCATTGCACCTGGCCACCGCATTGGCCCGCGAAGGTGCGCTGAAGCTGCTGGTGCAGCACGGTGCATCGCCGGAAGCACGTGCCGCCGACGGCCAGACGCCACTGGGCGTGGCGCTGTCGATCGGTCGCCGCGATCTGGCTGACTGGCTGGACTGGCGGGTGTGGCCGTTGCCGCGCCGTACCCTGCGCGAGGCCGATCTGCCGGCCGCCGCGATGGCCGGTGATGTGGACGCCGTGCGCCGCCTGATCGACCTGGGCTTCGCCGTTGATGCGGTCGACGCACAGGGCTGCACCGCGCTGCTGCGCGCCGCCGGTGGTGGCCATCTGGCGGTGACTGACCTGCTGCTGGCGCGTGGCGCCGATCCGCAGCACGCTGCGGCCAGTGGGGCTACGCCGCTGTCGGCGGCGGTCAGCATGCGTCAGGTGGATATCGTTTCGGCCCTGCTCGACGCCGGCGCCAAGCTGGAACACCGCCTGCCGGGCGGCGTGACCGTGCTGATGCTGGCCTCGGCGCTGGGCCTGCCGGACATCGTCGCGCGCCTGCTCACCGCCGGCGCCGACGTGCATGCCGGTGACGCGCAGCAGCTGGGCCCGCTGCACTGTGCCGCGTTGTACGGTTTCAGTGCCCGCGACCGCTCGCGCCTGCTGGCCCTGCTCGACACCCTGCTGCTGGCCGGTGCCGAACCGGACCAGGCCGCCGCCGGTTCAGTCACGCCGCTGCTGCTGCTGCTGGGTGCGCGTGCCGAGCCGGGTACTGCCTGCGACGAGCAGGTGGTGATGGCGGCGGTGGAGCGCCTGCTGGATGAGGATGTCAGCCTGGACGTGCGCGATCCGCGCGGCTTCGGTCCGCTGCACCTGGCCGCGCTGCATGGCCTGCCGTTGCTGGTGCAGCGCCTGCTGCGTGCCGGTGCCGATCCGGAAGTGCGCGACAGCCTCAACCGCAGCCCGCGCGAGATCGCGGTGATGCGCGGCTTCATAGACGTGGCCGGTGAGTTCGAACCGCGCGTGCCGGGCGTTTCGTCGATGGCGCGGTTCCTGCGCGACAACGGCTGATTCCTGGAAAAGGGTCGTGCCGGCCGCTGGCCGGCAACCGCAATCTGTGGTGGGTGCCGACCGTTGGTCGGCCCCCTACTTGCCGTCGCTTTCCGCGTCGGCCTCGAACAGATGCATCAGGTCGTTGCGTGCATCGCGCGAGGTCTGGATCACCGCCGCCTCGTCGTCGTACACCAGATACTGGTCGCGCAGCAGCTGTTCGTCGTGCTCGCGGAAGCGCTGCACATGGCGTTCGGCAACGTCCGGTGCCACGCCCAGCGCGGTCAGCACGCGGCCGCTCATCTCCAGGCTGGTGCCGAACACTTCGCGGAACGGCTCGGCCGACATGTCCATCAGGCGCCACGCATGCTGGCGGTTGCGTGCACGCGCCAGCACCGTCGCGTCCGGGTACAGCCGGCGCACCATACGCACCGCGCGCAGGTTGGTCTCCGGGTCGTCCACGGTGATCACGAACACATCGATGTGTTCGCCGCCCGCCGCACGCAGCATCTCCGGCCGGGTCGGGTCGCCGTAGTACAGCTGGTTGCCGAAGCGGCGCAGGTCGGCCACGGTGTCCGGGTTCGCTTCCAGCGCCACGAACGGCACCTTCTGCGCGGTCAGCAGGCGCGCGATCACCTGGCCGAAACGGCCCATGCCAGCGATCAGCACCTTGGGCCGATTGTCCGGCGCCACCTTGTCGGCCTCGGCGGCCTGGCGCGGTGCGGCCTTCTCCTGGCCGAGCAACTTGAGCAGCGCAATCATCAGCAGTGGCGTGATCGCCATCGACAGGCCGACGATGGCCACCAGCCGGTCATGGTTGGCGTTGCCCAGCAGGTGCGCGCGCTGCGCTTCGTTGAACACCACGAAGGCGAACTCGCCGCCCAGCCACAGCACGCTGCCCAGCAGCAGCGACTGTCGCGAACTGAGTTTGGCGATACGCCCGATCACGTAGAGCAGGCTGAACTTGACCACCAGCAGGATCGCCACGCCGGCAGCGATCAGCCACGGCTCGGCGGCGATGCGGTCGAGGTCGATGCCCATGCCCACCGCGATGAAGAACAGGCCCAGCAGCAGCCCCTTGAACGGCTCGATCTGCGCTTCCAGTTCGTGCCGGAACTCCGAATCGGACAGCAGTACGCCGGCCAGGAACGCGCCCAGGCTGGGGCTGAGGCCGGCCTCCTGCATGAACCAGGCGGTGCCGAGCACCACCAGCAAGGCGGTGGCGGTGAACACTTCCGGGCTGCGGGTGCGCGCGATGATGCTGAACACCTTGCGCAGCACCGGTCGCCCGCACAGGATCACCACGGCCAGCGCACCGAGGGCCACGGCGGCGTCTTCCCAGCGCAGGGTCTCGTTCTTCACCCCGCCCAGCAGCGGGATGGCCGCCAGCAGCGGAATCGCGATCAGGTCCTGGAACAGCAGGATGGCGAACCCGAGCCGGCCATGGTCGCTGTTGATCGCCTTGTGCTCGGACAGCAGCTGCAGGCCGACCGCCGTGGACGACAGCGCCAGTGCCACGCCCACCACCAGCGCGCTTTTCCACTGGAAATGGTCAAGCAGCAGCAGGCCGCCCAGCACCAGCCCGGACAGCGCCACCTGCGCCGCACCTGCGCCGAACACCGAGCGCCGCATCACCTTCAGGCGTGCCGGCGACAGCTCCAGGCCGATCACGAACAGCAGCATCACCACGCCGATCTCGGCGGCGCCAAGGATGCGGTCGGCATCCTGCACGAACCCCAGCCCGTCCGGGCCCAGCACCACACCGGCCGCCAGGTAGCCCAGCACCGCACCGAAGCCGAATTTCTTGAACACCGGCACGGCGATGACCGCCGCCAGCAGCAGCACCAGGGCCAGTTCCAGACCACCGCTATGCATGGGAATACCTGGTCATCGGGGAAGCCCGCAGTGCGTCCATTCGGGTGGGGGAAGGGGTGGCGAGTACCACCGCGTCATTATGCGCGCCGGCCTGTGTATGCACGAGAACAACCTGCCGGGCAGGCGCCCTGCGCACAGCGGCCGGGTTGACCTGCATGGCCCACGGGTCCAGACTGCCCGCCGCTGGCGGCGCGTCCGCCGGCACACGCATCCCGGAGTTCCCAACCCATGTCCAGCGACAGTAGAAGTCGACCTCGTTCGACGCCAGCGATGGCCACCGCCTGACATCGGGACGGTTTGCCTGCGTTGGCGTTGCGCGAGGTCGCACCCCCACAAGGCAAACCCGATGAACCAGAAGCAATTGCTGCGCCCGGTGGCCGATGCCGCCGCACTGGCCGCGCCATTGGCGAACTACAACACCGCCGATGCGGTGGAATTCCTCAACACGCTGGAACTCGTGCGCGCTGCGGAAACGCTGGCCGCGCTGCCGTTGCCGCGTGCGGTGAAGATGCTGGAGGCGCCGGAACTGCACCGCAGCGGCGAACTGGTAGCCGTGCTGCCGCCGGCCCGCGCCGCCGCCCTGCTTGGGCTGATGGCCGATGACCGTGCCACCGACATCGTCCACGAGCTGGACGAGGAAGAACGCGCGCGGCTGATCCCGCTGCTGGGCACCGACGCCCGCCAGGCCATCCAGAAGCTGCTCAGCTACCCGCCCAACACCGCCGGCGCGCTGATGACCACCGAGTACGTGGCGGTACCCGCCAGCTGGACCGTGGCGCAGACCCTGCAGCACATCCGCCAGGTCGAGCGCACCCGCGAGACGGTGTACGCGATCTACGTGCTCGACCCGGCCAGCCAGCAGCTGCAGCAGGTGGTGACCATGCGCCGGCTGATCACCGGCCTGCCGGAGGAGTCGATCCTGGACGTGGCCCAGGTCAATCCGCCGGTGACGGTGGATGCGCTGATGGACCAGGAAGAAGTGGCGCGGCTGATCCGCCGCCACGACCTGCTGGCGATTCCGGTGGTCGATGCGCAGCTGCAGATGCTCGGCATCGTCACCGTCGACGACGTGCTCGATGCACTGATCGAGGAATCCACCGAAGACGCGCACAAGTTCGGTGGCATGGAAGCGCTGGACAAGCCGTACATGCAGATCGGCTTCTTCGAGATGCTGCGCAAGCGCGCCGGATGGCTGAGCGTGCTGTTCCTGGGCGAGATGCTGACCGCCAGCGCGATGCAGCACTACGAGGACGAACTGGCGCGCGCGGTGGTGCTGACCCTGTTCATCCCACTGATCATGAGTTCGGGCGGCAATTCCGGTTCGCAGGCCACCTCGCTGCTGATCCGCAGCCTGGCGCTGCGTGAACTGCGCCTGCGCGACTGGTGGAAGGTGGCCATCCGCGAGATCCCGACCGGCATGGTGCTGGGTGCCATCCTCGGCTGCCTGGCGATCGTGCGCATCGTGATCTGGCAGCTGGGCGGCCTGCATGACTACGGCGAGCACTGGATCCTGCTGGCGATCACCATCGGTGCCGCCCTGGTCGGCATCGTCACCTTCGGCTCGCTGTCCGGCTCGATGCTGCCCTTCATCCTCAAGCGGCTCGGCTTCGACCCGGCCAGCGCCTCGGCGCCGTTCGTGGCCACCCTGGTGGATGTCACCGGCCTGGTGATCTATTTCAGCATCGCCGCGATGATCCTGCACGGCACGCTGCTGTAACAAAAAAGGGGACGGAGGGGATTAAGTCGTTTGTGCACAAACGACTTAATCCCCTCCGTCCCCTTTTTTGGGTACCGTAGGCGCATGAGTACCTACCACCTGCAGTCTGTGTTCCGTCCGCAGTCGGTCGCGGTGATCGGCGGCAGTCCGCGTGAGCGTTCAGCCGGCCGTGCGGTGATGCGCAATCTGCGCGGCACCGGCTTCCCCGGCAAGGTGGCGTGGATCAACCCGCGGCATGCCGAGATCGATGGCATCCGCACGATCAAGCGGCTGAAGGACCTGGACTGGGTGCCCGACCTGGTGGTGATCACCGCACCGGCGGCGATCGTGCCGCAGGTGGTGCGTACCGCTGCCGAGCGTGGCGTGCAGGCGGCGATCATCCTCACTGCGCACCTGGGCGAAGGCCCGGGTTCGTTGTCCGCACAGGTAGAGGCGGTGGCGCGCAAGCATGGCCTGCGCATCCTCGGGCCGCATTGCCTGGGCGTGATCGCGCCGCACGCACGGCTCAATGCCAGCATCGCCGCGCACTTCCCGCAGGCCGGTGATCTTGCGTTGATCTCCGAATCCTCGGCCATCGCCGCCGCACTGGTGGAGTGGGGCGTGGCGCGCTCGGTCGGGTTCTCTGCCGTGGTCTCGCTGGGCGACACGCTGGACGTCGACTTCGGTGACCTGCTCGACTACTTCGCCACCGATTACCGTACGCGCGCCATCCTGCTCTACGTTGAGCAGATCAAGGACGCGCGCAAGTTCATGTCGGCTGCGCGTGCCGCCGCCCGCGCCAAGCCGGTGGTGGTGGTGAAGTCGGGGCGCGCCGAGCGCGTGCAGCCGGGCAGCCGCGATACCCATGTGCAGGCCCTGGCCCGTGCCGATGATGTGTACGGTGCCGCCTTCAACCGCGCCGGCCTGCTGCGCGTGGGCGCGCTGGACGAACTGTTCACGGCCGCCGAATCGCTGGGCCGGTTGGGGACCTTCCCCGGTCGTCGCCTGGCCATTCTCAGCAATGGTGGCGGCGTCGGTCGCCTTGCCGTGGACCAGCTGATCGCGCTGCGTGGCACGCTGGCCACCCTGTCCGACAGCACGGTGCAGAAGCTCGATGCGGTATTGCCACAGGGCTGGTCGCGCAGCAACCCGGTCGACATCGTGGTCGACGCCGATGGTGATCGCTATGCCGCCGCCATCGAGGCGCTGCTGGCCGACAACGAGAATGATGCGGTGATGGTGGTCAACGTGCCGACCGCATTCACTTCATCCGCAGACGCCGCACAGGCGCTTACCCGCACGCTCGGACTGCGCCCGCGCCATCACCGCGACAAGCCGGTGTTCGCGGTGTGGCTGGGCAACGATGACCAGGCCACCGCCACGCTCAACGCGGCGCGGGTGCCGACCTATCCGACCGAGGCCGAAGCCGTACGTGGCTTCCAGCATCTGGTGCGCTACCGCGAAGCGCAGAACGCGTTGATGGAAACGCCGCCCAGCCTGCCGCAGGACTTCAGCGTCGACACGGCCGCCGCGCGCGCACTGGTCGATGCCGCGCTGGCCAACGGCCAGCAGTGGCTGGACCCGCTGGCTACGCATGAACTGCTCAAGGCCTACGGCATTCCCTCCGCGCCGGTGATGCATGCGCGTGACGCGCACGAGGCGATGGATCTGGCACAGCCGCTGCTGGAACGCGGTGCCACGGTCGCGCTGAAGATTCTCTCGCCGGATATTCCGCACAAGTCGGAAGTGGACGGCGTGCGCCTGAACCTGTCCACCCTGCCGGCGGTGCAGAGCGCGGCCAACGCGATCCTGTCGCGCGCACGCCAGCTGCGGCCGGATGCCCGCATCGATGGCCTGCTGGTACAGCCGACCATCGTCCGCCCGAAGGCACGCGAGATCATTGTCGGTATTGCCGATGACGCGACGTTCGGCCCGGTGATCGTGGTCGGCCGCGGCGGCACCGCGGTCGAAGTGATCAACGACAAGGCGCTGGCGCTGCCTCCGCTGGATCTACGCCTGGCCCACGAGCTGATTGGCCAGACCCGTGCCTCGCGCATCCTCAAGGCCTATGGCGATGTGCCCGCCGCCGACGAGCGCGCACTGGCGCTGGCGCTGGTCAAGCTGGCACAACTGGCCGCAGACATTCCCGAAGTGCGCACGCTGGACATCAACCCGCTGCTGGTCGACAGCAAGGGCATTCTTGCCCTCGACGCACGCGTGGCGGTGGCGCCGTCGCGCATTCTGCACAAGGGCCGCGGTCATCCGCGCTTCTCGGTGTTCCCGTACCCGAAGGAGTGGGAGCGCACCATCGAACTGTCCGATGGCGGCCGCGCCTTCGTGCGTCCGGTGCGTCCGGAAGACGATGCGCTGTTCCGCGCATTCTTCGCCCGTGTCAGCGACGAGGACCTGCGCCTGCGCTTCTTCCAGTCGGTGAAGCATTTCAGCCACGAGTTCATCGCGCGCCTGACCCAGCTGGACTATGCGCGCTCGATCGCACTGGTGGCGATCGAGCCACGCAGCGGCGAAATGCTTGGCGCGGTGCGCCTGCACGCCGATGCCGATTACCACCGTGGCGAATACGGCATCCTGATCCGCTCGGACCTGAAGGGCCACGGCATCGGCTGGCGGCTGATGGCGATCATGATCGAGTACGCCAAGTGGCTGGGCCTGGACGTGGTGGAAGGCCAGGTGCTGCGCGAGAACAGCACCATGCTGGCGATGTGCCAGAGCCTGGGCTTCAAGACCAAACTCGATCCGGACGACCCGACGGTGATGGTGGTGACCCTGCCGGTGCAGCAGGTTGAGGTGCCCGAAACCCCGTTGTAGAGCCGAGCCCACGCTCGGCTGCCTTGCATCGCACGGGCGCGCCTGAGCCGAGCATGGACTCGGCTCTACAGTATCAAAGCACCGGCTCCACCACCACTGCCGTGCCATAGCACAGCACCTCGGTCAGCCCGGTCATCACATCGGTGGCGTCGTAGCGCATGCCGATGATCGCGTTGGCGCCCAGCTGCCGCGCGTGCTTGACCATGTCGCGGTAGGTTTCCTCGCGGGCCTGTTCGCACAGTTCGGTGTAGATGGTGATGTTGCCGCCGAACAGGGTCTGGATGCCGCCGAGGAAATTGCCGACGATCGAGCGCGAGCGCACGGTGATGCCGCGTACCACGCCGAGGTTGCGCACCACGCGATGGCCGGGCAGCTCGAAGGCGGTGGTGACCAGCGCATCGTCGAAACGCAGCGCGGGCGGGGACGTGGGGCTGCTGTTGTAGGGGTCTGCCATGGTCGCGTCCGTGTCGTAGAGTCGAGCTTGCTCGACTCTACAGTGCAATCACCCGTTGCGGCATGGTGCCGTCACCCCGCCGGCGCGACAATATCCCCATGACCGACCGTATCCCCCTGTTGCTGCTGCCCGGCCTGCTCAACGATGCCGAGCTGTGGCGCGCGCAGTTGGCCGACCTGGCCGACATTGCCGATTGCACCGTAGGCGACCAGACCCGCGGCGAGACCCTGCAGGCGGTGGCCGAGGACGTGCTCGCACAGGCACCGGAGCGCTTTGCGCTGGCTGGTTTCTCACTGGGCGGCTTCGTTGCCCAGCAGATCCTGCGCATTGCGCCGGAGCGCGTGCTGCAGCTGGCGCTGATCGATACCTCGATCCACGCCGATTCACCGGAACGTGCCGAACAACGCCGCAGCCAGCGCGCCAGCGTGCGCCTGCCGGGCAGGTTCCACGGCTTCGGCGATGCGCTGATGCGCAGCTACATCGACGCCTCGCGGCTGGACGACTACGTGCTGGTGCAGCGCGTGCGCGACATGACCGCCCGCCTGGGGGCGGAGGTATTCCTGCGCCAGAGTGCGCTGGAGCGGCGCGACGGCCATGACGTGCTGGCGGGTTACCGCGATCCGCTGTTGATCGTCTGCGGGGCCAACGACCGCATCACGCCGCTGGCGGTGAGCGAGGAAATGCATGCGTTGGTGCCGCATTCGCAGCTGGTGGTGGTGCCCGATTGCGGTCACCTGGCCCCGATGGAAAAGCCGGACGAGGTCAGTGCGGCGATGCGTGGGTGGCTGTCTGTGGATTGAAGGGGATCGGTGGCATCGGCGGTTCGTTCCACCCCAGTCTGTTGTAGGCGTGGTAACGAAGCACGCCGATGCGTTCGTGCAACATCACCTCGGCCAGCAGCAGGTTGAAGGTCGAGGGAAGCCATCCGGGCGTAGCGCGTAGCCGGTCGCTGGGCAGGCCTTCGGCAATCACGCCGAAATGCTGGAAATAGAGCAGGCTTCGCCTGAGGTGAAGACCCGAGGTCACGATTACCACGCGCGATGGATCGTGGCGGAGCATCGCGCTGCTGTTCCGGGCGTTCTCCCAGGTGTTGGCGCTGGCATCCTCCTGCTCGATGCGATCCATCGGCACACCCAGACGGGCCAGCTCGCGCGCGTAGACGTTGGCCTCGCTGGTCTTACGGTTTCGTGAGGCACCTCCGCTCACGATCACCCTGCAGGTCTCGTGCTTCTGCTGGCAGAGCAGATAGCGCTGCGCCGTAACCAGCAATCGGCTGTACCCCACCAGACCCGGGCTGGAGCCCTCGGCATGGTGCTCGATGCCACCGCCCAGCAGCACGATCGTTGTCTTCGGCCGATCTGCAGGTGTCGTGAATGCAGCGCTGGCCTGGGCCCGGTCGAGCATCCATTGCGTTATCGGGCCCGTTGCGCTGGACAAGGCCATCAGGGGCAGCACCGACAGGAGTGCCGCGGTGCGGAATCGGCGTGTGGCGATCAGTGCAGCACATGCCAGCAGAAGAAGAAGGGTAAACGCCAGCACAGTGCACCTCAGGAAAGTTTGAATGAATTCCGATGGCGCGGGGCCTTCGTTGTGTGGATGCTGGATGCCATGGATCTGAAGCGACTGTCACCCTCCGCAAGAGCGGGCGTCATTCTCGGCGGCGTATGGCTTGGATTAGGGCTGGGATACTTTTTTTCCGAGCGGTTTCCGGGTTTGTTCGCTCTCATTCATGAGCGGATGCAGTAGCGAATCGGGAAGATGCGTTGTCGCGAATGGCCCTGCACGAAATCGTATTTGGCCGGGAGCGACATGCACGAACAGGTCGCATGCGACATATGGCGGAGACGGATGCACGCAATCGATCGACGTGGCATGGCGGGAACGCAGGCGGCAGGCGCCGATCGCCCTGAGCTTGGCGAGCATTCAATGCTGAAGGTGATTGCCGCGGTGTCACCATGCGAGCTGCCGTCCTTTGTTGCTGCGTTGGACGAAGCGATAGCACGGTGGAGGGCGGAGTCTGCGAGTACGCCCAGCAGCGATCTGGATGCAGAACTGGCGCGCCTGCACGCGCTCAAGAGCATCACGTCGGCGCTGGGCAGCAGGCTGATCGCCAGCGCGTGCGACGACCTGGGTGAGTGCCTTCGATCGGGCGCGGCGACAGACCACATACGAAGCCGCTCCCAAGCCGTGGCGGTAGCTGCGCAGCGCCTCCTGCAACGTTCCATCGTTTCTCACAGGTGAAGGAATCCGGCCATGCCCCATGCACCCTCTGGTCTGCTCGATGCTGGCCCCGATGCACTGCTTCAGGCGGCCCGCTCACTGGAAATGAAACGACTTGCGCTGTTGCTGTCCTGGCTGCAGGAACCACGTGCCAGCCTGTCCAGGGTGGTATTGCAGGCACTGACCGTGCTGTGGTGCTGGCTCTGGATGGATGGACCACAACCCGTGCTGGCCAACGAGGCGGCGAAGGTGCTGCCTGCGTCGATTGCGCTGCTTGTTGCGTCCGTGGCATGGGCCGCATGGGTGAACCTCCATAAGGATCGCGGTGTGGCATGGCGCGACGCGGTGGGCCTGCTCCTCAGCCTGGTGATGGTGACGGTGCAGGTCGATGCAGCCTTCATTCTTCTGATGACGCTCAATGCAACGCTGCCCTTCCTGGTGATCGCCGCGACGGCTGCCTACGGGCGGAGGGCGATCGCACCGACCATCGCCGCAACGGCGCTGGGCCTGCTGTGGGCCGCGCCGGAGGGCTATTGGATCTCGCGACCTGCCTACCTGGCCTATGCCCTGGCGCTGACGATCCTGCTGCCGGCCGTGGTTGCCTCCATGGTTGCGGCCATGCGCGATATTGCGCTCCGTGCCGTCGCGTCGCGCGAGGCCCAGGGGCGGTTCATCGGAACGATGAGCCATGAGCTGAGGACGCCGTTGAACGCCATCATCAATGGCATCCAGTTGCTGGACATGGACGCCGCGACGCCGGCGCAGCGCAGTTCGTTTGCGATGGTGGCCCGGCAGGCAAGAGCGCTGCGGCATCGCATTGATGATGTCCTCGATGTGGCCAGCATCGAGGGTGGAACGCTGCGGCTTCGTCCTCAACCCTGTTCATTGGCGTCCGCGCTCGATGCGATGCAGGAAAGCTGCGCACCGGCTGCTGCGGAGAAAGGTGTACTGCTGACGGTGGAGGACTGCGATCCCGCAGTGTGGATGCTGGTTGACGCAGGCCGGGTCGAACAGGTGATCAGCAATCTTGTCTGCAACGGGATCAAGTTCAGCCCGGTGGGGGGCGAGACCCGCGTGTCCATTCACGCCTCCCGCATCGGTGAGCAATGGCAGGTGCGGGTGACCGTTTCCGACTCCGGGTGCGGTATCGACGAGAGCGACCAGGAGGCGATCTTCTCCCCCTTCGTCCAGGTGAGCGAGGGCGATGCCCGTTGCGAGCAGGGGGTTGGGCTTGGGCTCTACATCGTGCGACTGATTTCCGATGCCATGGGCGCGACGATCGAGGTGGGCCGCAGCACGTGGGGTGGCGCCTCGTTCCAGTGGTGCTTCACCGCTCCTGCCGTGATCGGCGAGGCAGCATCACCTTCGCTTGAGGCGGTGTTCAAGGCACATGCGGCGTCGGTACGATCCCTGCATTGCCTGCTGTTCGAGGATGTGGAAACCAACCGGCAGGTGGTCGAGCGGCTGATGGAATGTGCAGGTCATCGACTGAGTTGCCGGCACGACGGGCGCGATGCGCAGGCTGCGGTGGCGTCGCTTGCGCCAGACGTGGTGCTGCTGGACCTTCATATGCCGGGTTGCAGCGGTTGGGACGTACTTGAAGCGGTCGGCTCCAGAACGGACGGTCCGCCCATCCTGGTGATGAGCGCGGACACGCGTCTGCAGGTCATCGAGAGGGCGCGTTCAATGGGCGCCGCCGGCTTCCTGTGCAAACCGTTGGATGTGCACGAGGTGCTGCGGATGCTGCACGAGGTGGCGCCCCGGGGATCCAGTCTGTAGAGCCGAGCCATGCTCGGCTCCAGGGAGACGGCAGCCGAGCGTGGGCTCGGCTCTACAACAACGGGGCCTCAATCCCAGGCCGGCGCAATGCCTTCCGGGTTGGCCAGGCGGTGCCCACGATCCAGCTTGGCGATCTGCGCCATGTCTTCGTCGGTGAGGCGGATTGCTGCCGCTTCCAGGTTGCCCGACAGGTTCTCGCGCTTGGTCGAAGACGGAATGACCGAGTAACCCTGCTGCAGTGCCCAGGCCAGTGC
Organism: Stenotrophomonas sp. 22692; assembly: GCF_052045015.1. Taxonomy (NCBI): domain Bacteria; kingdom Pseudomonadati; phylum Pseudomonadota; class Gammaproteobacteria; order Lysobacterales; family Lysobacteraceae; genus Stenotrophomonas; species Stenotrophomonas sp. 22692. Next base: position 54,820 of record NZ_JBQEMR010000012.1, read on the forward strand.
GATCTGCGCGGGCGTGGCCTGGTGACGGCCGGCAATGGCCTGGATCACCGGGTCCTTGATCACCTCGCCATAGGCCAGGCTCATGTAGGCGGTAATGTGGATGCCGTTGTCCTGCAGGAACGTCACCAGCAGGCGGTTCTGCAGGTACGGATGGATCTCGATCTGGTTGGTGGCGATGGCGTCGGCACCGAGGATCTCGATCGCCTTGCGGGTCTGTGCGATGGTGAAGTTGGAGATGCCGATCTCCTTCGTCAGGCCCTGTGCCTTGGCCTCGGCCAGTGCGGTCAGGTACTCCTCCATCGGCACGTCGACCTTGTCGTTCGGCGAGGGCCAATGGATCAGCGCCAGATCGACGCGGTCGGTGCGCAGCTTTTCCAGGCTGGTACGCAGGCTGGCCAGCAGCGCATCATGCTTGAACTCGGAGATCCACACCTTGGTGGTGAGGTACAGGTCATCACGCGGCACGCCGGACTCGGCGATGGCCTGGCCGACTTCGGCTTCGTTGCCATAGATCTGCGCGGTATCAACGGCGCGGTAGCCGACGTCCAGTGCATTGCGCACCGAGTCGATCACGGTCTGGTCCTTCAGGCGGAAGGTACCAAGGCCAAAAGCGGGAACGGTCATGGGAAGCTCCAAGGGGGAGGGAGTCGCAAAGGAAAGAGGGTAGGACAGGTGCCGTATGCATGCCGGCAACGCTGCATTGCATGAATCAATGCGCGGCCATGGCGATGCCATCGGCGCGATCATCGATGCCATCACGACGGTCCAGGCGGCCGCTGAGCACGGTCAGCGCATACGCGCCCACCACCACCAGCGCGCCCAGCCACGGCGTGTGCATCAGGCCGATGTTCTCCACCACCAGGCCGCCGAGCGAGGCGCCCAGCGCGATGCCGATGTTGAAGGCGGCGATGTTCAGCCCCGAGGCCACGTCAGTGGCCTGCGGCGCATAGCGCTGCGCCTGCTTCACCACGTACACCTGCAGGCCCGGTACGTTGCCGAATGCCACCGCGCCCAGCGCCAGCACCGTCAGCAGCATCAGCCAGATGTTGTAGGCGGTGAAGGTGAGCACGAACAGTACGACCGCCAGCAGGGCGAAGATGCGCTTCAGCGCGGGCACCGGGCCCATGCGGTCGGCCATGCGGCCGCCCCACAGGTTGCCGATCGCCACCGACACGCCGTACACCAGCAGCACCAGGCTGACCGCGTTGGCCGAGAAACCGGTGACGTCCTGCAGGATCGGCGCCAGGTAGGTGAAGGCCAGGAAGGTGCCGCCATAACCCAGCGTGGTCATCGCATAGACGAGCAGCAGGCGCGGCTGGGCCAGCACCGCCATCTGCTGGCGGAAGCTGGACGGGGCGCTCTGCGGTACGCTGCGCGGCACGAACAGCAGCGCGCCCAGCAGTGCGATCACGCCGAGCCCGGCCACCGCCAGGAAGGTGGCGCGCCAGCCCAGGTGCTGGCCGATGAAGGTGCCCAGCGGCACGCCGGTCACCAGTGCCACGGTCAGGCCGGTGAACATGATGGCGATGGCACTGGCGGCCTTCTCCTTCGGCACCACCGCGGTGGCGATGATCGAACCGATCGAGAAGAACACGCCGTGGGCCAGGCCGGTGAGGATGCGCGCGGCGATCAGCGACGTGTAGCCCGGCGCCAGGAAGGCGATGACGTTGCCAAGCGTGAACAGCACCATCAGCGCCACCAGCAGGGTCTTGCGCGGCACGCGGCCGGTCAGCGCGGTCAGCACCGGCGCACCGATGGCCACCCCGAGGGCATACAGCGAGACCAGCAGGCCTGCGGAGGGCAGGCTGACCTGCAGATCGGCGGCAATGGTGGGAATCAGGCCGACGATGACGAACTCGGTGGTGCCGATGGCGAAGGCACCGAGGGTCAACGCCAGCAGGGCGAGGGGAATGCCACGGATCATGGCCGGCTCCGGAGGGAAGGAAGGCGCGCAGTGTGCGCGGTGCACCTTTGCCGAAAAACCAGTCTTCACGCCAATCACTATTGCCGCTCAGTCAATAATGGCGGGATGAAGACCACTCTCGATGAAATGCAGGCCTTCCTCGCGGTGATCGACAGCGGGTCGATCAGTGCCGCTGCCGAGCAGCTGGGGCAGACGCCCTCGGGCGTGAGCCGTGCGCTGGGGCGGCTGGAGGACAAGCTGGGGATCACCCTGCTGACCCGCACCACCCGCCGCCTGCACCTGACTGCCGAGGGCGAGGCGTTCCTGCGCCATGCCCGGGCGATCATCGATGCGGTGGAATCGGCCGAAGAACAGATGGCGGCACGCCGCGAGCGCCCGGCAGGGCGCCTGCGCGTGGATGCGGCGATGCCGTTCGTGCTGCACGTGATCGCGCCGCTGGTGAGCGGCTATCGTGCGCGCTACCCGGAAGTGCAGCTGGAGTTGAACAGCTCCGACCGCTACATCGACCTGCTGGAGCGGCGCACCGATCTGGCGATCCGGATCGGGCCACTGGCCGACTCCACGTTGCATGCGCGGCCGCTGGGGCGGTGCCAGCTGCGGCTGGTGGCAAGCCCGGCCTACCTGGCTGCACACGGCGAACCGGCCAGCGTCGCCGCACTGGGCCAGCACACGCTGCTCAGCTTCAACGAGCCGGAGTCACTCAACCGCTGGCCGTTGCCCGGAGAGTCGGATGGGCTGCTGCTGGTGCGGCCGGACATCGCCGTGTCCAGTGGCGAGACACTGCGCCGTCTGGCGGTGGAAGGTGTCGGCATCACCTGCCTGTCCGACTTCGTCACCGATAGCGACCGCGCTGCTGGCACCCTGGTGCCGGTGCTGGCGGCGCAGACGCTGGATGTGTACCAGCCGATCCACGCGGTGTATTACCGCAACACGGCGGTATCGGCGCGGATCAGCTCGTTCCTGGATTACCTGGGTGAAGCAATGGCGCAGAGCGGTTACCTGCGCTGATCGGATTCGGGTGGGTGCGGACCGTTGGTTCGCACTGCACCTGCCATCGCCCGACCAACGGTCGGGCGCTACCCATCTGACGCTGGCCGGCAACCGGACCAATCAGGCCGCGCGCGCCAACCCGCCCTTCGCATCCGCCGTGGTCGACAGGTCGAACACATCCACCGCCTCGATCAACCGGTTCGCCTGCTGTTCCAGGCTGCGTGCCGCGACGCTGGCTTCCTCCACCAGCGCAGCGTTCTGCTGGGTGGTGCCGTCCATCTGGATCACGGTCTGGCTGACCTGTTCGATGCCCGCGCTCTGTTCCTGCGAGGCGGCGGAAATCTCGGCCATGATGTCGGTCACGCGCTGCACCGAGGCCACGATCTCGGCCATGGTGTCACCGGCCTCACGCACGCGCTGTGCACCGTGCCCCACCTGTTCCACCGAGGCTTCGATCAGCGACTTGATCTCCTTCGCCGCCGCCGCCGAACGCTGCGCCAGCGTGCGGACCTCGCTGGCAACCACCGCGAAGCCACGGCCCTGCTCGCCGGCACGCGCGGCTTCCACCGCAGCGTTCAATGCCAGGATGTTGGTCTGGAAGGCGATGCCATCGATCACGCTGATGATCTCGGCGATCTGCCGTGACGAGGTTTCGATCGCGCCCATCGTCGCCACCACCTGGCCGACCACGCTGCCGCCCTGCGAGGCGACCGCGTGCGCGCCGATCGCGAGCTGGTTGGCCTGGCGCGCGTGTTCGGCGTTCTGGCGCACGGTGGAGGTCAGTTCCTCCATCGATGCTGCCGTCTCTTCCAGGTTGGCGGCCTGCTGTTCGGTGCGGCGCGACAGATCATTGTTGCCGGCGGCGATCTCCGCGGCGGCGGTGTGGATGTTGCCGGAGGCGTGCTTGATGTCGGTGACGATGGTCGCCAGCTGCGCGGCGGTGGTATTGGCGTCGCCGGCGATGCGCGCGAACACGCCCTGGAAATCACCGTGCATGCGCGCGCCGAGACGGCCATCGGCAATCGCGCGCAGCATGCTGGAAACCTCGCTCAGGTTCAGTTCGGTGGTCTGCATCAGGCGGTTCAGGCCGTCGACCATCGCGCGGAAATCATGTTCGAAGCGTGCGCTGTCGCCGCGCTGGCTGAAGTCACCGGCGGCAGCGGCTTCGGCCAGGCGGCGGATCTCGCCGTTGATCACGCCGAGATTGGCCTTGGCCGTATCCAATGCATTGGTGATCACGGCCTTTTCGCCGGGCAGGCGTTCCATGTCCTGGCTGAGGTCACCGACGGCGTAACGCCCCATGATCGCGATCGCGCGCATCTTCACCTGGATGTGCGCATCCACCAGCGTGTTGCTGTCGGCCACCATGGTGCCGAACGCGCCGGGGAAGGCGCTGGCGTCCATGCGGTGGCTGATGGTGCCGGCCTCATGCGCCTGCGCCATCGCGGCCTGTGCATCCAGCACGCCGCGCAGTGTCGACTGCACCGCCTGCATGGCCTGCGCGAGGCGACCGATCTCGTCGCGGCTGCGCACCTGCACCACATGCTGCAGGTCACCGGCGGCCACCGCACGTGCGGCGGCTTCCACGGCCAGTACCGGCTGCACCACGGCACGCCGCAGCCACCACGCCAGGCCCATCAGCAACAGCACGGCGGCCAGCACGGTCAACGCCGCGCACACCAACAACGTCTGCCGCGCCTGCTGGGAACGCGCGGCCACCGCCGCTTCTGCCACCTGTGTGGCGTGCGCGCTCAACGTATCCAGTGCGCTCGCCACCGGGCGATCCTTGCCGTGCACGAGGTTGTCGCCGGCAGCGGGATCGTAGCCGGCCTCCGCAAATGCCTGCAGGGCGGCGTGATAGTCCTTCTGCAGCTGCGCATGCAGGCCGATGAAGGCCTGTGCCAGATCACGCGTGCGCGCGTCCGGGCTGGTCACCAGGCCCTTGGCCAGCTGCTCGACCAGTCGGCCCTCGCTGTCGAAGGCATCCAGATGGCGCTGGCGCAGCGCATCGTCGCGGCCGCGCAGCAATACGTTCTTCCATTCCTGCACCTGGCCGCGGAACTCGCGTTGCAGGCGTTCTGCATCGCGGCTGTGCGCGACTTCGGGTGGAACTTCGGTGGACAGCTTCAACCAAGCGGAGGCCAGGCCCGCCAGTGCGCACAGCAGGACCACGGCCAGACCAACAGAAACCGCGCCGAGCAGCTTGGACTGCAGGCGCGGAGCACGGACAGACGCTTTCATGGAAGGGACTCTCGGGAAGGGGCAATGCGGTATCGACCCGTGCCCTGCACGTCTGAAGTGCGACAACGATCACATTCGCGTTCCGTTTAGCGATGTGAAGGAGATGTTTCATAGGACAAATGTGTCCATATGGAACGAATACGGACTCTCGACAGACGGTTTAAATGTAACTATTGTTGTTACATGAAATCAGCAAGCCCGCTTTCCGACGCCCTGCACGTGATGGCACATCTGGTGGGCCACGCTGCCCCGCGTACGTCCGAGCAGCTGGCGTCGTGCCTGCCGACGCATCCGGTGGTGATCCGTCGCCTGCTGGCACAGCTGCACAAGGCCGGCCTGGTGCGCAGCACCCGTGGCCACGGCGGTGGCAGCCTGCTGGCACGCGATCCCGCAACGATCACCCTGCATGACATCTATCTGGCCGTGGGCGCACCACCGCTGGTGCAGGTCGGCGCCCGCGATTCCGGCGGCGGCTGCCCTATCCAGCAGCTGGTCAACAGCGCCCTGCTCGAAGGGGCGCGCGAAGCACAGCGCCTTCTCGAACAGCGGCTGCAGGCGACCACGCTGGACCAGCTCGGCGCCGACTTCGCCCGCCATCTCGCCCATCACCGTTCCCTGGAAGGTCATCATGAATCCTGATGTGCTCATCGTTGGCGGCAGCTATGCCGGCATTGCCGCCGGCCTGATCCTCGCCCGCGCCCGCCGCCCGGTCACGGTCATCGACGCCGGATTCCCGCGCAACCGCTTCGCCAGCCATTCGCATGGCGTGCTGGGGCTGGATGGCACCAGTGGCGCCGAGCTGCTGAAGACCGCGCGCCAGCAACTGCTGGACTACCCCAGCGTACGCTGGCTGCACGCCGAGGCCGTGCAGGCATCCGCCACCGCCGCGGGCGTCGAAGTGCACACCGCTGATGGCCAGGTGCTGGCTGCTCGCAAGCTGCTGCTGGCCAGTGGTATCACCGACCAGCTACCGGAACTGCCGGGGCTGGCCGAGCGCTGGGGCAGCACCGTGCTGCATTGTCCCTACTGCCATGGCTACGAAGTGGGTGGTGGCGCAATCGGTCTGCTTGGTGGGCACCCGATGTCCGCCAGCAAGGCGCCGCTGTTCGCCGATTGGGGAAATGTCACCTTCTTCAGCCAGGGCCTGCCGATCACCGATGAGGAGCGGGCCGCCATGCAGCAGCGCGGCGTGCAGATCGAGACCGCGCCGGTGGTGGGCGTGCAGGGCGACCAGCCGACCTGGCTGGAAGTGGAGTTGGCTGATGGCCGCCGCATCGCGCAACGCGCGCTGTTCGTGCCGGCCACGCAGACGATGGCGACGCCGCTGGTGCAGCAGCTGGGCTGCACCCTGGTGGAAAGCCCGCTGGGCGTGCTGATCGAGGTCGATGCGATGAAGCAGACCTCGGTGCCGAACGTGTATGCCGCAGGCGATGCGACGACGGTCGGCAACATCACCCTGGCCATGGCCGAAGGCGTGCGCGCGGGCATCGGCGTGCACCACGCGCTGGTGGCCGAAGACAGCATCGCGCGCTGAACGTTGCACAGGTAGAGGCCGACCTTGGTCGGCGCTGTTCCATCCACGCATGGCGTGGATCTACTGCAATCGGGTGCGGTGGGTGCCGGCCTTGGCCGGCACCGTTCCATTACCCTTTCACGCACAGCACCTGCCGCAGTGTGTGCACCACGTCCACCAGGTCCAGCTGGGCGGCCATGACATCATCGATCGACTTGTACGCCGCCGGTGACTCGTCCAGCACGCCGCTGTCCTTGCGGCACTCAACGTGTGCGGTGGCCTCGCGGTGCTGGGCCAGCGTGATCTGCTGGCGCGCTGTGCCACGGCTCATCGCCCGGCCGGCACCGTGGCTGCAGCTGTGGAAGCTGTCCGCGCTGCCCTTGCCGCGCACGATGTAGCTGCGCGTGCCCATGCTGCCGGGAATGATGCCCAGTTCGCCCTCGCGCGCGCTGACGGCGCCCTTGCGTGTCACCAGCAGCTCCTGGCCGTGATGCGTTTCCTTCTGCACGTAGTTGTGGTGGCAGTTCACCGCCATCGCCGCCAGCTGGAACTTCGGCAAGCGGTGGCGCATCTCGGCCAGCACGCGCGACATCATCGCCTCGCGGTTCTGCCGCGCGTAGTCCTGCGCCCACGACACCGCTTCAACGTAGTCATCGAACAGCGGCTCGCCTTCCATGAAGAACGCCAGGTCCTTGTCCGGCAGGTGGAAGCCCAGCACGCGCCGTGCCAGCTCCTCGCGCGCCTTCTCGATGAAGTAGGTGCCGATCAGGTTGCCGGTGCCGCGCGAGCCGCTGTGCAGCATCACCCACACCGTATCCGTCTCGTCCAGGCACAGTTCGATGAAGTGGTTGCCGCCGCCCAGCGTACCCAGCTGGCGGTCCAGCTTATCGGTGCGGATCCTGCGGTGCTTGTCCTTGATCTTCTCCAGGCCGTCGGCCAGCCCGGACTGCACCAACCGGGTGTGGATGCTGTCGGGCATGCGGTGATGCTCGCCGCCGCGCCCGTTGCCGACTGGGATGCTGCGCTCGATGCTGTTGCGCAGTTGCCGCAGGTCATCGGGCAGGTCGTTGGCGCGCAGCGTGGTACGCACCGCCGCCATGCCGCAGCCGATGTCGACGCCGACCGCGGCCGGAATGATCGCGCCACGGGTCGGAATCACCGAGCCCACGGTCGCGCCCTTGCCCAGGTGCACGTCCGGCATCACCGCCACCCACGGCCCGACGAACGGGATCGCGGCGATGTTGCGCAGCTGCTCGTGGGCCTGTGCCTCCAGCGGCACACCGTTGACCCAGCCCTTGATCGGCGTGGTGCCCTCGGCGTGCAGCCATTGATAGTTCTGTTGCGTGTCCATTGTCTTGTTGAATGTCCTTGATGGGCCGGCGGCGCGTCCCTGCGCCGCCGCGACCCCCTACCTGATCGTCACCAGCTGCTTCAGCACGCCCTCCAGGCCGCCGAACACGGTGAGCGTGTCGATCTTCTCGGTGACCTTCTCCAGCGCCTCCAGCTCCTTCAAGCGCATCAGCACCGGGTTGTCCTCGATCAGCTTTGCGGTGTTGAGCTGCGAACGCGTGGCGTTGGCCTCCTCGCGGCGGCGGATCACGCTGGCCTGGGCCTGCTTCTCGGCAAGCACCACGCCGTTGAGGATCTCCTTCATCTCGCCCGGCAGGATCACGTCCTTGATGCCCACACCGAGCAGCCGCACGCCATGGCCCTCGATCCCCGCCTGCACATGGGCAGCGATCTCGCCGTCCAGTGCCGCCTTGTCGCCCAGCAGCTCGTCCAGGCTGCGTGCGGCGATCGCCTGGCGCAGGCCGAACTGCAGCTGCCGATAGATGAACTCATCGGCATTGCTCAGCGTGCGGTGTGCACGCACCGGGTCGACTACCTGCACGGTCGCGGCCAGGTTCACCCGCAGGGTCACCTTGTCGCGGCTGAGCAGTTCCTGGCCGGACACGTCCAGCGAACGCGCACGCAGCTCCACGCGCTCCACCGACACGTTGCCGTTGAAGTTCCAGAACGCGTGCAGGCCGGCGTCCAGCGTCTGGCGCAGCGTGCCATCGATGAACAGCAGGCCGACCGACTCGCTCGGCACGGTGCTGATCACCGCCACACGCGGCAGCACGCCCAGCTGGCCCAGCCGCTGCTGCACGTCTGCCGGGACGCGCGGCTCGTCACCCAGTGCCATCACGCGCACCTGGGTGTCGACCGAACCGCGCCAGTACAGACGGCGGCTGCCCGGCGGCAGCACCTCGTCGATGCGGCCGTTGCGCAGCAACAGGCCGACCTCGCCGGCGCCGACGTTGGCCAGCACGAAGTGCGTGTCCAGCTGTGCGCCCAGCGCTTCGATCAGGCTGTCCTGGTCGCTGCCGGTGTAGGCCGCGCCCTTCGATGCGTTGTGGAGGTCCACGTGCGGGCGGCCGCCGAACGGCGACAGGCGGTGCACGCCCGGCAGCAGGATCTGCTGGAAACGACGGTTGCGATACACCAGGCCGCGCTCGCCGTCGCCGATCACGACCTTGATGGTCCAGAACATGGGAGTCTCTCCTTGTATGGCTCTGGTGGTTCGACCCGATGCGGATGAATCACCATGACCCGGGTCGATCAGGTCGTGGCGAGGCCGCCTGCACACCACGTGCAGGCGGCGGAAGAGGGCGGCCATCGGCGGACGGTCCGCGCGCGGAGCCTTCGGTGCACCGGCAGTGCTGCCATCGTCGTTCCCGGCAGGCAGCACCGGTGCGGAACGTGGCTGGCAGTGGCGGCGGGCCGGGGCCCGGCGTGCGGTCCGTTGCCTTCCACGTTCCTGCCCGAAGGCGATGTCCGTGGATGGCGACGATGGCCGCTGGGGCTTGCGCCCCGGGTGTTGCTTCAAGTCATGACGTGACAGGTCATGTGGTTTGGAGTGGGAATCGAACCCACGACAGACGGATTACGGATCCGTTGCTCTGACCAAGCTGAGCTATCCAGTTGGGGACCGCGCGGAATCGAACCGCGTACCGGCGAACCGGCGCCTGCCTCCAGCAGGCGATCTAGGCGATGGCATGTCCGCGACCTCCGGCATACGCCACGGCAACGCCGCGCGCACCAGCCCGTGGTTGAAACGGGACCGTTGGTAGTCGAGGGTGCAGGCCACCGGCATTATCGGCGAGCGATAATGTTTGGGTGCGATGCAGATAATGTCCAGGCGTTGCCATGCACGCGGAGAAACTCCTCCGGTGGGGCAGGAAAAACCTGGGTCAGTGAGCGGCGGGTTGCCGCGCGGGGTGCAGTTCTGGCATCGCGGGTCCTTGTGCCGACGCAAACGAAAACGCCCCCGGGACTTGCGTTCCGAGGGCGTCGTCAGGCCTCGGAGATCGGGGTGGCCGATCTCCGCAGGGCGGGTATCAGGCCGTTGTCAGCTGGTCTTCCTTGCCGAACGCGCGCGCCAGCACGTCCATGCGCAGGCATGGCAGTAGTTTGGCGGTGGCGACGGAATGCGCGTTCAAGGGAGTTTTCCAGTGGTCGTTGAAACGAGGTGCGCACGATAAACCACGATTTAGTCGCGCGCAACTATTTTGTTCAATTATTTTCTTCGCTGTTGTGCAATGCCGGCCAGCGGCCGGCACTACAACTCAGGCTTCCGCGCTGGCGGCATCCAGCTGCGCGACGTCCTGCACGCTCAACGACAGGTTGGCCGCTGCCAGCAGATCGTGCAGCTGTTCGACGCTGGTGGCGCTGACGATCGGCGCAGTGATCGACGGCCGCGCGATCTGCCACGCCAGCGCGATCTGTGCGGCGCTGGCGCCGTGCTTGCTGGCCACGTCATCCAGCGCCTGCAGGATGCGCAGGCCGCGCGGGTTCAGATAGCGCTTCACTACGTTCTCGCCACGCGCCGGGCTCTTGGCTGCATCGGCCGGCGTGCGGTACTTGCCGCTGAGGAAGCCACTGGCCAGCGCGTAGTAGCCGATCACGCCGATCTGCTCGCGCTGCACCAGCGGTTCCAGTTCCTTTTCGTAGCCGGCGCGGTCATACAGGTTGTACTCCGGCTGCAGGGTTTCGTAACGCGGCAGCTTGTAGTCGGTGGACACCTTCAGCGCATCGGCCAGGCGCGTGGCGCTGTAGTTGGAGGCACCGATCGCACGTACCTTGCCGGCTTCGATCAGGCGGCCGAACGCAGCCAGCGTGGCTTCCAGCGGCGTCGACTCGTCATCCTCGTGGGCCTGGTACAGATCGATCACGTCGGTCTGCAGGCGGCGCAGCGAATCCTCGACCGCCGCAGTGATGTTGTCCGGGGTCAGGCCGGGGCGTTCAGCCCACTTGGCCACCTTGGTCGCCAGCACCACCTTGTCACGCTTGCCGCTGCGCGCGAACCACTTGCCGATCAGTGTTTCCGATTCGCCGCCGGCGTTGCCCGGCACCCAGGCCGAGTACACATCGGCGGTGTCGACCAGATTGAAACCGGCGTCGACGAAGGCATCGAGCAGGGCGAAGCTGGCCTTCTCATCGGCGCTCCAGCCGAACACGTTGCCACCGAAGGCGAGCGGACGTACATGCAGGCCGGAACGGCCCAGTTCGCGGGTTGCCGTCATGGGCACGGACTCCTTGGGGGAAGTGCTCCAGAATAGAACGCGATGTGTGACCGTGCTGCGGCGACGACCACAAAACAGTGTTCCGCGGCGCGCACGCAGCTAACGTTTTGTGAACACCTGGGACGCTGTGACTGCTAGTCTCGCCGCATCTTCCGCTGGAGTCGTCTCGATGATGCCTGCTTCGTCCTTGCGTGGTTGCCGACTGCTGCTTGCTTCGGCCCTGCTTGCTGCTGTTCCCGCGTTCGCCGCACCGGCCACGGTCGCGCCGGCAAAGATCGAGGTCTCGCCGGCCATCGACGCGGCGGTGAAGGCGCCCACCCGCGATGCCAACAACGTCAAGCGCGATGGCTTCCGTCATCCGGCGCAGACGCTGTCGTTCTTCAGGGTGGCTCCGGAAAAGACCGTCATCGAGATCACCCCCGGCAACGGCTGGTACTCGGAGATCCTGGCGCCGCTGCTGCATGACAGGGGTCATTACGTCGCCGCCGTGGTCGACCCGATGGCCGTGCCCGAAGGCCGCGGCCGTGACTACCAGCAGCGCAGCCGCGACAGCCTGGAAAAGAAGTACGCCGGCGCACCGGCGCAGTTCGGCAAGACTGCCGTGGTCGCCTACGATCCGGCCAAGCCGGTGTTCGGCCCGGCCAATTCAGCCGACGTGGTGCTGACCTTCCGCAACGTGCACAACTGGCGCAAGGCCGGCCAGGCGCAGGGCATGTTCCAGGGCTTCTTCAACGTGCTCAAGCCGGGCGGGGTGCTGGGCGTGGTCGAGCATCGCGCCAAGACCGATGTGGCCGACGACGATGACACCGGCTATGTCGGCCAGCAGCAGGTGATCGCGATGGCCGAAGCCGCCGGCTTCAAGCTGGATGCGCGCAGCGAGGTCAATGCCAACCCGCGCGACACCAAGGACCACCCGAACGGCGTGTGGACGCTGCCGCCGACCAACCAGCACGACAAGGCCGACGACGCGAAGTACCAGGCGATCGGCGAGAGCGATCGCATGACCCTGCGCTTCATCAAGCCGTAAATCGGCAGGGCCGGGCCACGCCCGGCGAGCGCAGCGGCGTGGCAATCGACGTAATGTGTATCCGCCGGGCATGGCCCGGCGCTACCACCAATGGAGTGGACTGTTGAAGAAGGTGCTGTACTTCGCCTTCGCATTGATGGCGCTGCCGCGGCTGTACGACTTCGTGTTCCATGCGGGTCACGTGCATGACCTGGTGGCGGCGGCAGGTTTTGCGGCGCTGCTCGTTGGTGGCCTCTGGGGCGAACGAGCGCGCAGGGCCTGCCCACCGGTAGCGCGGCTGCGGTACCTTGCCAACGCGGCCGCCACGTGCGGCGTGGTGCTGGTGCTCGTCGCGCTGTTGATGGAAAGGAAGGTCTTCGGCTGAGTAGCCGGTGATCGCGGCGACGATGCGGGGATGGGACAATGCCTTACCCGCCGCCCGCCGTGCCCGCAATGCTGATTGCCTTCAACAAGCCCTTCAACGTGCTCTGCCAGTTCACCGACCGCAGCGTGCCGCCGCGGCCGACCCTGGCCGGGTTTGGCCTGCCGCCGCGCGTGTATGCCGCCGGCCGCCTGGACCATGACAGCGAGGGCCTGCTGCTGCTGACCGACAACGGTACGCTGGCGCACAAGCTGACCGACCCGAAGCACAAGGCCGACAAGACGTACTGGGTGCAGGTGGAAGGCACCCCCAGCGACGAGCAGCTGCAGCGGCTGCGCGACGGCGTTGAGCTGAACGACGGGCCGACCCTGCCGGCGAAGATCGAGCGCCTCGATCCGGCGCCGTCGCTGTGGACACGGGATCCGCCGGTACGTTTCCGCAAGACCGTGCCTGACAGCTGGTTGGCGATCACGATCCGCGAGGGCCGCAACCGCCAGGTGCGGCGGATGACCGCGGCGGTGAACCTGCCGACGCTGCGGCTGGTCCGCGTGTCGATGGGACCCTACCGGCTGGACGACCTGCAGCCGGGCCAGTGGCGGCAGATCGGTTGAAATGAAAAGGCCGGAGCCCTTCCTGCGGAAGGACCCCGGCCCTGGCAGCGGCCGACGATCTCAGGCGTCGCTGCCGATGTCGCTGTGCTCATCCACCACGGTGTCATTGCGGCGGTCACGTGCATTGATGCGCTGCGCCTGCCCATTCACCACGTGGCCATTGGCGGCCTTCTTCTTCTGCTGCTTGCGGTACAGCGCATAGCCGAGCAGGCCCACACCGACCGCAGCTGCGGCCACGGCCACTGCCGGATTGCGGCGCACGAACTTGGTCGCGGCCTTGCCGCCGGTCTTCACTGCGCCGATGGCGGCGCCGGTCTTGATCCAGTCCGCATTGCGCAGGCTGCCACCGGCGCTCTTCAGGCCATCGCCGGCGGTGTGGGCCAGCTCCAGGGCGCGCTCCAGAGCGCGGTCGGTGATTACGGTCAGCTTGCTCATGCGGGGGGTCCTTTGCCTCGGGTCGAAGTCCAGTGTCGCGTGTTGCCCGTAAACGGTATGTCAGTCGAGGCCGCACGTGGCGTGACTTTACCGCAGCCATTCAGGATCAGGCAGGGTCCGCAACCGGTGGTGCCGGCAGGGCCGGTCAGGTCCCGCGTGGCTTGGCCCGGTGCGTGGCCGTGGCCGTCCACGGGTCATCCGGCCACGGATGGCGCGGGTAGCGGCCCTTCATCTCCTTTTTCACTTCGGCGTAGGTGTTTTCCCAGAAGTTGCGCAGGTCCTGGGTGACCTGCAGCGGCCGGCCACCGGGCGACAGCAGGTGCAGGGTCAGCGGCACGCGCCCATCGGCGATGCGCGGCGTATCAGCCAGGCCGAACAGTTCCTGCAGCTTCACCGCCAGCACCGGCGGCAACGGCTCGCCACTTTCGCTGTCCAACGCGTAGGTGATCGGCCGTTCCAAGCCTGAAGGTACGGTGATGCGGGTCGGCGCATGGCGCTCGACCAGCTGCCGCTGCGACCACTCCAGCGGCGACTTCAGCGCCTCGCCGAAGCTGGACTCGTCCAGCGCATCCAGACGGCTCTTGCCGGCGAACGCGGGCTGCAGCCACTGCGCACGGTTGGCCAGCAGGGCCGCGTCGCTGCAGTCGGGCAGATCCAACTCCGGCATCCAGCGCCGCAGTGATTCCACCCGTGCCTGCCACTGGCGCAGGCCTTCGGTCCATGGCAGCGCCTGCAGGCCGAGCTCGGCCACCGCGTCAGTCAGCGCCTGCGCGGCGTGCTGCGGATCGACCCGGCCGGCCGAGCGGCTGTCCAGCACGATGCGGTCGAAACGGGTCTCGCGCAGGGCCACCAGGGCGCGGCGCTCGCTGTCCCAGCGGACCACATCTTCGGTGACGAAGCGCTCCGGCCACGCCTTGCGCAGCTGGCCTTCGTCCACCGGTGCGGCACGCAGCAGCAGCGCATCGCGTGCCTCGAAGCGAAGCTCGCTGGCCACCAGCCACGGTTCGCCACGCAGGTCGCTCAGTTCGTGCAGGCGCGCGCTGCGACCATTGGCCAGCAGGTAGCGCAATGGATCGCTGGGATGCTGGAAACCGATCCGGTCGGGGAAGGCATGTGCGAGCAGGTCACCCAGTTCGTGGGCCTCGATGCTGGCGGGCGGCGCGGCATCACAGCGCAGGCGACGTCGCCACTGCTTGGCGGCCGCATCGATGGCGGCCAGACCGCTGCGGTTGGCGTCACCCGGTGCGCGGCCATTGCGGAACGCGGCCAGTGCGCGCCAGCGTGCCGCCAGCGCGTCACCGCCCTGGCGCAATGGGTCGCGCGCCTCCAGCAGGGCGGCCAGATCAGCGGCCAGCGCCTGCGCACGTGCATCGGGCGCCGCCAGCAGCATCGCCGCCATCCGCGGATGCGTGCCCAACGCCAGCACGCGCCGGCCAAGTGCGGTGATCGCACCGCTGCTGGACAGGGCGCCGAGCCGTTGCAGCAGTTCGCGTGCCGCGCCCATCGGACCGGCCGGCGGCGGGTCGAGGAAGCGCAGGTCGCTGCTGCCCCAGGCCGCCAGTTCCAGTGCCAGTCCTGCCAGTTCCACCTGGTCGATCTCGGCGCGACGCTGTGGCTCCAACCGCTGCGACTGCGGCCACAACCGCCAGGCCACGCCCTCGGCCACGCGTCCGGCGCGGCCGGCGCGCTGGTCGGCCGACGCCTGCGCGATGGCCACCACGTCCAGCCGGGTAAAACCGCTGTTGGGGTCGTAGCGCGGTTCGCGTGCCTGGCCACTGTCGATCACCACGCGCACGCCGGGCAGGGTCACCGAGGATTCGGCGACATTGGTGGCCAGCACCACGCGGCGGCGACCATCGCTGGCCACCTGCAGCACGCGCGCCTGCTGCTCCACCGGCAGTTCACCGTGCAGGGCCAGCACTTCGACGTTGCCGTCCAGCGATTCCTGCAGCCCGGCCTGCACGCGCGCGATTTCGCGCTGGCCGGGCAGGAACACCAGCAGGTCACCGGGGTGTTCGGCCAAGGCCTGCTGCACCGCGCGGCGCACCTGCAGTTCCAGCGCCTCATCGCGGCGCGCCGGGAAATGGCTGATCGCGACCGGGTAGCTGCGGCCCTCGCTGCTCAGCCGCGGCGCGTCGAGGAAGCGTGCCAGGCGCTCGCCATCCAGTGTTGCCGACATCACCACCAGACGCAGGTCGTCACGCAGCTGTGCCTGCACGTCGAGCGCCAGTGCCAGGCCGAGATCACCGTTGAGATGGCGCTCGTGGAACTCATCGAACAGGATCGCACCGACCTCTTCCAGCATCGGGTCGTCCTGCAGCATGCGGGTCAGGATGCCTTCGGTGACGACTTCAATGCGGGTGCGCGCCGAGACCTTGTTCTCGAAGCGGATGCGGTAGCCGACGGTGCCGCCCACCTCTTCACCGAGCTGCCGCGCCATGAACAGCGCCGCGCTGCGTGCGGCCACCCGGCGCGGCTCCAGCAGGATGATCTTCCGGCCCTGCAGCCACGGTGCATCCAGCAGTGCCAGCGGTACCTGGGTGGTCTTGCCGGCGCCGGGCGGGGCTTCCAGCACCAGTCGCGGCTGCGCGGCCAGGTGCTGCTGGATCTGTGGCAGCAGCGGGGAAATCGGGAAGAGCGGGGCGTTCATGTGCAAAGGATAAGGGGCCACGGCGGGCGCAGGTACAATGCGCGGGCACTTTTCCCCCGCGATGACCATGCACCTGATCGATATCGGCGCCAACCTGACCCACGATTCCTTCGACCGCGACCGTGACGCCGTGCTGGACCGCGCGCGCCAGGCCGGCGTGGTGCAGATGGTCATCACCGGCGCCAGCCGCGAGCACTCGCCGTTGGCCCTGCAGTTGGCCCAGCAGCATTCCGGCTTCCTGTACGCCACCGCCGGCGTGCACCCGCACCACGCGGTGGAATACACCGAGGAATGCGATGCCGAAATGCGCGCGCTGCATGCCCACGCGGAAGTAGTGGCGGTGGGGGAGTGCGGGCTGGACTACTTCCGTGATTTCTCGCCGCGCCCGGCTCAGCACCGCGCCTTCGAGCGACAGCTGCAGCTGGCCGCTGAGAATGGAAAGCCGCTGTTCCTGCACCAGCGCGATGCGCATGCCGATTTCATGGCACAGATGAAGAACTTCGAAGGCCGCATCGGCCCGGCGGTGGTGCATTGCTTCACCGGCGAACGCGACGAACTGTTCGACTACCTGGACCAGGACTGGTACATCGGCATCACCGGCTGGCTGTGTGACGAGCGCCGTGGCGCGCACCTGCGCGAACTGGTGAAGAACATCCCGGCCAACCGCCTGATGATCGAGACCGACGCACCGTACCTGCTGCCGCGCACGCTGAAGCCGATGCCGAAGGATCGCCGCAACGAGCCGATGTTCCTCTCGCACATCGTGGAAGAGCTGGCGCGCGACCGTGGCGAGGACGTGGCGGTGACGGCGGCCAATGCCACGGCGGCCACGCGCACTTTCTTCCGGCTGCCCGACGCGGGTTGATCCGTAGAGCCGAGCCCATGCTCGGCTTATCGCGCGCAGCGCGAAAGACGCAAAGAGCAGCCGAGCATGGGCTCGGCTCTACAAAGCGCTGTCCGGTAGCGAAGGGGCATGCCCGGCGAGCGAAGCGGCCAGCGCCTGCAGTCCTTCCCGATACGTCGGAAACCGCGGTGCCCACCCCAGCGCCACACGCGTGCCACGACTGTCGATGCGCTTGTTGCTCTGGTAGAAGCGCTGCAGCGTCGGGCTCAGCGCTGGATCGTCCCAGGCCACGGCCGGCGGCATCGCAAGCCCGGCCAGCTGCGCGGCGAAGGCCAGCACATCCTGTGGTGGTGCCGGTTCGTCGTCGCTGGGCAGGTACAGGCCCTGGTGGGTCGGTCGCTGCATCGCCGCGATGATCACTGCCGCAAGATCCTCTACGTGCAGGCGATTGAACACCAGGCCCGGCCGAATCACATGGCGGGCACGGCCTTCGGCCAATTGCAGCAGTGCGTTGCGTCCGGGACCGTACAGGCCAGGCAGGCGGAACACCGCAGAGGCAATGCCACGTTCTTCTGCAAGCGCACGCCATTGCGCTTCGGCACGCAGGCGCTGCACGCCGGCTGCTTCAGTGGCATCGGCTGCGCTGCGCTCGTCAACCCAGCCGCCGGCCCGGTCGGCATACACCGACGTGGATGACAGATAGCCCACCCAGCGCAGTGCCGGGCTGTCCTGCAGTGCCGGCAGCAGCAGACGCAGTGCCGGGTCGCCCTCGGCATCTGGCGGTACGCTGCACAGCACGAACTCCGCCTGTGCAATCTCATCGAGCAGGGCTGACGAAGGTGGCGCGTCGGCGCGCAGCTGATGCCGCAGCAGGCCATCGTCCGGCGCCGACGAGGGGTCACGCACCGTGCCGACGACGTGCACTCCCCGTGCCTGCAGCTGCGTGGCCAGCACGCATCCGCTCCAGCCCATACCGAGGATCAGCACCCGCGTAGGCAGCGCACTGGCCGGCAACGGGATGCTCACGCGCCGCGCAGTGCCTGGTAGGCCTGCAGGCTGCTGTAGGCGACCTGCAGCAACAGGGCTTCCTGATCGGCCTTGCGTGCACGCGCCAGCATGTCGCCGACGATCTGTTCGGCCTCGACCTGCTGGCCAGCCTCCAGGTCCCGCAGCATCGATGCCTTCAATGCAGAGCCGGCCTGGGTGAGGGTGCCGCGCGCGGTGTCCTGCGCGGCATCGGGAATCGGCTCACCGGCAGCTTCGGCCACGGCCAGGCACTCGTCGTACAGGCCACGCACGATCGCCTCGCCATCATCGGTGGCGACGATGGTGCCGATATCCGCACGCAGCAGGCAGGTCGCGGCGGCCAGCGCGGTCAGGAAGGTGTACTTGATCCACTGTTCCTGGCCGATGTGTTCGCTGGCCAGGTGATCAAGATTGGCCTGCGCGCAGGCGGCGGCGAAGGCACGTACGCGTGCGGACGCCGCGCCGCCATCGCGCTCGCCGAAGGTGAGCTTGGCCGGCTTACCCAGATGCAGCACGGCGCCATCGGGTGCCTTGGTGGCGCTGATGAAGCACAGGCCGCCCAGCACCGCCTCGCGGCCGAAGCGCAGGTCCAGCGCATTGTAGTGATGCAGGCCATTGAGGATGGGCAGCACGGTGGTGTTCGCGCCCACGGCTGGAGCAATGGCGTCGATCGAGCTGTCCAGGTCGTAGGCCTTGCAGCTGAGAATGACCAGATCGAAAGGCTTCTGCGCGGCCAATGTGGGCAGCGCATCGGCGGTCACGTGCTGCACCGGGAAGCGGGCATCGCCGATCGGGCTGCGGATGACCAGGCCATCGCGGTCCAGCTGTGCGGCGCGCGCGGGGCGTACGAGGAAGGTCACGTCCACGCCGGCCTGGGCCAGGCGACCACCGAAGTAACCGCCGGTACCGCCGGCGCCAAGGATCAGGATGCGCATTGCAGGTTCACCGTGTTCTGGGGGAATCATGAGTCCGATTGTGCCGGAGAATGCGGCCAACGGCGGTGCCCCCGTGGTGGTTCGCGGAAAGCACTGTTCATCGGGGGTGGCCGGGCGCGGCCACCACGGGAAGCAGATCAAGAGCGGAAGCGGGTCGTTCGCTGCGCTCGCTCGTGTAGAGCGGTGCTCAGGGCAGCTGTTCGCTGAAGTCCTCGGTGTATCCCAATAGAAGCGTGGTGCGGCTGGCCAGCGTGGCAGCCAGTTGTGACCAGATGTCGTGCGTTCCGGCAGCGTAGACACGCTGCAGGTCAGCAACCAACGCGTTTGCCTCTGCTGGCGATGGCGCGCTGTCGCGCTGGAAGCCCAGCCACGATGCGCCGAGTCCGAACAGGCGGTAGTCGTAGCGCTCCTGCAGGTGCCGTATCAGGGCGTGATTCTGGAAGATGTCCCAGTCCGCGCTGAAGTAGCCGTTGGGCAGGGCGGCGATCAGCAGGTCATCGCGGTCCACCGGCACCTGCTGTACGCAGACCGCTTCGTCGACGATGAGGTCGGGTGCGGCATTGGCCGTGACCAGCGTCTCGATGTGTGCGTCATTGCACAGCAAGGTACCCGGCAGGGTGGTCCATTCCAGCCGATGAGAGGAATGTTCGAGCTGCGCGACGACATGCGCCAGCAACCGCTGGCGTGCCGCCAACGCATCTTCGGGGGTTGCCGGGTCTTCGTCCTCGTACAGTGCGATGCGCGCGTCGTCGGACGCGTGCATGCTGGTGTAACGGCACTGACCGACATCGTCGAGCGTGCACAGATAGCGATGGCGGGGATTGGCCACGTGCAGCGACGCCAGGCAATCCAGTACCTCATCCAGCGTGGACGAATCGCCCAGCAACACATGGCTGAAGGCATCGATGGGGCCGTCCGACACGGCCTTGTCCAATGGAATGGAAGTGATCTTCATCGCCACAGCCTAGCCGCAATCCCAGACGAAAAGCGCCGAGCATCGGCTTGGAACGCTTCATCCACGCATGGCGTGGATCCATCGTGTCGACCAAGGTCGACACCCACCCACAGCAGCGGCAATCTGTCGAAGGCGGGGTGGGTCCGATTGCGGGGGTGTCCGCGGCATGGATGCCGCGGCCAAGCCCCCAGGGATGGGTTTACGGCGTCCCCCGCAACCGGACCCACCCCGCCAACCCACGGAATGCCAGCTTTTGATGTTGCCGTAGAAGTTGACGTTGATTCGGCGGGTGCAGGGCCGCAGGCCCTGCACGCAAAACTCAGCTGCGCATGCCCACGCCACGGCGCAGCAGCCACAGCGCCAGCGCCGTCAGCACCACCACGAAACCGATCATCAGGCCGTAGGCCACCGGCAGCGGCACATCGCTGCTGCCCAGCAGGCCATAGCGGAACGCATTGACCATGTAGAAGATCGGGTTCGCATGCGTGGCTGCTTCGGCCCAGCCCGGCAGCAGCTTCACCGAATAGAACACGCCACCCAGGTAGGTCAGCGGGGTCAAGATGAAGGTCGGCACGATCGCCACGTCGTCGAACTTCTTCGCATACACCGCATTGATGAAACCGGCCAGCGAGAAGATCGTCGCGCCCAGGATCACCGTGGTCAGCATCACCAGCGGGTGCGGGATGCGCACCGGGGTGAAGAACATCGCGATGATCAGCACGATCACGCCCACCATCAGGCCGCGCAGCACGGCGCCGGCCACGTAGCCCCACAGGATCACCCAGTTCGGCATCGGGCTGACCAGCAGTTCTTCCACGTGGCGACCGAACTTGGCGCCGAAGAACGAGGAGCTGATGTTGCCGTAGCTGTTCTGGATCACGCTCATCATCACCAGGCCCGGCACGATGAACTGCATATAGGTGTAGCCACCCATGTCACCCACGCGCGACCCGATCAGGTTGCCGAAGATCAGGAAGTACAGGGTCATGGTGATCGCCGGCGGCACCAGGGTCTGGCCCCAGATGCGCATGATGCGGGCGACTTCGCGGCGCACGATGGTCAGCAGCGCGACGCGGTTGCGCTGGCCGTCGGTCAGCTCGGTGGTGCTCATGCGGAAGTCTCCAGGTTGCCAGTGAGGCGCACGAACAGCTCCTCCAGGCGGTTGCTCTTGGTACGCATCGAACGCACGCGGATGCCGGCCTCGTTGAGCGTGGCGAACACGCGGTTGAGGTCCATTGCGCGTGGCATGTCGATGTCCAGCGTGTGCGGGTCCGGCGCGGTCAGCGTCGCGCCTTCGATCACCGGCAGCTGCGCCGGCAGCTCACCGTCGATGTCCAGCAGGAAGCCTTCCACGTCCAGCTTGGCCAGCAGGGCGCGCATCGGCCCCTGCTCGACGATCTGCCCATGGTTGATGATCGCCAGGTGGCGGCACAGGTACTCGGCTTCTTCCAGGTAATGGGTGGTGAGGATGATCGTGGTGCCGGCCGCATTGATCTCCTTCAGCACCCGCCACATGTCGCGACGGATCTCGATGTCCACGCCGGCGGTTGGCTCGTCCAGGATCAGCAGGCGCGGGCGGGTCATCATCGCGCGGGCGATCATCAGCCGGCGCTTCATGCCGCCGGACAGCGTGCGGCTCATCACCTGGGCCTTTTCCCACAGGTGCGCGCGCTTCAGCTCCTCTTCGGCGCGCTGTTCCGCTTCCTCGCGCGGCACGCCATAGAAGCCGGCGTAGTTCACCAGGATGTCGAAGGGCTTCTCGAACAGGTTGAAGTTGATTTCCTGCGGCACCAGCCCGATCAGGCGCATGGTGGCGCTGCGGTTGCGCACCAGGTCGCTGCCGAACACTTCCACCTGGCCCTCGCTGAGGTTGACCAGGGAGCTGATGATGCCGATCAGGGTCGACTTGCCGGCGCCGTTGGGGCCGAGCAGGGCGAAGAAGTCGCCCGGGGCCACTTCCAGGGAAACCCCCTTCAGGGCCTGGGTGCCGTTGTCATAGGTCTTGCGCAGGTCGCGCACGCGCAGGGCGGGCGCCGTATCGTTCTGGGATGCCAAGCTCGAAGCCTTCGCGCCCATGGGCTGGCGCTGGAGAGGGGCGGGGAGGGGCTATTATAGAAGACCCCGAGGGCTTGCCCCGGCTACACACTGTCCCGAAAAGTCGTGCCTGTTCAATTCCCCCTCAAGCTGGTCGGCTGCCGCATGCTGGCCCCGACCGTCGGCCACTACCAGTTCGTGCGTGACGATGGGCAGCCGCTGGATTTCCAGCCCGGGCAGTTCATCCAGGTCCATTTCAGCTACGCCGACGGCACTGAAACCAAGCGCAGCTACTCGCTGGCGACCATCCACGACCATGCGCTGGGCCCGGGCGAGGCGGTGGATATCGCGGTCAGTTTCGTGCCCGGTGGCGCCGCCACGGCCCTGTTCGAGGCGCTGGAGCCGGGCGGCCAGATCAGTGCGTCCGGCCCCTATGGCCGGTTCTGCCTGAATCCTGGCGACCACAATGCCCGTTACCTGCTGATCGCCACCGGCACCGGCGTCACCCCGTACCGCTCGATGCTGCCGCTGCTGGAAACGGCGATGGCCGAACGGGGCGTGCAGATCGTGCTGCTGCAGGGCGCGCGCAGCCCGGGTGAGCTGCTGTACAGCGAAGATTTCTACAGCTTCGCCGAAAAGCACGCGAACTTCCGTTATGTTCCGTGCCTGTCGCGCGAACTGCCGGCTGATCCTCACCCGGACGTGCAGCACGGCTACGTGCAGCAGGCGCTGGCCGGCTTCACGCCGGACCCGGCCACCGACATCGCCTACCTGTGCGGCAACCCGGACATGGTCGATGCCTGCGCCGAGCTGCTGAAGGCCGCCGGCCTGGGCAACCCGCAGATCCGCCGCGAGAAGTACGTCAGCAGCAAATAGGCCCGGGTAGTGCCGGCCGCTGGCCGGCATTCCCTGAACCGGAGGCGGCATCACGCCGCCCCCGGTGCCCTGCTTCAGTACGCGATCCACGCATCGCGCCAGGCCGCACCCACGCCCGGCCGGTACGCCTCGGCATTGACGTTGCACCACGCACCTTCCGGGAACGGGCGGCAGGCGTAGAGCCTGCCGTCGGTGCCCTTGACCACGGTTTCGCCCGGCTTGTAGCTGCCGATACCGGCCGGATACACGAAGTCGTAGTCGTCGCCCGGCGGCGGATCGATCGGGCCCGGCACACGGGTATCGATCTGGAACAGGTTGCCCGGCTTCAGGTAGACGCGGTTCTCGGTGGCCGAGGCGACCGGTGTGATCACGCCGTTCTTCATCACGCCTACGCGCGCCTGCTGCGCACTGGCGTTGACCTTGCGGGCCAGCGCCAGCGGCCACTGGTTCGCAGCGGTCTGACCTGCGGCCAGGGTGATCTCCGGGCGCTCAAGATCGTTGCCCTGAGCGTTGAACACGCGCAGGGTCACGGTGGTCCCCACGTCCAGCGCACCGCGGGCGGTGACCGGGCCGGCATCCTGCCACTGCGGCGGCGGGGTCACACCACCGCCCCCCTCAAAGCGCACGTCCGCGCAGGTATAGAACGCTTCACCGGAATCCGAGCGCTGCCAGGTGTTGTAGATGATGTGCTGGCCGCTGCGCTTGGGCAGCGGGCAATCCAGCTTGTAGACGTCGCCGGAGACCGGCACGTTGCCCACCGTGCAGAATTCCTGCAGGTCGGCCCAGCGCAATGGGCTGCCCGGCTGCCAGCCGCCGCGGGTGACGTAGAACTTCCACTCGCGGGTGGCATGCGGGGCCGGGGCCTTGAACTCGAAGGTGTAACGCCCGCGCGAATCGGCGTGGATCGGTGAGGTCGGCCAGTCACTGCGGTTCAGATCGAGGCCGCGGTACTTGCTGTTGCCGCCGCTGCACAACTCGCCATCTGGAACCACCGCTTGATGGTTGCCATTGGCGTTGGCCTGATTGACGCCTGCCCAGTCGTAGAACGGCTGGGCGCCACCGATGGCCTTGGCGGCAGCGCAGGCCGGGTTGGTCGGATTTTCGGGATTGCCCTGGTAACAGGAATAGACGCGGCTGGAGGGTTTGGACATGGTGCCGTGGGCGAAAGCGCTGCCAGAGGTGGCAATGCCTGCGATCACAGACAGCGCGATGACAGTCCGATATGACAGATGCATGGAGATCTCCTGTGGGTGGTGAAACCCCGCGAAGTCTCGGCATCCCACCCGCCCGCATCCATCGGATTACTTTGAAAAAAGCACCGCGTGGTTCCGTATGGGAACGGCTTCACACTCACGCGCTGGCGCGTCTCACGCTATGCAGGGAACGGCGCTCTGCCACCGTTCCCTGTACCCGGTCTCAGTACGCGATCCACGCATCGCGCCAGGCCGCACCCACACCCGGCCGGTACGCCTCGGCATTGACGTTGCACCACGCACCTTCCGGGAACGGGCGGCAGGCATACAGCTTGCCGTCGCTGCTCTTCACCACGGTCTGGCCCGGTACATAGCTGCCGATGCCCGCCGGGTACACGTGGTCGAAATCACCGCCCGGCGACGGCGTACCCGGGTCCGGCACCCTGGTATCGAGCTGGAAGCGGTTGCCGTCCTTCAGGTACACGCGATTGTCGGTGGCCGACGCCGACGGCGTGATCACGCCATTGGCAAGCACGCCCACGCGCGCATGTTGTGCACTGCCATTGACCTTGCGCGCCAGCGCCAAGGGCCACTGCGAGGCAGACGTCTGGCCGCTGGCCAAGGTCGTTTCCACACGTTCGACATCGTTGCCGCTGGCGTTGAACACCCGCAGTGCCAGCGTGGTACCCACCGGCAACTCACCGCGTGCGGTCACCGGGCCAGCATCCTGCCATTGCGGTGCCGGCGTCGTACCTCCGCCGCCGCCTTCAAAGCGCACGTCCATGCAGGTGTAGAACGCTTCGGTCGAATCCGAGCGCTGCCAGGTGTTGTAGATCACATGCTGGCCGGTGCGCTGCGGCAGCGTGCACTGCAGCTTGTAGGTGCCATCGGCCGACAGCGGCGTATTGCCCAGGGTGCAGAACTCCTGCAGATCGGCCCAGCCCAGCGGGCTGCCCGGCTGCCAGCCTTCGCGGGTGACGTAGAAGCGCCAGTCACGCGTGGCATGTGGCGCGGTCGCCTTGAACACGAAGGTGAACTTGCCATTGGCATCGGCGTGGATGGGCGTGGTCTGCCAGTCGCTGCGGTTCACGTCCAGGCCGCGGAAGGTGGGATTGTTGCCGCTGCACAGCTTGCCGTCGGGCACCACGGCCTGGTGGTTGCCGTTGGCGTTGGCCTGGTTGATGCCGTTCCAGTCGTAGAACGCCTGCGATCCACCAACCGCCTTGGCGGCGGCACAGGCGGGGTTGGTCGGATTCTCGGGATTGCCCTGGAAACAGGCATAGACGCGGCTGATCGGCGTGGTCATGGTGCCGTGGGCGGATGCATTCCCGGCCAGGCATAGGCCCGCAGCCGCGAACGAGGTGGCCATCAGCAACGGTATGGATCGGAATGACATGGCGCTTCCTTGTGGTCGTCGAATGAGAGCGGTGACCGCAGGAGCTGCGCTGCACGGCGGACTTTCGGCGGCACCACGGCGAGTATCGAGTCGCAGCGCAGGGTGCGGAACCATGGAAATGCCGATCCGTGACTGTGGGTGTGAAGCCCTTCCCGCAGGCTTCACGCGGGACTGAACGGATGCGCTGACGATCACGTCTTTGGCGTGGCAACGATCACGTCGTGGAGATCCTGCTACGTCGGCGCCATACCCATGCGATCCGCCTGGCATGAGAAGCAGCCGTGCGCCGCGTTGTGCAGCTGCACGAAGGCCACGGCAGGATCGGCAAACAGCGCGTCCAGCCGAGCGGAGACGTCCGTGCCCGCGCTGATCTCTGCGGCCAGCATCCATGCAGCCTGGTCATAGGCGCGCAACGAGATCATCCGGCGCTGTACGTACGGCGGTACTTCACCTGGCGGCAGCACGCATCGGGTCACGCCACGCTGCACGAAGATCGGGCCCGAGGCGTGATAGGGCGAATGCAGGGGCAGGTGCACATGGGACAACAGCAGCAGCTCGCTGCCACCGGGTGGATCGCTCAGGCTGATCCGGCAGGGGTGTCCTCCTGCTTCACCGGCCCAGCGACGCTGGATGCCCAGCGCAGCCAACGCGATGTCGCTCTTCTCGAACAGGTGCAGGAATGGGCGGTGGTCGATGCCACCGAGGTACCACGCATGCATGGGCGTCTCCTTGGTTTTCCGCGGATTCTGCGCATGCGCCGGCCGCCATGCTCGCCGTTTTCAGACCCCGCATCGCCATCGGGGCGGGAAGCGCCGGAGGGATCGCACCACAAGGCGCTAAGATGCGCGCGCCCCCCGGCCGATGAGCGCCGCATGTCCCTGGATTTCCCGACCATTACCGTGCTTGGCTTCCTGCTCTGCATCGGCATTGCCGTGGGGTTCTCATTGCTGCTGGTGGTGCTGCGCGGGCAACCGGTGCTGCGCCTGTGGACCGCCAGCCTGTGGCTGCTGACCCTGGGTGTGACCCTGCTGGCGCTGCGACCCTACCTGCCGTTGGCGCCGGCCATACTGGCCGGGAATGGGGCGATGGCCGGCTGCGCGGTGCTGATGCTGCGCGGCGTGGCGCTGCATCTGGAACAGCCGCTGCCGCTGTGGCGTCCATTGTTGATGGCGGCCGCCTTCATGGCCTGCATCTTCGCCTTCCTGGTGCTGTGGCCGGACCTGGGCGTGCGCCTGCAGGTGTTCAGTATGTTCACGCTGCTGGTCGATGGCTGGATCGCGTGGCTGCTGCTGCGGCATGCCCCCGTGCAGCAGCGCACCAGCTGCCGTCTGGCGGCGGCGGTGTTCCTGGCCGAGGCGGCCCTGTACGCGGTGCGCCTGTTCCTGCCGGTGGCACCCGATGCCGGCGAGGACATCATGCGCACCGGTACACCGATGTTCGTCACCTACCTTGCCGGCGTGATGCTGGAACTGGCGCGGTGCTTTGCGATGGTGCTGCTGCTGGTCGAGCGTATGCTGGTCGATCTGCGGCGTGCGGCGCGCACCGATGGGCTGACCGGGCTGCTCAACCGCAGCGCGGTGCTGGCCGATGGACAGGCACAGTTGCAGCGGATGCGTCGGCAGGGCCGGCCACTGGCCCTGTTGCTGGTCGACGTCGATCACTTCAAGCAGATCAACGACCGCTGGGGTCATCTGGCCGGAGACCAGGTACTGTGCCACTTCGCTGCGCTGCTGCAGCACGGTTTGCAGGGCCACGACACGCTGCTGGGCCGCTACGGTGGCGAGGAGTTCGTGCTGGTGCTGGCCGGCAGCACGCAGGGTGAAGCGATGGCGGGGGCTGCGGCGATGCGTACCGCTCTGCAGCAGAAGCCGGCGAGGCTGACCACCGGGCCGGTGACGGTCACCGCCAGCATCGGCCTGGCCATGGACGACGGCCACGGCGACCTGTCCACGCTGCTGGCAGCGGCAGACGCGGCGCTGTACCGGGCCAAGGCCGCCGGCCGCGATCGCCTGGCCTGCGCCACGCCGGCGGAGATTTCGCGTCTGCCCATCGCCGACGACGCCGTGCCCGTGTAAGTTGAGTCACATCTTCCGCGGCAGCCCGTCGTGGTTGCCAGGAACGTCCTCCAGGGGAAACGAGCACGATGCAAAGACACCACCTCGCGCTGGCCGCAGCGTTGGCCAGCCTGATGCTTGCCGGTTGCAGCCAGTCACCGTCACCCGGCGCCGAAGGCGCCAGCGATGCACCCAGCCGCCGCTTCGGCAGCATCGATTTCCAGCCCTGCACGCTGTCCACCGAAGGCGCCAGCGCCAACGTGGAAGCGCAGTGCGCCACCCTGCAGGTGCCTGAGGACCGGGCCCGGCCCGATGGTCGACGCGTCGGCCTGCGCATCGCCTGGCTGGAATCGGGCGATGGCGGCAGCAGCCAGCCCGATCCGGTGTTCTTCCTGGCCGGTGGTCCTGGCCAGGCAGCCAGCGAGGTGGCCGTCATTGTCGATACCGCCCTGCGCCAGGTGCGCAAGCAGCGCGACATCTTCCTCGTCGACCAGCGCGGTACCGGCGGCTCCAACCCGCTCAACTGCCGTGGCGCGGATGGCAAGGAACTGGCCATGGACGAGGATGCCGCACCCACTGAAGCGTCGCTGCGCGATTACGCCGAGCGCTGCGCCGCTTCGCTGCGGGGGCGGGCCGATGCGCGCTTCTACACCACCACCGAGGCCATTGCTGATCTGGATGCGGTGCGTCAGGCGCTGGGCGTCGAGCGTATCAACCTGGTCGGCGGCTCCTACGGTACGCGCGTGGCCCAGCGCTATGCAGGTGCCTATCCACAGCACACGCGCAGCATCGTCATCGATGGCGTAGTGCCGAATGAGCTGGTGGTGGGCGGTGATTTCGCCACGACGTTCGAGGATGCGATCGCCCTGCAATCGGCGCAGTGCCGCAAGGATGCCGCCTGCAGCAAGCGCTTCCCGACCGACACCCGCGCGCAGCTGCGCAGCGTGGTCGAGACCCTGCGCCGTGCGCCGGTCTCGGTGGAGTATCGCGACCCCGGCACCAACCAGACCCGGCAGGATGTACTGAGTCCGGACAGCGTGATCGGCCTGGCGTTCGCCTTCTCCTATGTGCCGCAGTATTCCTCGCTGCTGCCGCTGGTTCTCGATGAAGCCGCGCATGGCCGCTATGCACCGCTGGCGTCGCTGGCACGTGGTGCGAACCGCAGCATGGATTTCCAGATCAATCGTGGCATGCAGTGGTCGGTGATCTGCAGCGAAGATGCGCCGCGCTACCACGCACCGGCCGAAGATCCCGAGCGCCTGTTCGGCAACGACGTGGCCAGTGCCTTCTTCGCCGCCTGCCCGGCATGGCCGCACCGGCCGGCACCGGCAGGCAATGCCGTGCCGCTGCGCAGTGACGTACCGGCGCTGCTGCTGTCCGGTGAGCTGGACCCGGTGACGCCGCCGCGCTATGCCGAGCAGGTGCTCAAGGGCCTGCCCAATGGCCGCGCGCTGGTCGCCCGCGGCCAGGGCCACGGCACCCTGACCGCCGGCTGCATGCCGCGCCTGCTCGGCCAGTTCATCGACAAGACCGATGCCAAGGCGCTGGATGCCGGCTGCCTGGACACGCTGAGCTACGTGCCGGCGTTCACCTCGTTCAACGGATGGGAACCATGATCGTCGCCGACAACCTGCACAAGGCTTTCGACACCCGCACGGGCCGCATCCAGGCGGTCTCCAACGTCGGCTTCCGCGCCGAGGATGGCCGCATCACCGGCCTGCTTGGCCCCAATGGTGCCGGCAAGACCACCACCATGCGCATGCTGTACACGCTGATGACCCCCGACCAGGGCAGCATCAGCGTCGATGGTGTCGATGCTGCGCGCAATCCGGTGGACGTACGCCGCCACCTTGGCGTGCTGCCCGACGCGCGCGGTGTCTACAAGCGCCTGACCGCGCGCGAGAACATCGCCTACTTCGGCGAACTGCATGGTCTCTCGGCCGAGCGCATCCGCGAGCGCATCGAGGTGCTGTCACATGCACTCGACATGGGCGATATCCTCGACCGCCAGACCGATGGCTTCTCGCAGGGCCAGCGCACCAAGACCGCGATTGCCCGCGCGCTGGTGCACGACCCACGCAACGTCATTCTCGATGAGCCGACCAATGGCCTGGACGTGATGACCACGCGCGCACTGCGCCGCTTCCTGCTGGGTCTGCGCGAAGAGGGCCGCTGCGTGATCCTGTCCAGCCACATCATGCAGGAGGTGGCCGCGCTGTGCGATCACATCGTGATCATTGCCAAGGGCACGGTGATGGCTGCCGGCAGCGCCGATGAACTGCGTGCGCAGGCCGGCGAATCCAACCTGGAAGATGCGTTCGTGAAACTGATCGGCAGCGAAGAGGGCCTGCACGCATGAGCATGATGTCGACCCTGATGACGGTGATGCGCAAGGAACTGCGCGACCTTTCCCGTGATCGCCGCACGCTGCTGCTGACCCTGCTGTTCGGGCCGCTGCTGTACCCGGTGCTGCTGCTGGGCATGGGCAAGCTGGCCGAGAGCCGGGTGCGCACCCAGATTGAACAACCGCTGCAGATTCCGACCATCGGTGCGGACAACGCCCCCAATCTGGTGCGTTTCCTCGCCGCGCAGGGGCTGAACGCCGCGCCGGCACCGAAGGACCTGGCCGAGGCCATCCGCAGCCAGCAGATCGACGTGGCACTGCGCATCAGCGATGACTTCGGCAAGGACTGGGCCGATGGCAAGCCGGCGCTGGTGGAGGTGATCAAGGACAGTACCCGTCGCGCCGCAGAAGTGCCCAGCGCACGCCTGGAGGCGGCACTGGCGACCTACAATGGCCAGATCGGTGCGCTGCGCCTGATGGCGCGTGGCATCGACGCACAGGTCGCGCGGCCGCTGGACGTGGCGCGCCAGGACCTGGCCAGTGCCGAAGCCAAGCGCGGCATGATCCTGTCGATGCTGCTGCCGGTGTTGCTGACGCTGACCTCGTTCATCGGTGGCGCCTACCTGGTGATGGACGCCACCGCCGGCGAGCGCGAACGGCAGTCGCTGGAACCACTGCTGGCCACGCCGGGCTCGCGCAGCGCGATCGTCAGCGGCAAGATCGCCGCCGCCTGCGTGGTCGGCTTCGTGTCGCTGCTGCTGACTCTGGTCGCGTTCAAGGTGAGCGCGCAGATCGCGCCCGGCAACATCGGCCGCCAGTTCAACATGAATGTCGGTTCGATGCTGCAGATGCTGCTGGTGATGTTGCCGATGCTGATGATCGGCACCTCGCTGCTGACCTTCCTGTCGGCCGCAGCCAAGAGCATGAAGGAGGCGCAGAGCCACATGACCTGGCTGATGCTGCTGCCGATGATGCCCGGTTACGCGCTGGTGGCCTATCCGTTGAAGAGCGAGCTGTGGCAGTACGCCGTGCCGTTCCTGTCGCAGAACCAGATGCTGCTGAAGGTGATCCGCCACGAGCCGATCACGCCGGCAGTCTGGGCCATCTACCTGGGCGCCAGCCTCGGCCTGGCCGCACTGCTGTGGTTCGCCGCGGTGCGGCGCTACCACAATGAGCGTCTGGCGATCTCCGGCTAAGTGCGGGTGGTAGCGCCGGGCCATGCCCGGCGGATCTGAAACGAGGCCCGGTCATTCCGGGCCTCGTTGATTTCAGGACTGCGTTGCCTGCCAAATGGCGAAACGCTGGGCAATCACCGGTGCCAGTCGATCGAAGTTCTCCCAGGTATCGGCGACGTGGTACAAATCCGGGACATTGGCGCCCAGCTGTCCCTCATAGTCGTCCAGGTACTGGCCATTCTCGAGGTCGTAGTACGCAGCGGTGAACGTGTTGGCTTCATCACTGATCAGATCGTCGACGAATTTGCCGTCGCTGCACTCCAGCAGGAACAGGCCTGGCGTCGTTCTGCGTTCCAGCAGCGCCTGCAGGTCTTCTTCTGCGTCCTCGGCGAGCTCTTCGCTTGCCATGCCCTGTAGCAGCAGCCATGCCAGGTACATACCGATGTGAGTGGCACCGGCCTCTGCAGGAAGATCCGAAGGGAAGTCACCCCCGGAATGCCAGCTGGCGTCGTCGTACTTCATCTGTTGCGCTCCTGAAATCAGCAAGCAGCTTAGGTCGCAAGGAAGGCTAGAGGGAGTGCTGGATACGTCAGTCCTCCCCGTACCGCGCAGGCGTCACTCCCATCTCGCGCTTGAACACGGCGATGAACGCACTGGGCGTGTCGTAGCCCATCGACAGCGCGACGCTGATCACCGGTTCGCCCGCCAGCAGGCGTGGCAGCGACAGCAGCACGCGCAGGCGCTGCCGCCACTGGCTCAAGGTCATGCCTGTTTCGGCCTGCCAACGGCGGGCAAGGCTGCGGCCGGACAGGCCGCTGCTGGCGGCCCAGTCCTCGATGCTGCGGCCGTCTTCGGGTGCGCGCGCCAGTGCGGCGGCGATCTTCTGCAGTCGCCGGTCACGCGGTTGTGCCAGGGCAAGCGGCAGAGGCGTGCTGGCGGCGATCTCATCGGCGATCACACCGACCAGTCGTGCCTGCGCAGCATCCAGTGGCTGGTGGGGCCATCGCAGCGCACGTGTTGTCGCCGCCCGCAGCAGTGCATTGGGCTGGAAAATGCGCGGTGTGGCGGGCAGGCCCAGGCAGGCCTCGGCGTTGAAGTACAGGCTCCAGCCATCGAACCCGTCTGCGCTCAGCAGCGCGTGGGGCAGCAAGGGCGGTATCCAGGCGACGTGACCTGCGGGCAGCAGCCAGTGCAGGTCGTCGGCGGCGATCCGCAGCAGCCCCTGGTGTGCACCCAGCAGCTGCCCACGGGCATGCCGGTGGCGCGCTGTGCGACGCATACCGCGTTGGCGCAGCCCGGCCGCCAGCACCACCGGTCCGTCGGCGGTATCGGCCAACGTGGGGTCGAGTAATCCGGTGGTTGTCTGATCTGCCATATCAATTGGCAGTTATACGGCAGAAACGTCGCGTCCGCGTCCCGACACTGGAGCCTACTTCAACGGAGCGCTTCCCCATGCAGCCACAGGACATTCTTCCCGACCATCAGAACGACGTGCAGGTGAACGGCGTCACCGTGCGCAAGGGCAGCGTAGGTGCTTTCCTGGCCAGCGTTCGTGACTGGCAGGATCCGTCCAGCGATCCCGCCTTCCGCGCCACTGCCGAAGCTGACCTGCGTGCGTTGCTGCCGGGCCTGCATGCGCTGGGCCTGTTCCAGGTGCTGGTCGCGCGCGATCCTGCCCTGCAGCACCTGATTGATGGCGCGGCCTGAAACGGACAAGGCCCGGACGGACCGGGCCTTGGCGTCATGGAGGCGGCAGAAACGACTTGATCCCCTCCGTCCCCTTTTCTGCGGTCAGCCGCCCGGCGCGAACACCAGGGTGCGGCGGGTGGTGACCGGCGCGTTGACCGGCTCGAAGCGCCAGCGCTTGACCGCGTTCAGGGCTTCGCGGTCGAAGGTCCGTCCGGACGTTGCGCGCAGCACGCGGGCGCTGACCACTGAGCCGTCGGTGCCCACGGTGATCTCCACCAGTACTTCCCCCGACGTTCCCGAACGCAGGGCTTCGGCCGGATAGCGCGGCGCTGGCGTACTGACCGGGCGCAGGGTGGGAGCTGCGGCGGCGGCTGCCTGGCGCGCGGCGCTGGCCTGCTGGGCGGCGGCCTGCTGCTGCTTCTGTTCGGCATCGCGACGGGCCGCGGCCTGGCGCTCGGCCTCCTGGCGCTCGTTGTCGCGGCGTGCGGCATCCTGCTGCGCGGCGATCTGCTTGGCCGCGTCGGCTTCCTTGGTGCGCTGTTCGGCCAGGCGCTGCTGTTCGATCTGCTGCTTGCTGCGGTCCTCGGCGTCCTTCTTTGCCTTCTCGGCTTCGGTCTCGGTGCGCTTGGCGGCGTTTTCCACGCCCTTGGCCAGGCCTTCCTTCAGGCGCGGAAGTGCGGGGGCGGAGGCATCCACCTTCTCGATCAGTGCCACCAGGCGCTGCGCCTCGGTGTAGTCCTCGCGGCCCAGGTGCTGCTCGGCGGCGATCAGGGTGTAGGGCAGCAGATCGGTCAGCGCGCTCTTCACCGAGGCGTCGTCCGGCGTCTTGTCACGCAGGGCGAGGTAGTACTCGATGGCGTTGTCGCCGGCCGGTGCATACATGCGGTTCTCGCGCAACGCCTGGCTGGCCGACTCACGCAGCTGCTCGGTACCCATCGACTGCACCTTGGCAGCGACCACCGGTGCGGCGGGTGCAGCAGCGGCAGGCGCCGTGGCGGCAGCAGGCGCTGCGGATTCTTCCTTGCCCGAGCAGGCGGCCAGTGCCAGTGCCAGGGCAACCGGCAGCCACCGGCGCGCGGCGGTGATCGTTGAGACGTGCGACATCCTGCTCCCCTCTAGAAGACGACGTGACGTAAATCATTGATACGCATGGCCGGGACCTGGGGTCCGGGCGCGGCAGGGTGACGTTTCCCGACGCCACCGCCGGCAACGGCGAGGGTGCAATCTAGCATCCCGGCCACCGCCGCGTACAAGGGGTGGTGGCCGGGACGGGCAACGGCGTCATGCCGCTGCTGGCAACGACCTCAGTGGTCGTGCGACTTGTCGTGGGACTTGCTGTGGCTGTTGGACATCAGCTTGTCGGTCCAGGCGATGCCGATCGCCGACAGGATGAACACGCAGTGGATGATGGTCTGCCACAGCACGCCTTCCTGGGTCATGGTCGTGCAGGTATCGACGCCAGCGTTGTAGAAGCTGGTCGAAGCCGACGACACTGCAGCGGCCCATTGTTCCGGTTTGCACAGCGGCAGTCCCTTCAGCGCGCTGGTGGCGATGAAGGTCTTCAGCAGGTGGATCGAGGAGATGCCGATGATCGCCATCGCCAGCTTCACTTTCAGCACGCTGGCGTTGACGTGGCTCAGCCATTCCGGCTGGTCCGGGTGGCCTTCCAGGCGCAGGCGCGAGACGAAGGTCTCGTAGCCGCCGACGATCACCATCACCAGCAGGTTGGAGATCATCACCACGTCGATCAGGCCCAGCACGATCAGCATGATTTGCTGTTCGCCCATCGAGACCGAGTGGGACAGCAGGTGCCAGAGTTCCTTGCCGAACAGGAACACGTAGACGCACTGGGCAAGGATCAGGCCCAGGTACAGCGGCAGCTGCAGCCAGCGCGAGGCGAAGATCAGCGAGGACAACGGGGACAGGGGGCGAGGACTGTGGCTCATGCAGGACAGTGCGTTTCGGGGGAGCCGCGAGGTTACCGGCCCGCCATGACGGTGCCAACCCAACTCACGCACTAGACTTCAGGTTCCTTTCCGCACCCCGAGCCGCCGCCATGATCGACCTGTATTACTGGCCCACCCCGAACGGCCACAAAGTGACCCTGCTGCTGGAAGAAGCCGGCCTGGAGTACCGCATCCACCCGGTCAACATCGGCTCGGGCGACCAGTTCAAGCCGGAATTCCTCGCGATCTCGCCGAACAACAAGATGCCGGCGATTGTCGACCACGCCCCGGCCGATGGCGGCGCCCCGCTGAGCGTGTTCGAGTCCGGCGCGATCCTGCTGTACCTGGCCGAAAAGACCGGCCAGTTCCTGCCCAGCGACCCGCGCGGCCGCGTCACCACCCTGGAATGGCTGTTCTGGCAGATGGCCGGCCTGGGCCCGATGAGCGGCCAGATGGGCCACTTCAACGTGTATGCGCCGGACAAGATCCCGTATGCCATCGAGCGCTACGACAACGAGGTGCGCCGACTGCACGGGGTGATGGACAAGCGCCTGGCCCAGCACGCCTTCCTTGCCGGCGACGCGTACAGCATCGCCGACATGGCCAGCTATCCGTGGATCGGCGCCTACGACAAGCTGCCGGTGGATTTCGCCGCGTTCCCGAACCTCAAGCGCTGGCACGACGCCATCGCCGCACGCCCGGCCACCCAGCGCGCCTATGCCCTGCGCCAGCAGGTGAACCCCAACGCCGGCAAGCCGCTCAGCGACGAAGAGCGCAAGCACCTGTTCGGCCAGCGTTGACCCAGGACGGTGGGTGCCGGCCGTTGGTCGGCACTCGTCAGCATTCCTTATGGGCAAAAGGTCATGCTGCCTTCCTGCACGGGCTTGGTTAGGATGGGGAACGACCGCCCCGTGCTCCGAGCCGGGGTGGACCTGCCGTTTGCCGGGATCCTCCATGCGCCACCTGTTCGCTTCGCTCGCCCTCATGCTCGCCACCACAACCGCCGCCCACGCTGAAAAGCTGACCCTGGAAGCCATCACCGGCCCGTTGCCGTTGTCCGGCCCGACCCTGATGAAGCCGAAGGTGGCGCCGGACGGTTCGCAGGTCAGTTTCCTGCGCGGCAAGGACAGCGACCGCAACCAGCTGGACCTGTGGACCTACGACATCAGCAGCGGCCAGACCCGGCTGCTGGTCGATTCCAAGGTGGTGCTGCCCGGCACCGAAACCCTCAGCGATGAGGAAAAGGCACGCCGCGAACGCCAGCGCATCGCCGCGATGACCGGCATCGTCGATTACCAGTGGTCGCCGGACGCGCAGCGCCTGCTGTTCCCGTTGGGCGGCGAGCTGTACCTGTACGACCTCAAGCAGCAGGGCCAGGCCGCGGTACGCCAGCTGACCCACGGTGAAGGCTTCGCCACCGACGCCAAGCTGTCGCCCAAGGGCGGCTTCGTCAGCTTCATCCGCGGCCGCAACCTGTGGGTGATCGACCTGGCCAGTGGCAAGCAGCTGCAGCTGACCCGTGATGGCAGCACCACCATCGGCAACGGCGTGGCCGAGTTCGTCGCCGATGAGGAGATGGACCGCCACACGGGTTACTGGTGGGCGCCGGATGATTCGGCCATTGCCTTTGCCCGCATCGACGAGGCACCGGTGCCGGTGCAGAAGCGCTACGAGGTCTACGCCGACCGCACCGACGTGATCGAGCAGCGTTATCCGGCCGCCGGCGATGCCAACGTGCGCGTGCAGCTGGGCGTGATCGCACCGGCCGCCGACGCGCAGCCGCGCTGGGTCGACCTCGGCAAGGAACAGGACATCTACCTGGCCCGCGTCGATTGGCGCGATGCGCAGCACCTGAGCTTCCAGCGCCAGTCGCGTGACCAGAGGCAGCTGGACCTGGTGGAAGTGGCGCTCGATTCCAACCGCCAGCGCGTGCTCGCCCACGAGACCAGCCCGACCTGGGTGCCGCTGCACAACAGCCTGCGCTTCCTGGAAGACGGCAGCGTGCTGTGGTCGTCCGAGCGCAGTGGTTTCCAGCACCTGTACCGCATCGACGGCAAGGGCAAGGCCACCGCGCTGACCCACGGCAACTGGCCGGTGGACGAACTGCTGGCGGTCGATGAAAAGGCCGGCAAGGCCTACTTCCGTGCCGGCATCGAGACCTCGCGCGAAAGCCAGATCTACGCGGTGTCGCTGCAGGGCGGCGAGCCGCAGCGCCTGTCGAAGGCACCGGGCATGCACAGCGCCACGTTCGCCCGCAATGCCAGCGTCTACGTTGACAGCTGGTCCAACAGCACTACGCCGCCGCAGATTGAACTGTTCCGCGCCAACGGCGAGAAGATCGCTACGCTGGTGGAGAACGACCTGGCCGATCCCAAGCACCCGTATGCGCGCTACCGCGATGCGCAGCGCCCGGTCGAGTTCGGCACGTTGACCGCGGCCGATGGCAAGACCCCGCTGAACTACAGCCTGATCAAGCCGGCCGGCTTCGATCCGTCCAAGCGCTACCCGGTGGCGGTGTACGTCTACGGCGGCCCGGCCAGCCAGACCGTCACCGACAGCTGGCCCGGCCGTGGCGACCACCTGTTCAACCAGTATCTGGCCCAGCAGGGCTACGTGGTGTTCTCGCTGGACAACCGTGGCACCCCGCGACGTGGCCGTGACTTCGGTGGTGCGCTGTATGGCAAGCAGGGCACGGTGGAAGTGACCGACCAGCTGCGCGGCGTGACCTGGCTGAAGCAGCAACCGTGGGTGGACCCGGCGCGCATCGGCGTGCAGGGCTGGTCCAACGGTGGCTACATGACCCTGATGCTGCTGGCCAAGGCCTCGAACCAGTACGCCTGTGGCGTGGCCGGTGCGCCGGTGACCGACTGGGGCCTGTATGACAGCCATTACACCGAACGCTACATGGATCTGCCGGCGCGCAATGAAGCGGGTTACCGCGAAGCGCGCGTGCTGACCCATATCGACGGCCTGCGCTCGCCGCTGCTGCTGATCCACGGCATGGCCGACGACAACGTGCTGTTCACCAATTCGACCAGCCTGATGAGCGCGTTGCAGAAGCGTGCACAGCCGTTCGAGCTGATGACCTACCCGGGTGCCAAGCATGGCCTGTCCGGCGCCGATGCCCTGCATCGCTACCGCGTGGCCGAAGCCTTCCTGGGACGTTGCCTGAAGCCCTGATCCGCAGCCGGGAAGGAGCCCGCCGATGACCCTGCCACCACCGATTCCCGCCCATCGACAGACGTCCGCCGGTTGGTGGTGCCGCCATTGGCGCTGGGCAATGCCGCTGACGGTGGTGCTGGTGCTGGGCGGCGCAGGTGGCGTGGTGACCTGGAGCGTGCTGCGCTGGAGCGAGGCGGCACGCGAGAGCCCGCCGATGCGCGAAGCGCTGCGTCGCGCGGGCTGCAGCATCGAACTGGTGGAAGCCTTCGGCGAGCCGCTGCATATCGAATCGATGCCGCTGGGCAGCATGCAGACCGCGATCAACGGCCAGCGCGATGTCGGCCTGACCGTTGCGCTGGAAGGACCGCATGCGCACGGGCGGTTGTTCGTGCAGGGCAGCCGTCGCGATGAAGTCTGGGATTACCCGGTGATGTATGTACTGGCCGAAGACAAGCAGACCTTCGATCTGACCGCGCTGGATGACGACGAGGCTGCGGGAGAGTGCGAGTTGCAGGCCTGCCGTGATCGCGGCGAATGCCCGCTGACCGCGGCGTTGTGACCTCCGGCCGATTGTCGCCACCGCGCTGAGCGCGTAGGGTGCGGGCAACCCTGTCCTGGAGTGCACCATGAAGCCGATTGCGTTCGCCGTTGCCCTGGCCCTGACTGCCGCACCGCTGCTGTCCGCACCGCCGGCCCTGGCCGCGCCGGCTGCCAAGGCCACTACTCCGGCCAGCCCGGCCTGGGTTGCCCGCAGCAATGCACTGGCGCAGATCCTGCTTGATGCACAAGGCCCGTTCCAGCCGGAGGAAACCGGCTTCTTCGGCGTTCCCGGCTACGACGACAAGGTCGCAGACCTTGGCCCGGACAACGGCAAGCGCTATCGCGCCGCGATGGCCAAAGCCCGCGATGAACTCAAGGCAAAGCTGGCCACCGAGAAGGATCCCAACGTCCGCCAGGACCTGGAGATCATGATCCACGCCGCCAGCCAGAACATCGAAGGCAGCGAGCTCAACGAGAAATACCTGCTGCCGTGGAGTGATGCGCCGCAGACCGTGTTCAGCGGCCTCAACCTGCTGCTGTCCGACCAGGTGCCGGCCGAGCGCCGGGCCAAGGCGCTTGACCGCCTCAAGGCCTATGCCGGCCTGCAGCCGGGCGGCACCGCGTTCACCACGCTGGCCCGCCAGCGCTACGAAGAACGCCTGAAGGACAGCAGCCTGCTGCAGCCGACCAAGATCGAAGTGCAGCAGTCGCTGGACAACGTCGAGACCTACATCACCGGCATCGAGTCGCTGCTGAAGAAGTACCAGATTGCCGGCGCCGATGAAGCGATGAAGGCGCTGGCCGGGCAGATGAAGGACTACGCCGCCTGGACCCGCAAGGAGGTGCTGCCGAAGGCGCGTACCGACGCGCGCCTGCCGGCACCGTTGTACGCCTACCAGCTCAAGCAGGTCGGTATCGATATCGACCCGAAGCTGCTGATGCAGCGCGCGCAGCTGGAGTTCATGGAAACCCGCTCGGCGATGCAGCAGCTGGCGCCGCTGGTGGTGAAGGACAAGGGCCTGAAGGTGGCCGACCCGAGCGATCCGGTAGCGGTGATCCGCGCACTGAAGGCCGACAAGATCGCCGACGATCACTTGGAAGGCCACTACCGCAAGGTGATCGATGCGATCGATCCGCTGATCCGCGAACACGCCATCGTCGACGTGCCCCAGCGCGCCATGCAGATGCGCCTGGGCTCGGCCGCCGAGAGCGCGGCCAGCCCGGCGCCGCACTTCCTGCCGGCACCGCTGGTCAACAACACCGGGCAGCAGGGCACCTTCGTGCTGCCGCTGGGCAACCCGGCAGCGGGCCCGGGCGCGCAGTACGACGACTTCAACTTCGGTGCGGCGGCATGGACGCTGAGCGCGCATGAAGGCCGCCCCGGTCACGAGCTGCAGTTCACCGCGATGGTCGAGCGTGGCGTGTCGCTGGCACGCACCATGTTCGCGTTCAATTCGGTGAACGTGGAAGGCTGGGCACTGTATGCCGAGGCCGAGATGGTGCCCTACGAACCGCTGGACGGTCAGATGATCGCCCTGCAGTTCCGCCTGCTGCGTGCCGCGCGCGCGATGCTGGACCCGATGCTCAACCTCGGCCTGACCGATCGCGCCAACGGCGAGCGCGTGCTGATGGAGCAGGTCGGCCTGTCCAAGGCGATGGCCACCCAGGAGCTGGACCGCTACATGGTGCGCATGCCGGGCCAGGCCGGCAGCTACTTCTACGGCTACACCCGCATCCTGGAGCTGCGCATGCAGACCGAGCTGGCACTGGGCGCGAAGTTTGACCGCCTGGCGTTCAACAACTTCCTGCTCGACCAAGGCCTGCTGCCGCCGGACCAGCTGGCCGACGCGGTGAACAAGGTGTTCGTGCCGAAGTACCGGCAGAAATAATCGGTAGCGGGGGGGGGGGGGGGGGGGGGGGGGGGGGGGGGGGAGAA